>JAFQHF010000116.1 GCA_017398105.1 Oscillospiraceae bacterium | reverse complement strand
GGAGCACCATAGTAGTTGAACAGCTGGTAGTTGGTGCCCAGCTTTTCGTTGACCTTGCCCATGTACTTCTCGACCACTGCGGGCAGAGCGTTGTAGTACTTGTTGCAGGCCTCACGGTGCTGGAAGAAGATGTCGTCGTTCTCGTGGGAACCACGCATTGCGGGACGCTCGGGGTTCAGGGAGTGCTTACGGAACTCAGCGACAGCCTCCATGTTGGTCATTTCCTTCAGGTCCTCGTAGTCCCAGATAGCGATCTTCTGGATCTCGTGGGAGGTACGGAAACCGTCGAAGAAGTTCAGGAAGGGAACGCGGCCTTCCAGAGCAGCCAGGTGAGCAACAGCGCCCAGGTCCATAACTTCCTGAACGTTGGTCTCAGCCAGCATAGCAAAACCGGTCTGACGGCAGGCGTAAACGTCGGAATGGTCACCGAAGATGTTCAGGGACTGAGTAGCGACGGTACGTGCGGAGACGTGGAAGACAGAGGGCAGCAGCTCGCCGGCGATCTTGTACATGTTGGGGATCATCAGCAGCAGACCCTGGGATGCGGTGTAGGTGGTGGTCAGAGCACCGGCGGCCAGAGAGCCGTGGACGGTACCGGCAGCACCAGCCTCAGACTGCATCTCAACGACCTTGACGGTATCGCCAAAGATGTTCTTGCGGCCGGCAGCGGACCACTGGTCCACGTTGTCAGCCATGGGGCTGGAAGGGGTGATGGGGTAAATGCCAGCAACTTCAGTAAAAGCGTAGCTGACGTGGGCGGCAGCAGTATTGCCGTCCATGGTTTTAAATTTTCTTGCCAAAACGAAATACCTCCTAAAGTATTCAATTTTTGTCCTAAGTATCATACCACTTTCCGCTCGTTTTGTAAAGCCACCAATCGACCCCCCTGTCGAAAATTCATGCTTTTCAACAAGAATGTCTCTGGAAATCTGTACAGCTTGCTCTATAACTGGTTAATTTTGGGTTAACCCAATTGCGCTTGTCTTTTCCCGGCGGAGAAGATATGATAATCCGGATACATTTGAAGGAGGGCAGTCCATGATCTGCAGTGTAAAAACCCTTGGGATCACCGGAATCCAGGGAAGTCCGGTGACTGCCGAATGCTATATTTCCAGCGGCCTGCCCGGCTTCGATATTGTCGGGCTGCCGGATGCGGCCGTGAAGGAAGCGCGGAACCGGGTGCGGGCAGCGGCAAAATCCAGCGGTCTGTCCTTTCCTGTGAGTCATATTACCGTCAATCTGGCACCGGCCAGTCTGAAAAAAGCGGGAACCCATTATGATCTGCCGATCCTTCTGAGCATACTGGCAGCCCTTGGCTGCATCCGGCGTCCCCGTTCCACCAGTGCGTTCCTGGGTGAGGTGAGCCTAGACGGGATTATCCGCCCCATTTCCGGTGTGCTGCCCATGGCAATGGCGGCGAAGAAAGCGGGGGTTCAGCATCTGTTTGTTCCTGCGGAGAACGCGGCGGAGGCTACCCTGGCCAGAGGCCCGGCCGTGATTCCGGTACATACCGTAGCGGAATTGGCAGCGGGACTGAACGGGGAACGGGTGCTGGAGGAAGAACCGCTGTGGGTTCCGGACCGCAGTGCGGAAACGGAACTGGATTTTAAGGATGTGCTGGGACAGGAGAATGTAAAGCGGGCGCTGGAGGTAGCGGCCGCAGGCAGCCATAATGTGCTGCTGATCGGCCCGCCCGGTTCCGGCAAAAGCATGCTCAGCAAGCGCCTGCCCTCGATCCTGCCGGATATGACCTGGGAGGAATCTATGGAGGTGACCCAGATCTACTCAGTGCTGGGGCATCTGACGGCGAAGGAACCGCTGATCACCCGCCGCCCCTTCCGTTCTCCTCATCACACAGTCTCCAATGCGGGTCTGGCAGGAGGCGGCAGCAATCCGCGGCCCGGTGAGATCTCCATGGCCCACAAGGGCGTTCTGTTCCTGGACGAGATGCCGGAATTCCGGAAGGATACCCTGGATATGATGCGGCAGCCTCTGGAAGATGGGCAGGTCACCATTTCCCGGGTTTCCGGAGCTGTGACGTATCCGGCGGAATTCATGCTGGTATGTGCCATGAATCCGTGCAAATGCGGCTGGTATGGCGACCCCAACGGGCGCTGCCGATGCTCGGATGCGGCAGTGGAAAGCTATCGCAGCCGGATCTCCGGCCCTATGCTGGATCGGATCGATATTGTGGTGGAGGTACCCTCCGTGAAGTTTGAGGAGCTTCGTACCCGGGCGGCGGCAGAACCCTCTGCGCAGGTAAAGCAGCGGGTCAATGGGGCCCGTCAGATCCAGAACAGCCGGTTTTCCGGAACCATGTGCAATGCCCGCATGGGGCCGGAGGAAATGCGGCGGTATTGTGATCTCAGCGAAGAATGCGCCGGACTGATGAAAAATGCCTTTGAATCCATGGGCCTGACTGCCAGAAGCTACGACCGCATCCTGCGCGTGGCGCGGACGGTTGCGGATCTGGATGGAAGCGAAGAAATTCAGCCCCAGCATATTGCGGAGGCTATTCAGTACCGCGCGGTAAATCTCGGAAATCGGTAATAATAATGTAGGGCGGGGGCTTGCCCCCGCCGGTTTTTTGCGCTATAATATATGGGCAAAATTTGAAATAACATCCGATGAGGTATTGATAATGAAAGAAATCTTCCTGTTGAAGCTGGGCGAGATCGTCCTGAAGGGTGCCAACAAGCGCCAGTTCGAATCCCGCCTGCGTCAGAATGTCCGCCGCCGTATGAAGAAGTACGGTAATTTCGATGTGTATATCATGCAGTCCACCGTCTATGTGGAACCCATGGATGAAGAGGCAGATGTGGACGGAGCCTGGGAGGCCTGCCGCAGCATTTTCGGTGTTGTCAGCCTGTGCCGCTGCCGCCCCTGCGAAAAGGATCTGGATGCCATCTTTGAGGCAATCGAGAATTATCTGGGCGACGACCTGGACTGTGCAGCCTCCTTCAAGGTGGAATCCAAGCGTTCCGACAAGCGCTTCCCTCTGACCTCCATCCAGCTGTCCCAGGCCATCGGCGGACGGCTGGCAGAAGCCCATCCTTCCTGTAAGGTAGATGTCCATCATCCTGACTATACGGTTTATGTGGAAGTCCGGGATCTGGCAGCCTATGTCCACGGCCCTGCAGAACCCGGTGCCGGCGGTCTGCCCACCGGTGTGGGCGGCCGGGCTATGGTGCTGTTGTCCGGCGGCATCGACTCTCCCGTGGCGGCGTATATGATCGCCAAGCGGGGTGTGGAGATCGAGGCGGTTCACTTCTTCTCCTATCCCTACACCTCCCAGCTGGCCAAGGACAAGGTGGTGGAACTGGCCCGTCTGGTGACCAAATATTCCGGCCGGATGACCGTCAACGTGGTGTCCTTTACCGAGATTCAGGAAGCAATCCGGGACAACTGTCCCGAGGAGTTCTTTACCCTGATTATGCGGCGGTTCATGATGGAAATTTCCCAGCGCATTGCCAAGCACGATGGCTGCGGCGCCCTGATCACCGGCGAAAACCTGGGTCAGGTGGCATCTCAGACCATGGAGGCCATGGCAGTTACCGGCGCTGTGGTGGATATTCCCATTTTCATGCCCCTGGTGGGCATGGATAAGGAGGAGATCGTTACCATCGCCCGGAAGATCGGAACGCTGGAAACCTCCATCCTGCCTTACGAAGACTGCTGCACGGTCTTTACCCCCAAGCATCCCAAGACCAAGCCCACCCTTGCCCAGTTGCTGAATGTGGAAAAGGCACTGGATCGGGAGGCGCTGATCGCCCGTGCTCTGGAAAATATTGAGAAGATCAAGGTGAACTACCATGATTCCGACGCTGTGCTGTAACGTGCTGACAGCCCTGGAGGGCAGAACTCTGGTCACGGCGGAAAGCCTTACCGGCGGCGGCATCGGCGCGGCACTGACGGCAGTTCCCGGCAGCTCTGCAGTATATAAGGGCGGCATAATCAGCTATACCAACTGGGTCAAGAGCACTGTCCTGGGAGTTCCTTGGGAAACGCTGGAATCCTTCGGCGCAGTATCCGAACCGGTGGCCCGCGCCATGGCCGAAGGCGTAAGAAAACTGCTGCAGGCGGATGTTTCCGTGGCGGTCACCGGACTGGCCGGCCCAGGCGGCGATGAATTCGGTAACCCTGTGGGAACGGTTTTTGTTGCCTGCTGCAATGGCGCTGAGACACGGGTGGAGCATTGCCGTTTTTCCGGAAGCCGGGAAGAGATCCGCAGTCAGACAACGCAGCAAGCCCTGCGGCTGATCCTGGAAATGTCAGATAAGGAATAAACAAAAAGTCATTGCGGACATACCACACTGCGGTATGCCTTGCAATGACTTTTTTCGTAAGATTAAGAAAATCAGACTGTTTCCAATTCTGCGAAGACAAATTATTTCAAACAAGAAAGCTTCGAAATCCAGAAGATCTCGGAGCTTTTTGGCGAATTTGGGTCGTAGTAATTCGAATTTAGAGCTTGGAGCGGTAATTCGACATGTGAAGACTGTTTTCTCGCGTGAGAATCGTGGCATTGAGTGAGTATCGTTTTGTGAAAAAGGGGTCGAATTCTGCGAAAAACGGAAATCGGCCAGTGTATAGTGTGTCACAGCGTGTATGCCGTGAAATGCGTTGTTTTTCGTGATCAGTTGGTTTTCTGTTGGTTTTTAAATCGGGAATTATTATTGGAGGTGAGCGTACTGAAAATACAAGGGTACTTAGTCTATGATGATAATGAAAAAAGTTCATAGAAATCGTCTTGACAAAGTTTGGAGTTCTTTATATAATATCAATAGATGATATCAATGTATGATATTGAAGGAAGGGGTGATAGATATGGCTCGCAAGAAGATGGAAACATTGACCGACTCAATGTTTTATGTACTGTTGGCATTGACGAAAGAACCTAAGTGTGGAATAGAAATTGCATCAACAATTGATGCCCTTACAGGGAATCGGGTGAATATTGGACCAGCTACCTTATATACAGTCCTGGCAAGATTTGAAAAAGAAGGATATATCGCCGAGATAGCTGTATCCGGAAGAAAGCGTACCTATCAGATCACTGAGGTTGGTTTGAAAGCTTATTATGAGGAAGTGGAAAGGCTGAAAGCTTGTTTGCTGGATGCTGAAAAATATGAAAGGAGTTGTGAGTGATGGATGTGAAGACTTATACGTTTTATGCACCATGCCCTGTACTGGATATTGAAGCCATGCAGACCTGGCTGGAAGATATGTCCATGGAAGGGTATCTTCTGAAAAGCTGCAGCAAGGGAAGACACAAATTCGAATTCTACAAAATTGAGCCGCTTCGCACACGTTATCGTTTGACCCCGGTTTCAGATAAAATTGAAGAGTGGAATCTGAGACCAGATGAAGAGTATGCTTCTATCACAGAAGCCTATGGCTGGGAACATGTGTGCAGTAATTACAGACTCCACATTTTCAGAGCCTACGATGAGAATGTCCGTGAAATTCACACAGATGCATCTGTCCAGAAACAGGCAATCCGTCAATTGGGATGGCGCATTATTAAGACTGCACTTACTTGGCTGGTAATTCCGCTGGTATATTTCTTTATTATCTACGTATTTGGCGGTGCAAATTACTTCTGGCAGAGTGTTCTTATCAACAGTAGTGGCAGCCAAATAATAATGGTGTATTTTGCGATGTTTGCAATGGTCAAGTCGATCATTGAGTTGGTGCGGCTTTATCCACTTTATAAACGGTTGAAGCATGGGTATGCACCGGTAAATCGCAAAGAGTGGAAGAAGAAAGCCAGTGTACATCGTGCTGCATTCCGTGCATATCCTGTTATCATGATTGTTCTTGCGATTTTGGTGGTGATGGGGCGGAGCGCATACAGGTATAGTGTGGATTTTAAAGAGCTTCTGTAGTTGTTAATACAGCTTTTAGCAGTTACCCTAATCGTCTACTGCACTTACATAGTGCCCCCAAAATCAAATGGTTTCGGAGTCACTTTTCATCGCTCACTATTCTATCCAATTTGATTGATGAAATGAGCGATGAATTAACCTGTATGTTATGTTCACCGGCATCACAAAAAATCTATGGACATTTATGCAAAAATAAGGTATAATTACTTTAATCAACTACCCCGGTTGTATATATGTCTCAGCTGCTGTTTGATAAGCACCTATTTCTTGTGTTAAGGAATAGGACAAACACCATCCAGGAATTCAAAAAGTGCTGGATTATCAAGGAGAAATTGATTCTGGAATCTTGACTAGTACGGCCTGAAGGCTGCACGTCGCGCTCCCCAGTTCTCCAAGCGCTAATCGAAATTATCCAAGAGATAATTTCCACAGCATTTCACAGCATCTTAGGACGCTGCTGCGCTGGAATTTGCAACTTATTGGAGCTGTGAGAGTTCCTCAAGCGTGCTGCGCTTGACACCGAAAGGTGCAAGTAAGACGCAGGTAAGGAACAAAGTTCACAACTGTATAATGAGCCTGATGAAGCAGGAGATGTATCCGCAAGGAGAACATCTCCTGCTTTTTTCATATCATCGGTTTTCATAGCATTTCTCTTATGTGATTTTATTAATTGCTTCCACCAGGGTTTCAATATCCAGGTGGGTGTACACCCTCTCTGTGAGGGTCATTGCCCCGGAGTGACCTACGATCTTCTTGATCATGGTTTGATCTACATGCGCTTCCGTTAGCTTCGAGATGCAGGTGTGCCGGGTATCATGGGGCTTATGATCAAATCCAAGCTGCTCCATGAGCGGGGTAAAATAGCTGTCATAGTAATTCCGATAGTCGAAGTGCTTTTGATCCGGTGTGTGCAGCAAATACTCACATTTTGATCCTTCATACCAGGATCTATAGAATGGAAGCAATTTGTCTGCTATCGGAACCTTTCTCAATCCATTCTCAGTCTTGCTGGCAATGACATCAAAGTACTGCTCGTCCAGGTGGACATCTTCTTTTTTCAGATCCAGGAACTCGGATATCCGGCAGCCATTGTAAATGAGCATCAGCACGATCTGGTAATAAGGATCTTCCGCAAGCGTCCAGAGTCTTTCGATTTCTTCCTTTGTGAATTTGTTGTGATCCCGTTTGTCGGGGTTTTTATCCTTGTACTTTACGATATCCACAAATT
Source organism: Oscillospiraceae bacterium (assembly GCA_017398105.1). The sequence goes on along the minus strand of JAFQHF010000116.1, from coordinate 5,813 downwards.
CGGAATAATCTTTGCTGCAAATGTCATTTTTCATAGAATATTCGTAAAGCTGGCTGAACAGGCTTTTCAGTTTCTTCAGTGTAGGATAGTTCTTTCCGCAGGTATCAACCACCGTTTGCAAATCCACCAGCTTCATATCCCGGAACACTTTGCTATTAAGCGAGCCGCATACCTTATAGGATGCTTCATAGCCTTTCACATTGGAATGGGATATGGTCGGGAACTTCTCCTTTGACCAGCGCTCGTAAACTTCCTGGAATGTGACCTTGGATGCTTTCAGATCGAAGGGATTATTGTTGTACTCTGCAAGCATTTGCAATCCCTCTGCTCTGGTAGCCGCATAACCAATGGTCATCTGATCCTGGATCATTTTGTCTTTGACTTCATCGTAGTGCCATCCGACAGTTTTCTTGACTACATAGGGTCTTCTTCGTTTTCCGGACATCTTCTTTACAGTGCCATATCCGTTGGGTAACTTCAAATAGTATCAAACTTCCTTTCTCCCAGTGACTTCAAAATTTTGATAGGGTATGTATCTGTATCACTGTTAATCCTGGCTGCCGTTATCTTCGGTGGCCTTTTTCTTTTGTTCCAGCATCTGCCGGTCAAGTTCATTGCGGCGCTGAATTCTCTCCATATTGGACAGAACTTCTACTTCCCTATCAACCAGATTAGCGCCAGAGTAATATGCCAGTTTTCTTTCGAGCCAAGCATCAAAGGACTCGGGATCAGACCAATAGGTTTCAACCATTTGGCGCTCATGTGCGAAGTCCTCCAGGATCAAACACAGGTCTGCGTTAAATTCGGCATCCTTGTTGTGACCGTCAAACCGGAGCGAACAAGTCCACTCATCATAATGCGGAGGTCTTTTCACATCAATTTCGAACCGCAGACCAGCCTTTTTGTTCAGCTGATACAGAACGGTCAGCACATCGGAAATCGTGTTCAGTTCGATGCTGGGCCGCCGATAGCCGATCAAATCAGCCGGAGAAACTTTCAGTTCCTTTGCCATGGCATTGATGATAGCAATGGACGGTTCGATCTCTCCGCTTTCATACTTCTGGACCGTGCGCAGGGTTTTGCCTAACCGATTGGCAAGTTCTGTCTGGCTTAATCCGGCTGCCTTACGGGCCGTCTTGATTCTTTCACCAATTTCAGCTTGGTTTTGGTTCATTTGAATCACCTCACCTGCATTGTAACACATCGCTCTACGAATTGCAAGAGCGTATTGCGTATTTATAGTTCGTATTTTCTATTGACAGAAAGTCGATGGTAAGATATAATTATGATACGAACCAAAAGTTCGCATTTTATAGAACAGAAGGAGGTGAACCATCATGGACAACAAGTTTTTCGTAGAGCTTCCGGCCTTCACCGGACGGAACGTTCCCATCACTGAGATTGCAGCAGCAATGCACAAGGATGCTCAGTATGTACGGATTGGATTGCAGAAAGGCATTCTGAAATTCGGATATGCCATCAAGCTGGATAATTCCAACGAGTACAACTACTACTGCCCCGACCGGAAGGTGTGGGAAGAAATCGGGTACTTCCAGCCGGGCGCAGCGTAAAGAAAAGAGCCCTCATCCTGGCAGATGAGAACTCTTCCGGACAGTCCCAACGGCAGCTGCCGTGTGAACTATCAATCACCACCGATATTATAACACGTCAGCTGCCAAATTCAACAACTATTTTCACCCAGGCCAACATGGACATTGCAAAGTGCGGAGGTGGATCTGTGGTTAGATCCACCCCCTCCCACTTTGGATGCCGTCACCATCGACATCCCCCTTCGCATCCCCCGTCCCCACCGCTGTTCCGCAGAACAGCGGTGGACAGGCAGGGAGAAAATCACGAACTTCTCCCTGCCAACGGGCAAAAATCATGAGCATTTTACGCTGCGAGTGATTTTCTGACCGTAGCGGAATTTATGGTTTGTGGTCACAACGCAAGCCATAATTTCCGGTCAAGGCTTCCGCAGAAGCCGCATTCCCAGTTCTCCCTCGGAGAGCCCACGGTACTTTGCAGCCAGAATGGATGAAAGTATCATAGTGGGTTATTACACTTTGAAAAAGTGCCCGTTCTCTCCGTTCCCCTTCTAAATCTACCGCTGAACAGTCAGCAGAAAGGAGCCTAATGGCAAGAAACGACGGGATTGACCGTACCATAGCAAGAAACGTAAACTTAACCGTTTCCAAAATCGCTAATGCCCAAAGGCACAACGAGCGAGAAAAGGAATCCTATACAAACCCGGACATTGTACCGGAGCGACTCCCCTACAACGTCCACTATAAATCCCCCACCGGCAGCTACTCGGAAATGTTCGAGCAAATGAAAGCTGATGGCATCATATCCACCCGTGGTCTGAAAGATGATGCAAAGATCTACGGTGAACTGATCTTCGATGTGAACTCCGCTTACTTCTACAACCACGGCGGCTATGAGTTCGCCAAACAATTCTATGCCGATGCATATAAAGCCGCCGTGGAAATCGTAGGCGGCGAACAATACATTCTCTCTGCGGTGATGCACGCAGATGAAAGAAACAAAGCCATGTCCGAGGCCCTGGGCGAAGATGTTTTCCATTACCACCTTCATGTGGTGTACATCCCGGTTGTGGAAAAACAAATCCTCTGGAGCAAACGCTGTAAGGATAAATCACTGATCGGCACTGTAAAAGAAACTGTCATGCAGGTCAGCAGCAGTAAGAAGTGGATCTCCAAACCGTCCCTGGATGAAAACGGAAATCCCATGCTCACAGCAAAAGGAAAACCGATTCTTAGAAAATCATACAGTGTCCTCCAAGATGATTTCTTCAATGCCATGCGAGCTGCTGGTTACACTGATGTAGAGCGCGGAGAACGCGGCAGCACCGAGGAACATCTGACTGTCACCCAGTTTAAGGTTCAGCAGGAAACCGCCCGTCTGGAGGTTCTAGAGTCTCAGGTTGAAAAGAAAGCGCAGCTGCTTCATAAGATCGAGCAGAAAACAAAAGTCAAAAAGTCCCAAGCTGCCACATTCGAGGAAATTGACAGCATGGGCAGAAAGACCTTCACCGGTAAACTTGAACTCTCTGCCCAGGAGGGTAATCGGCTAAAGGAGTTGGCAAAGTGCGGAATCGCCGCCACCGCTGCCCTATCAGATCTCAAGAAAAAGCTGGAAGCTGCCCGGAACGATGCCCGGATCTGGAAGGAACGCTACGAAAAACTGTTTGAGCAAACTAGAGTTTTCATAGCGGCCATGAAGAAGGCCCCGGAGAAAATGAAAGCTTTTATGGCTCATATTCTACGTTCCGAACCGGATAAAACAGCACCCAAAAAGGAGATCGAATCCCAGATTACAAAATAACGTCTTGACCCGGAAAAGTCACAGAAAATCCGTTGGGAGTGTTCCCAATGACCAATGAATCATTGGGGCACTTCCCAGCGGAAAACACCCCCATTTCCCCGGCTTCAGAACCGAGGAAAAATCTCAAATTGAAGGAGGATTTCTATGAAAACAGGTTTAACCAAAAAGCAGAAAGTAACCGAGCTATATTTCAACGAAAACGATGCCCTTGCAGAAGTTTACACCCACAACACAGAACTGAAAAAGCGGCTCACTGCCTATGCCGTCAAATACCCGGAACTGTGCCAGCAGACCGACGATGATGGTCAAGGTGGCCTGCGCTTTGAGATTGCCAAAGTGAGAATCAGCATCCGGCTGACTGCCCCCTACTCCCAGGAGCGCCGGGACGCAGCCAGTAAACTCGCCAAGGAAACCAACACTTTCAAGAACGCACAATGAGGAGGATATTATGAAAAGAATCGTAAGCTGTGAATTCAACATGGACACCGGCTGTGTGGAAACAAAATATGATGATGGCTCCATGATTGCCGTCAATTGCACCGTTGTGGAGAATCAGATCGCCGATAATATGTATCAGCGTGCCGAACTGGACTGGCTCATTTACAATGAACCCCATACCTATGTGAATCTCGTACTGTCCGGTGATATAGAAACTTACTTAAAAGAAAAACCTCAGCATAAGCTGGAAGATTAACATCAAAGGCCATCGGCGGGAGAATCTAACCTCTTGCCGATGGCCCATAGAAAGCACCCCAAAATGCATTTCCCTTTTCTTTATCCCGCAAGCCAAAACCGGCGCAGGCATAAAACCTGCGCCGGTCCTATGAAAGGATAGTTCCATAGTCAAAAATTTGTATTCATCGCAAAGCACTTCTGGAATTTCGGCAAAGCCGCCAATTCGATAAACTCCACCTTCTCCACGATTACTCATTTTCATTTCATCACACTTTTGACATTCATGAGGAGTATCTTTTTGCAAACAAATCAATCTTTTCAGTTATTTATGAGGTGCTGCTCTTTTAATCCCAACATTAGATGCAAAGTCATTCTGTGAGCAAGTCCGGACAATTCTTCCAGGGAAAGTTTTTTCCCTGTTTCGTGCCAGAATTGCAAAAGTCCTGTAATCGCAGATGTCACATAAGCAATGATATAGTCTTGATATGGGTTTTCTTCCTTTTGTTTCATTACAGCGTTAAAAATACTCGCAGCTTCTTTTCGTACAAGAGTTAAAAACTGCGGATCGCCGTCCTTGCCCAGCAGCAAAAACAGTTTGTCATCATAGCCACCGAAAACTTCAATTACCTTTGCAGACACCGCTTGGAAGTCTGCAAAATTTTTATCTTCCAAAACTGACCAGACTTTAGAATGCAGATCCTCGATGATTTCGCGCTCTGCCTGAGCAAGCAAATCTTTCATATCAGAAAAATACACATAGAATGTGCCACGGTTCAAATCCGCATACTTTGTAATCTCACTGATTGTCACATTGATCAGCCCACGCTTTTTTGCGATCACCCAAAACGCATCAATCATGCTTTGCTTTGTTTGTGCCGTCTTTTCCGGTTGTTTCTTCATTTTTTGTTTCACACTCCTATTACCCAACAACGAGTTGTGTGTTGTCGGTTGACGCAGTTCTTAATTCTGTGTATAATATATCATACAACACGTTGTTGGATTTGTCAATCAGATCACGATTACCACAAAGGCCGATTATATGATGTATTTGTGTGTAAGGAGATTTGTCCCATTCCAGGAGTAAGAAAAAGCGCCAAGTAAGCGTGATGATCGAAGCAGCGCAGATCAACCAACTGCTGACCAATATTACTCCGCTGAGTGTGACAGAATTCCAGGAGATTGCGTTTACACTAGAAGACTATTATATGGAGTTCTATAAGAATGACCGTCAGTTTGGGGAGGTGCAATAATGAGCGATATATGATAAAGGTTGCGCATCTAACGTGAAAAACATCAGGAGGTTTCAGACACATGATAAAAAAGAAAAAATGGATCAAATGGTTGATCCTGCTGCTGATTGCAATTGCTGCGGTCGTGGGTGTATCGGCCCAAAAGGGAACGAAAACGGCATCCTATACGGAGGTTTCGGCACAGAAGGGAGACCTGACGACCTATTACAATTTTGACGGCCTTGTATATGCTGCCAGAGAGCAGACGCTGATAAGCAATGCATCCGGCACGGTGGAAACGGTGTACGTTGTACAGAACCAAAAAGTTGAAAAGGGTGATCAGATTTATCGTCTGGCTGGTCGTGGGGTTGTCAAGGCGGATATTGACGGCGAAGTAACAGGTCTCTATATCGCAGAGGATGATTATATTACTGCCGGTTCAGTCGTGGTGAAGATTACGGATATGGATCGCCTTGAAGCTCGGCTGGAGGTTGATGAATACGACGTTCATGCCATGACGCCGGGTACGCCTGCCTCGATTCAGGTCCTTGCTTCCGGCGC
>JAFQHF010000049.1 GCA_017398105.1 Oscillospiraceae bacterium | reverse complement strand
GAACCTTACCTTTGATAATAACGATTATGACCATCGTGCAGCCGGTATTGCAGGTCAGTTGTTGGCGGACAGTACCATCAGCGATTGTTATGTTATCAACTCTACTGTGAAAGCATCCAGCAGAGTTGTCGGCGGTATCGTCGGCATGAACAAAGGCACAGTTAAAAACTGCTATACCTGCAATATGATCCTTGCCGGTTACAACAACCGTTTCGGCGGCATCAGCGGTGACTATTCGGGCGGCAAACTGGAAAATTGCTATACCGATTATTCTGCGCTGGCAAGCTCTGAGGCTGGCACAACTACAAACTGTGAAGCAGGCGTCAGTGCGGAACGTTTCGCCTCCGGCGAGATCGCTTACGCCCTTGGCAACGGCTGGGGTCAGACCATTGGAACGGATGGCTGCCCTGTCTTTGGCGGCGCAACGGTTTATCAGGTTGCAAACATCGGCTGTCCGGCACAGGGGGAATATGTATATTCCAATGTGAATGAAGCAGTTGCTGCTGCGCATAAATACACCAATGGCTTCTGTGCCTGCGGTGAGTATGAAGAAGCTGTGCAAAACGCGGACGGATACTATGTAATCGATAATGCAGGTAAGCTCTTCTGGTTTGCAGAGCTTGTCAACGGCGGCAATAATACCATCAATGCCGTGTTAACTGCTGACATTGATCTGGAAAACCGGAACTGGACTCCCATCGGCACCCAGAACGAATCCGTCAGCCCTAATGTGAAGGTGCCTTATATGGGTGTCTTCGACGGACAGTGCCATGTAATCAAAAATCTGAGCATCCACGTGACGGATGGACGTGAAGCGGGCCTGTTCGGCAGAGCACAAGACGCAACCCTGTTGAATTTCGGTGTCGTGGATGCTGCCGTGGTCAGCGATCCTGTGAATGGCACCGGCTACCGGGCGGGTATCGTTGCCGGTGAGCTGCATCGGTGTACCGTTACCAATGTGTACAGTGCAGGCAATCTCACTGTTACCACGACCCATGCACAGGCGGGCGGCATCGCCGGAGAGTGTGCAGATAGCACACTGACAAACTGCTTTACCACTTACGATTGCTTGACAGCAAGTAATGCGGCGCTTCCTGCCGCTGTGACCAACTGCTACTATCTGGCAGAAAGCGAAAACACCGGCTCTTGCGGCGATTATAAGACCGCCGACCAGTTTGCCTCCGGCGAGGTGGCATGGCTGTTGAACGGTTCCACGGATCAGGGCGACCTGGTATGGTATCAGAACATTGGTATGGATGCTTATCCCAAGTTTGAGGGCTGTGTTGTGAATTACAACACCGAAAGTGATACATATCATAACGGCAATACCGTAAGCGTGAGCATCTCCTGGACGGAAATGAGCTTTACCTACACCGCCGGTGAATGGGACCCCGAAACCCATACCTATACCGGAAACTGGACGGCGGATGATGGTGCGGCGCAGATCACCGTCAAAAATGTCGGCGCTGCCAATGTTCCTGTGCGCTTCACATTTGCCGGAACCATGGGCGAAGTCACCGGCCAGTTTGATGTAGAAAAGGCGGCTTTGGCCCCGGGCAGAGCGGTGACCACCACCCTCACCGTCAGCGGCGACCCCCAGAAATCCGGATTTGTGGGCGAGCAGATCGGAACCGTCACCGTATCTCTGGGCGGCTCCGGCTGGGCGGCAGGTGACAGCGTAACCTTCTATGCCAAGGATGGCAAGGCTTATGAAGCAACGGTCGGTGAGGTCACAGATAGTAAGCTGGTGCTGGTAAGCGATAATCATAAGACTAAAAAGATTAATGGCAGGCAGTGTAACGACGATGTTGTGTTGTCGCTGCTGACATCCGTGGATGCAAGGTACCCGACTTCTGGCGAAGCGGCATGGAAAACGTATATTGAGCCATGGGGGAAAACTTTGCCTGGTATGTATACTGATGCTTCCTATTGGCGTCATTATTATGGAACGCCATGTTACGGTGGAGATACCCTTCATATTTATTTCTATGATTCTAACAGTGAGTGGATTCATGAAGAAACTGGAGTAAAGAATTTCTGGTACAACCAGAATACTGCTTCTGAGTCCTCGTTGACAGTTTATTATCGTTACGTCTGGGACGTTGAATTTGCAGAGTAAGAAAGGAGGAACAGAACATGAACAAGAATAAATGGCTGGTTCCCGTGCTGTGCATCGGCATCGTGCTGTGCTTGGCGGTGACCATGTGGGCGCTGTTCTTCCGGGATGGCGGCAAGCCCATCGCCCCGGACTACCCGCCCCAGGGAACGGAAGCCAATCAGAAGCCCCTGGAGGGTGACGAAAGCGAGAAGATGGAAAGTCCCCAGGGCGGCGGCTCCATCAATGTTACTTACAATGTCAACGTAACCGTTGACCTGTCTGAAGGAACGGTCAGCCTGCTTTATGCCAATCCCCGCTCATCCAATCAGGATGTGGCGATCCTCATTATGATCGACGATCTGGTGGTTGCCAAGTCCGATCTGATCAGCCCCGGCAACGGCGTAGATACCCTGACTCTGGATGAATACGCCGCAGGCAAACTCAGCGTCGGCGGCTATGACGCAGAACTGGTCATCCGGGCCTACGACCCGGTCTCCGGCGAAAAGGCCATGGTAGACACCAAAGGCCAGCTCTCCCTGACAGTGGTGGAATGATCCACCACCGGGGGGAATTCCCCTTTTTACTGCCGTAAGGCATGAACATAATTTGTAATTCCAAAACAATATGCAAAGGAGAAATGACCAATGAAAAAGATCCTGTCTCTGATCCTGGCTCTGGCTCTGGTTATGAGCCTGTCCGTCACCGCTTTCGCGGCAACCAACGACGGCACCGAGAACACCAGCATTGATGTCAACGCCATGTACTCTGACGGTGTGTCCACCCCCGATGTGATCTCCGTGAACGTTGAGTGGGGCGCAATGAGCTTCACCTACTCCGTTAGCGGCACCAAGCAGTGGGATGCCACCAAGCATGAGTACACCACCAACAGCAATGCCGCCTGGACCGCAACCGGCAACACTGTCACTGTCACCAACCACTCCAATATCGCTGTCAAGGCTGAGCTGGCATTCACCGCTGACACTGTCTACAACACCGTCACCGGCTCCTTCGACAAGGCTGAGCTGCTGCTGGACTCCGGCGACGGCCTGACCTATGCCAATGCCGACAAAGACACCGCAACCCTGACCCTGGCTGGCACTCTGGCAAACACCGTGACCACCTCTACCAAGGTCGGCACCATCACTGTTAAGATCACCAAGCAGTAATCTAATATTTCCGAAAGGAGAACATCAATATGAAAAAGATTCTTTCCCTGATTCTGGCCCTGGCTCTGGTCATGAGCCTGTCCGTCACTGCTTTCGCCGCCGAAGATAACGGCAACGGCGAGGGCGAAGCCGCAACCATCAATATCTCCGCTGCTTACCAGGCAGGCACTGCAGCTGATGATGTGGTTTCTGTTGATATTTCCTGGGGTGCTATGACTTTCCAGTATACCGACGGCGCTGATGGCAAATGGGACCCCGCTACCCATACCTACGGCGCAAAGGGCAACGGCACATGGAGTGCATCCGACAATGCAATCGAAGTCACCAACCACTCCAATGTTGGCATCAAGGCAACCTTCACCTACAACAAGGCTGTTGAAACCGTTACCGGCACCTTCTCCAACGAAGGTGTAATCACCCTGGCTTCTGCTGTGGATACCACCGTTGAGAACGCTCCCTCCGGCTCTGTTACCCTGACCCTGGGCGGCACCATGACCGCAGAAGATGCCGGTCAGGTCGGTACCGTTGTTATCAACATCGCTCAGAACTGATTATCTGAAAGGAAGAACTGACTATGAAGAAGATTATTTCTCTGATTCTGGCTCTGGTTATGGTCATGAGCCTGTCTGTTACCGCTTTTGCCGCAACCAACGAGGGTGGCGATACTACCATCAATGTTAAGGGTACCTTCAAGACCGCTGGCGCAGCCGGTGAGAAGATTTCCGTTGATGTGGCATGGGAAGGCATGGAGTTCACCTACACCGAGGGCGCAGCCGGTGAATGGCTCCCCGGCGAACACAAGTACGCAGAAGATGGCGAAGGCGCATGGTCTACCAACAAGGGCACTGTTACCGTCACAAACCACTCCAATGCTGCTGTGACTGCTACTCTGAGCTTCGCACCTGCTGTTACCGGTGTTGTCGGAACCTTCACCGAGTCCAGCGGTACTGCAAATGACAATGTTCTGACTCTTGCTACCGCAGTCGGCACTGAGGTCGATGCTGCTCCCTCTGCTACTGCTGAGTTCGGCATTACCGGTGCCGCTATCACCGAAAACAAGGATACCCTGGGTACCATCACCGTAACCATCGCAAAGGCAACCAACTAACCATATAGAGAGATCTTCGGCTGGGGGCTGGCAACAGCCCCCGCCCGGAAATCAGCTTTGATATTGCTCCATCGGCTGACGGCGGCGCAATATGAGATCTGATTCCTAATAACGAGGTGTAACCATGGGCAAAGCAAAAAAGAAAACACCCCAACAGAACAAACCTAAACAGAATAAACAGGTAACCGTGCTGGCGGCAGTATTTGCCGTTGCTGTTATCATAATGATCGTGGCGCTGCTCGCTCCCAAGGAAGCAGAGCGGGGCGAATTTGTCCCCCCTACCTTTGATGCTTCTGCCGTTGAAGGAACCCCGGAGGTGCCGGAGGGATTGGGCTACTCCGCTCCCTTCCAGGAGGGTATGGCGTACCGCTTCGCCGTCTGCGGCAATGTGACGATGGATGGCAGACAGGCTCTGGTGTACTTCACCAACCCGGCTGAAAATGAAACCTGGACGAAGCTCCGGATCTATGATGAAAGCGGCAATGTTCTGGGCGAAACCGGACTGATTAAACCCGGCGAGTATGTGCAGTATGTGGAGCTTGGCAAAGAACTTGCCCCCGGTACTCCCATCAAGCTGAAGATCATGGGCTACGAACCTGACACATACCTGAGTGCAGGTTCCGTGGTTCTGAATACCCAAATAGGAGGTGCTGCCTAATGAGAAAATTGACTTCCTTGCTGCTGACTGTGGTTCTGCTTCTATCCTGCACAGTTACGGCATTTGCGGCTGAAGATGATCCTGTTGAGATCGGCGTTTACGCAAAGACTGAACAGAACATTGACGGCGAATACACTGCTCCCATTGAAAACGGTAGTGCATCCGTCACCACCCCGGACGGCACCGTCGCCGTCACCAACGCCCCGGACAATGCCGTAACACTGGTGGTGATCCCTATGGAGGGCGAAGCTCTGACTTGGGTGGACGGTTGCGTGGATGCTGACGCAGTTGCAGCTTATGACATCCACTTCCGGGATGCAGATGGCAACCGGATCAACGCCAACGGCGCAAAGGTGAGCATCGCCGTATCCGGCTCTGAATTGTCTGTCAGCTCCGTTACCACATCTGGCGAAGATAAACCTCTGACCAGTGAAGTGTCTGGCGGCAAGGTGTCTTTCACCACCGATGGAAGCCATTACTATGCTGTTTCCGAAAAGCAATCCGAAGATGACCATCACACTAAGGTGGAAGTTAAGGACTTCGGTGCGGAAGATATTTCCGATGACTTGAAGAATGTTGGTTATGACACCGTTGAAAAGATTGAAACCCAGCTTCTAACAAAGGTCACTACTTTGAATAGCGGCATCGTGAAAGATAATACCGTCATGTATGATGTGGTTCTGATGTACAGTACCGATGGAGGTAACTCTTGGCAGGTTGCAGACGAAGAGCATTTCCCCGATGATGGAAAGCTGTTGGTATCTCTGCCTATTCCCGAAGGTACTGATCCTGCAAAGCATGACTACTACGTGGTGCATATGTTCAGCAAGGATGCCTTCGGAAAGAAGGCCGGTGATGTTGAGTATCCTGCTGTTACGGAACGGGAAGATTATATTGAGTTCTATGTAACGGGGCTTTCTCCTATCCTGGTTGGTTGGGTTGAGACCAGTCCTGCTGATCCTGTTGAGGAACATAAGGTTACGGTAGAAACGACTTCTGGCGGCAAGGTGGAGATCAGCGATGATACTCCCGTCACCGGACAGACCGTGACCATCACAGCAAAGCCCAATAACGGCAAGGTTGTAGATAAGGTCACCGTCACCGATGAGAGCGGCAAGGCTGTGAAGATCAAGGATAACGGCGACGGAACCTACAGCTTCGAGCAGCCCGATGGTGATGTGACGGTCAAGGTCACATTCAAGAATAAGCCTTCTTCCGGCGATATTCCCCAGACAGGCGATACCATGCACTTGCATCTGTGGATTCTCTTGCTGCTAGTCAGCGGCATGATGCTGATCTACATTGGCAATAAGATGAGAAAGCAGGAAACAAAATAAAGAAATAAGCGATCCGCCGAAAGGCAGTCGCTCGTAGAAAAAGAAAAGAGCGGCGGTAAGCAAAGTAGTTTATCGCCGCTCTAAATCTGACTTAGATACTATGGAGATGATCAGGATTTGAAATTGCAGTGATTATTGACCTGCCTGCAATTCTACAACAAGAAAGAAAGCATATGGTACACACAAATCAATTTAACAGGCGGAAGCAAAAAATACCGCCATGGTGATCGCTGACCTTGGAGCTGTTGCAGACACGTTTGGTGTCAATGGTGCCGGGGTGGTCTGTACCGCAGATGGCGGCGGCAGCGGCAACCAATTCCGGAACGGAGTCTGCCATATCATCGGTCAGGAAGCGACTGTCCGTCCGGGGATAGGTACACAGCTTCTTTTCGTACAGGCTTTGAAGATAGTCCAGCGTCTGCTGGGCGGTGTAGCCCAACTGACGGTTAGCATCCCGCTGGAGGGTGGTCAGATCGTAAAGGGCAGGCGGTTTTTCCGCCTTTTCCATGCGTTCTGTCTTGGTGATGGTCACGGTGCCGCCCTTGCGGGCTTTGGTGATGGCCTGTGCCGCTGCCTTGTCCTTTAGCTTTTCCGTGGAGAGAAGAAAACCGCAATCCAGCACCACCGTATAAAAGGGTTCCGGGACAAAGGCGGCAATTTCCGCTTCCCGCTGTACCAGCAGAGAAAGCGTCGGGGACATGACCCGCCCAATGTTCAGGGTCTGCCCATAGGTAAGGGAAAAGAACCGGGTAGCGTTGATGCCCACAAGCCAGTCTGCTTTCTGGCGGCAGAGGGCGGATTGGTGCAGCCCATCGAAGTCAGCGCCGGGGCGCAGATTTGCAAATCCCTCCCGGATGGCGGAGTCCTCCATAGAGGAGATCCACAGCCGCTTCATGGGCTTGCTGCATCCGGCAAGGCAGTACACAGTGCGGAAGATCAACTCACCCTCACGGCCTGCGTCGCAGGCATTGACTACCTCGGTCACATCTTCCCGGCGCATCAGGGTACGGAGGATATCGAACTGCTTCTGCTTATCCTCCTTGATGCAGAACCGGAAGGTATAAGGAACGATAGGAAGATGTTCCAGCTTCCACTTGGCAAAATCGGAATATTCGGTCTGAATGGCAATGGTCAGGCCATGGCCATTCTTGATTTCTTCAACGGTCATAGTTATGCAGCCTCCTGTTCTACTTCGTTGGGTTTGGTGGTCATTACTTTGTACAGCTCGGTATCCTTGGGGAAATGGTCGATGAAGGGAAGAATGGTATTGCCGTAGAACAGCAGGCCCTCACCTTCGCCGGAGTGGGTCACATAGGAGAGCTGATGGGGAGAGATGCCCAGATGCTTCGCAAGAATCTGACGATCTCCCGCCGCCTGATTGAGCATATAGATGAAGTCGGAGTTTTCAAAGATATTCTCCACTTCACGGCTGCTCAAAAGGTCTTTGACGTTCTGGGTGATGCCGGTGGGGATACCGCCCCATTTACGGAATCTTTTCCAGATTTCAACGGAATAGGCGGCGGTCTGTTCCTCCTTCAAAAGCAGGTGAAACTCGTCTATATAATATCTTGTGGCCTTGGGCTGAGCGTTGTCGGCAGCAATCAGGGCAACTTCATCGTCTGCCTTCTGCGCTGTGGCAGCATTGAACCGGAAACGGTTTTCCGTAACACGATTCCAGACCTGATCCTGGACGATCAGCATACCGATCTTTTTGAGCTGCTTGCCCAGCTCCCGGATATCAAAGCAGACAACAGCGTCGTCATCGTCCAAATGCAGAATGATGGCAGGCATGGATTCCAGACCGGCTAGGGCGCTGGCCCGCTGCCTTCTGGCACCGGCGATCATCTCATATCCGCCGCCTTCTTTTGGGCGTACCTCTGCTGGGGTCAAGACTCCGAACTGATTTACGCTGTCGATCAGTTCGAGCATTTCGGGGTCATCCCTGATTTGAAACGGATTCCCCGGCATGGGGTGGATGTCCGTCAAGGGGATGGAGTGGATCACACCAATGACAGGGGGTTCTCTGGCGGCTGCGGTAGATGGCTGTTTACTCATGTTGTTACTCCTTAATGTTAATGTGAAGTGGGCATAAAAAAACGCCCCAATACTGGAGCGCTTTTCTCATGTCTAATGAAATTGTGTCGAATAAAATCGAAAGAACAGTGGTGTAAAATCTTACCCCAAATCTTACCCCATTTGCCTGAAATATGATGGAACAAGATGGAACGAAAATGTTGCGAAATATGGGGTATTTTGTCGGTGAAATACAAAGATGAAACATGATAAAGTTTGATAAACTACACCTAATGCTAATCCCCACAATGAAGCCCCAGGACTAAAAAGCAATTGCGCTGCAATCACTTTTCCGATCCCTGAGACGTACTCCGGGAGCGCACAGCTTCCTTCGGAATTCTGATATAAGAAGAAGGGACTCTTCATCGAGTCCCTTCTTTTATGCTTCTGCGGCATCATACAGGACAGAAGCAAATCTCAAAAATTGCCATTGACTTTTCTCCGAATTCGGAGTATAATCACTTTGTCCGAATTCGGAGAAAGTGAGAAAACTATGAAGCCAATACATACCAAGGAGATGGCAGAGGTTAACCGCCTCTATAAAGAAACGGACAGTATTTACACAAAATACGCAGCAACTCATGGTATTTCTACCACGACCCTCTGTGTTTTGTATTCACTTTATACTGCCGAAACTCCCTGCACGCAAACGCAGCTGGTGGAAGATTGGGGTATCCCCGTGCAAACCATCAACTCCTGTCTGAAGGCACTGGAAAAAAGTGAATCTGTCCGGCTGGATTTTATGGAAGGAAGCCGTAAAAATAAACAGATTTGTCTTACGCAGCAGGGTGAGAAAATGGCAGGCAAAATCATTGCTCCAATCGTTTGCGCCGAAAATGAAGCTTTTGAAGCATTGACAACAGAGGAACAGCAGTCGCTTTTGCGTATTACCCAAAAGCACAATGCACTGCTGAAGAAATTTCTTTTCGAATAAAAAATAGGTCATCGGAGGACTGTGCATCGCAATGCACGAAGTGATTTCACTTCATAGTCGATAAGATGTCGAGTGCGCTCGGTTATTATGGAAAGTCTGTTTTTCCAAATATCCGGGCGCTTTATCATGTAATTAGGAGAAAAAATATGGAACAAAAATCCAATCGTATTTATGCAGAAATGCCGCCGGTTCGGCTGTTCTTCCATGCTGCAATTCCTGGTGTCATCAGTATGTTCGCCATGTCCATTTACAGCATCATCGAAGGTATTTTTGTAGGTCAGTTTGTTGGTGGCGATGCCTTTGCTGCCATGAATCTGGCGATGCCCCTGGTGATGATCAATTTTGCCTTGGCTGACCTGATGGGTGTAGGCTCTTCAGTGCCGATCTCCATTGCGTTGGGCCAAAAAGAGGAAGAAAAGGCAAGTAATATTTTTTCCTGTGCCGTCCTTCTGATCGTATTAGCGGGTATTCTGACCGGCACAGTCATGTTCCTCTTTGCACCGAATATCATTCAGGCCATGGGTGCGGAAAACCTGGTGGCCGAATACGCAGTCGAATACCTCCGGATTGCCGCCGCAATGGGCCCTTTGGCGAATCTGGTATTCGCCATGGATAATTTCCTGCGTATTTCCGGCTTTATCAAGGGAAGTATGCTGCTTAATCTGCTGATGTCCGGCCTCCAAATCGTATTTGTGATTCTGCTTGTGGCTGTCTGGAAACTGGGGCTGGTGGGTTCTGCGCTTGCTATCAATCTGGGTTTCTGCATTTGCGCCGTGATTTCTCTGATCCCTTTTATTCTGGGGAAGAGTGTCCTGAAGTTTCGCAGACCGAAGTTCAGTCTGCCGATGCTGAAGCAGATCGTTGCCTGCGGTATGCCTAATTTCCTGAACAACATAGCCGGACGCCTCTTCTCTCTGGTGATGAATGTACTGCTGATCCGCATGGGCGGTACGCTGGCTGTTTCTGCCTTTTCTGTGCTGATGTATTGCAGCGATTTGGTACAGCCGGTTCTTTACGGTCTTTGTGACTCTATGCAGCCCGCTATCGGTTTCAACTGGGGTGCTGCCAGTTACAAACGGGTCAAATCATTAACCAAATGTGTGTTTACTTCCACCGCAGTTGTTTCTGCTTTTGCCTTTGTGCTTATGCTCAGCATCCCAAAGCAGTTGGTATCCATCTTCGTGGACAGCTCCGAGGTCGCTCTGCTTGATCTATCCGCCCATGCCCTGCGGTTGTGCAGTGTGAAATTTTTCTTCTGGTGGTTTGGCTTTGCTGCACAAAGTTTTTTCAATGCAATCCAGAAACCAAAAAATGCCGCAATTCTCACGGTGTCCACCGCAATTGTATTCCCGCTTCTGATGGTCTGCCTGCTCTGGCCCCTGGGTCTGGACGGCCTGTGGCTGAACCAGGCAGCTACTTACGTGCCGGTTGGCATCATTGCTTTCGTCATGCTTCGCAAAACGCAAAAGGAACTGGCCCCGGAAATGCAGTGATGCTTTTCGCGATTTCAAATTTTAAATTATAAAGAAAGCCGAAAAGCCCTGCTGGACTTTTCGGCAGTTCGGGCAGATTCCATGTATGGAATCTGCTCATCTTTTTCACATATTTCCTTATACGTCAAAGCGGTTATAGCTTTCAAAGCAGTCCAGGCACAACTTTTTGCCGCCGGCGATCCGAATCCAGTTGGCACCGGTCTTTTCGCCGCAGCATTCACAGTTGTAGCTGTCGAAAATTCTTGCCGGGGTGGGCAGCGGAATCCGGGTATCCATGGCATCGAACAGCTCCCGGGGCGTACGGTCAAAGTAATACCCCTGGGATTCTTCCGGTGTCATATTCAGCGGCTTGGGCTTCAAGACCAGACGCACGGAGGTGCCGGCCGCCCGGTTGTAAAAGGAGAAAGCCTGCTTCCCTGTCATATGGAACAGCAGATTGCCCTTGCCGATGCTGCAGCCCAGCATCACCTGAATGGCGTCCACACCGCAGGCATCATTTTCGGAAATACAGACCACCTGCTCGTTATCAGAAAAACCAATGTTCAGCAGTTCCATGGCATACATCGCCGCAGCGTAGCCGATCCGCAGACCGCCGCAGCGGTGACCGTGGAAATCCACGCATTTTTCCCAAAGATCCATATCAGTTCAGCTCCGTTTCCACCACGCATTCATCCTTGATGCGGCCAACCAGATAATTCAGCGCATCCACGATCCGGGGGCGGATATCGCCGCCGATGAGGACATACATAATGTCGTCCCCCACAGAAAGTGCACCTTCATTGAGCCAGACTCTGATGTAATAGATACCCTCCATTTTATAGGTATCGGCAATGACAGCCTCCACCTTTTCCGCATCATAGGAAAACAGCATGCCGGTGACAGCCTTTGTATCTTCTGCGCCAAAGCGCACCTTTGCCTTGGCCGTCTGACGGACAGTACCGTTATGGGTCAGGTACATGCCGATTTTAGGGGCAGATTCATGGGCCTTGGCTTCGCGCAGCCAGGCATCGATGGAAGGGGGTGTTTTTTTCATAGGAAACCTCCTGACAATACATGATATGGGCAGCAATTCGTCCTGCATCAGCCGCCGGTGGATAGGAATTGAATGAAATAGCGGTGATAGATGTTCTCTACATCGGCATCCTCACCCTCCATGTGCACCTTGATGCGCTTGGCAGCCCAGACACCCATGCCCTTAGGCTTCAGCTCTGTCAGTGTGATGCGGCAGGTTCCGAACCGGAAGGTATTGGCACTTTCCTCAAGCACATCACTTTGTTCTCTAAAAAAGGCCCTTGCCCGCTGCAGAGATACGCTCCAGGTTTCTTCTTTCATCATATCGATCACCTCCTGTATATCATAGCGCAAATAGCAGCAAAAAGAAAGATGGAAAACTATTGAAATTGACGTTTTTCTATGCTATACTTACGGCGTTAAAAACGAAAAGCCCCGGCAGACAGGGTACATAGCGTTTTGCAAAGCGGTGGACGAGCCTCTTTCCAAAAGCATTTTGGGTTACGCAGTTATTGCGCCCTTTTTGCTTTGGGTCGGCTCGTTTTTTATTTTCGAAAAATTTGGAGGAACACAAATGAAGAAGATCATTTCCCTGCTGCTGGTCCTGGTCATGATGCTGGGTCTGGTTGCCTGCGGCGCTTCCGAGAAGCCCGCTGAGACCACTGCTGCTGCCGCTCCCGAAACCACCGCAGCACCTGTGGAGACCGAAGCTGCCGAAACCGAGGCCGCTCTGGTCGTGGACACCTGCATTCTGAAGGAAGCCGACGACAAGATGCTGAACACCTATTCCGTCATCGCTGTCAATCCCGAAGCTCCCTTCGTTGACGCTGACGGCAATGCCGTCGCTGACGTGGCTGTGAACACCGCCGGTGCCGCTGCCCTGTATCAGTGGCTGGTGAGCCAGGAAGCTCTGGATCTGGCCGGTGCTTACGGTGTTGAGGAATACGGCTCCAACCTGTTCTACGTCAAGGAAGATGCTCCCGTTTACACCGGTGAGATCGCTGCCGCTACCGAGCAGACCAAGGTCATCCGCCTGTCCACCACCACTTCCGTCAACGACTCCGGCCTGCTGGGCAAGCTGCTGCCCGAATTCGAAGCTAAGTACGGCTACACCGTGGAAGTTTACTCCGCCGGCACCGGCAAGTCCATCAACAATGCCAAGATGGGCAATGCCGACCTGATCCTGGTTCATTCCAAGAGCCAGGAGGAAGCTTTCATCGCTGAGGGCTTTGCCCGCGTTGTTGAGGGCTTCGAGACTGAGCGTACTTCCTTCATCTACAACTACTATGTCCTGTGCGGTCCTTCCGCTGACCCTGCCGGTGTTGCCGCTGCTGAAACCGTTATGGACGCTTTCGCAGCCATCGCTGAGGGCAAGTACACCTTCGTTTCCCGCGGCGATGCTTCCGGCACCCACACCAAGGAAATTTCCCTGTGGCCCGAGGAGCTGGGAATCGCAAAGGAAGCTGAGTCCTTCGCTGCCTACACCGAATGGTACGTCTCTGCCAATACCGGCATGGGCGCCTGCCTGGTCATGGCTGAGGAGATGGGTGCTTACATCCTGACCGACAAGGCCACTTTCCTGACCTTCGTTGCCAATGATGGCATCATGGGTTGATTTTCCAACTGAGATACGGTAAAATAATCCCGTGGGGCAACCCACGGGATTTTTCAAAAATGTTACTGTAGGGCGGGGTCATGCCCCCGCCCTACAGTATTGAATTTGGAAATGTACGAAAGGGGCGAATAGCATGAAGACTTCTGTGATGAAAGCCATTGCGCTGATTCTCTCAGCGGACGCAGAACTGCTGGATATTCTCAGCGTAACCGCAGAAATGAGCATTCAGAGTTCCATTTTTGCCCTTTTGATCGGTCTTCCCATCGGCATTTGGCTGGGAGCCTGCAAATTTCCGGGACGGAATATCCTGCTGGTTGCCAATCGAACCCTGATGGGCATGCCCCCGGTAGTCTGCGGACTGTTATTTTACATGTTGTTTTCCGGTGTGGGGCCCTTCCGGCACCTGAAGCTGCTGTTTACTGTAAAAATCATGATCATGGCCCAGATCGTTCTGATCACACCCATTGTGATCGGCAATATGGAGACCTACGTTGCCGGTGTGGCACCTGCGGTTCGGGAAACTGCGAAGGGATTGGGCCTGGGCGGCATCAAAACCTTCGTGCTGCTGTGCAATGAATGTGTTTATCAGATCATTTCCGCTTACTTAATGGCCTTCTCCCGCTCCATTGCAGAGGTGGGCGCCGTGTCCATGGTGGGCGGTGCCATAGCCTGGAAGACCAACGTAATGACCACAGCCATCATGCAGCACACCAATCGGGGCAATTTTACCCTGGGTGTGGCTCTGGGTATTATTCTGCTGAGCCTTTCTCTGCTTGTAAACATTGTGATCTCCCTGCTGCAAAGGAGGCTGAGCCGATGAAAATCTCTCCTTTTTCCAAAACCTATGCGGAACGCTGCGTGCTGGATTTTCCGGGAATCACGCTGCAGCCAGGAAAAATCTACGCCATTATCGGTGCCAACGGCAGCGGCAAGTCTACCTTTGCCAGGATTCTGGCAGGAACGCTGCTGTCGGATCAAAAAAAGCCTCCTCTGGATGCCGGTTCTGTGGGATACCTGCCCCAGAAAAATTATGCCTTCCGCATGAGCACCAGAGCCAACATCCTTCTGAACGGAAAAGACAGAGCCCGGGCTGAACAGCTGATGGATGCCGTTCAGATCCGCCACCTGGCAGAAAAACGGGCTGATCTGCTGTCCGGCGGCGAAACTGCCCGGATGGCCCTGGCCCGTCTGATGATGAAACGCTATGATGCGGTTCTTCTGGACGAGCCGACGGCCGCCATGGATATGGAAACCACGCTGCTGTCGGAAAAGCAGATCGTGCACTACGTCCGGGAAACCGGCTGCTGCCTGATTCTGGTAACCCACAGCCTGCAGCAGGCCCGGCGGATCGCAGATGAAGTGCTGTATTTCCACAAGGGAAAGCTTCAGGAGGCCGGCCCCAAAGAGCAGATGCTCTATCAGCCCCAGGCAGAAGAAACAAAACAGTTTCTGGACTTCTACGGTGTATAACGGAGGAAACAGTATGCTGAGAAAGCTGTATATTGAACCCACTACCAAGTGCAATCTGAACTGCAAAATGTGCTTCCGCCATACCTGGTTTGATGAACCGATCTGCGATCTGAGTCTGGAGGATTACCGGCATGTGCTGGAAACCATGCCCAAGTCCGTGGAGACCATTTTCTTCGGCGGCATGGGAGAACCCCTGTTCCATAAGGATATCCTCACCATGATCCGTCTGGCCGTCCAAACCGGCGCGGAGGTGGAGCTGCTGACCAACGGAACGCTCCTCACGGAAACCATGATCCACGGTCTTCTGGATGCGGGACTGAGCCGCCTGTGGATCTCCATCGATGATCTGGAAACGGATTCCTCCATCAATGCAGATTCTTCTCACGGTGCTGCGGATCATTCCGGGCATGACCATTCCGGCCGGGTACTCAGCAATATCCGCCTTTTGAACAAAATCCGGCAGAAATCCTTAAGCAGCATCTCCCTGGGCATCACCTTCGTTGCCATGCGGAGCAATGCCCACCAGCTGGCAAAGCTGCCCTTCTTCATCGCCCAGCATCTGGTGGATGAGGTGAATGTTTCCAACATTTCCCCCACAGATGAAGCATCCCAGCAGGAGATGCTTTACACCGGCCTTGTAAACATGTACACCGGCCCCGGCAAGGGCAGTGTGCTGCCTACGGTTCGGCTTCCCTTCTTCGACATGAACCTGCCGGAAGCCGCCGATGGTATCCGCAGTCTGATGCGCAAGCAGAATTTCAATCTGTACTTCAACGACCAGCCGGTGATCCGCAAAACCGGCTACTGCAAATTCGTACGGGAGGGCATGACCTTCGTCCGTGCCGACGGCAAGGTATGCCCCTGTATGGCACTGCTGCACAACGGCTACACCTACCTAAATGATGTCCGCCGAAAGATCACCCACTGTTCCTTCGGCAATGTCAAGGAGCAGACCCTGTCTGAGATTTGGAACAGCCGCGATTATAAGGCTTTCCGCCGGAAATTTGATGAATTTGAATTTGCCTCCTGTCTCTACTGCGGTCACTGTGAACTGTTTTCCGAAAACAAGGAGGACTGCATTGGCAATACACATCCTGCCTGCGGCGGCTGCCTGTGGGCTGAGGGCGTACTGAGCTGCCCATAAGAAGAAATGGAGAAAACCCATATGAAATTTGATGTTAACAATCTGGTCTGGACCAGAGAACCCGCCGCCTGTAAGATCGAGGAAGGCAGAATTTCCATCACCACCCAGCCCCACACTGACCTGTGGCAGCGGACCTACTACGGATTCCGCAATGACAATGCACCGGTTCTGCAGATGGAGACCCGGGAGGAATATTTCTCCTTCGTGGTCAAAACGGATTTTAACGAAAGCCACCAGCGCTTCGATCAGTGCGGTGTGGTGCTGTATCTGGACAGTGACAACTGGCTGAAGGCTTCCGTAGAGTATGAAAATGCGGCATTCCAGCGTCTTGGCAGTGTCGTCACCAACCATGGCTATTCCGACTGGGCTACTACAGATATCCCCGCAGATGTCAAAACCATGTGGTACCGGTTAAGCCGCCGGAAGTCGGATTACTGCATCGAATGCTCCTTCGACGGCAGGCTGTTCAAACAGATGCGCATCTGCCACCTTCTGGAAGGCAGCGGAACGATCCGGTTCGGCATCTATGCCTGCTCACCGGAGGAATCCAGTTTTGAAGCGGTATTTACCGATCTTGCGCTGACGCAGTGCATGTGGCTGGCCCACGACGGGCAGCAGCCGGACGAAGAATAATACAACTTCCTGATAAAACGCGTAAACACAGGGCGGGGTCAGTTCAGACCCCGCCCTGTTTGTTTATTTGTCCGAAATGGTGCCGATTCCCGTTCGAATCAGGTACAGCGCCACGATTACGGAACCGATCTTATCCAGATACCAGGATACCGCTGTTCCCGGGAAGAAAACCACCGACAGCAGTGCGATGGTCACGCAGCCGTCCACCAGTGTCTTTGCCCGGTACAAACGGCTCTGAACAAGCAGAATGCTGTTGCCGCTCTGCCTGCCGAGACGGCTGTATCTGATCCAGAAAATACAGTTTGCCACCACACCCAGAAGGGCGATGCAAAGACCGGGGATCACATTTCCGGTATCCTCATTGCCGGAAAACGCCGCAAGCAGCAGCATCATACTTCCACCCAGGCACATGGCCCCGCCAACGAACCGGTTTGTTCTGCGTTCCAGGACCTTCCTTGCCTCCTCGTTGTCAAACCGATCCCCGGTGGTGTGTCTGTACACCAGGAAGGATACGATGATTGCCAGCAATTCCGCGCTTCTGCGGACAAAATCCGCAATTTGCGTGGCGCTGCGCCCCACCAGCAGTCCGGCGCCCACCACCAGCGGCCCCGGGGAGGACATGATCACAGACCAGAGAAGGGTTCGGTTTCCGGATTTTTCTGTTTGCTTCATAAGTTCCCTCCAGATTTCAAAACCGGCCACGCTGACCTGGCAGCAGATTTCAGGATCGTCATCAGAATTTTCCGCTGCGGCCGGAGCCTCCGCCGCCGGAATGGGCCCGGGACCCGGAGCTGCCGCCGGAATGGGAGGACGCGGACTGAGTCTCAATCTTTCTGCGGGTTCTGGTCTGCCGGATGAACATATCCCGTCTCCGGGTCAGGCTCAGGCCATCTGCCGCTATGTACTGTGCGGCTCCATGCTGCATCCGGACATTTTTTCTCTGACTCCAGAGAATCGCCGTCACGGCCAGAGAGATCAGCGCGGAAATCAGGACGACTGCCCCCACATCCTTCCACCGGTTTTCCCGCACCGGGTTTCCGGCAGCTGCCTGGGCAAGGAATTGTTCACCGGCTTCCAGCCAGGCAGAATAACCGCCGTACCAGTCATTGTTTCCGAAATATCCCAGGAAATACGCCTCCAGCTGCTCCTGGGCATAGGGAGAAAAGGCATATTCCGTATTTTCTCCATAGAAGAAGGTGGCAAAATCCCGTTCCTCCATGCTCAGCAGCAGGAGCATGCCCTCCCGGTTTTCACCCACACCAAAGCCAAGGCCATGATAGATCCCCCAGGCCGCCTCATAGACGCTTCCGGTATCCGTATAGTCCCGGAAATCCTGTACTGCCACCATGTAGATACCGCATCCATAGCGCCCGGCGATTTCTTCGGCGGCAGCATTCAGCTGCTGCTCTTCCTGAGCGGACAAAAGTCCCGCTTCATCGTAAACAAAGCCTTGTGCAGCAGATGCCGGAAGTCCCAGAGAGAGTACCAGCAGGACGGACAAACATAAAAGCAACCATTTTCTCATGCCGCATCCCTCCTTATCCGAAGACCAGGGTGAGCAGTGTCCCTGCCACACTCAAGACCGTTGTCAGACCGGCAAAAAACGCCAGAGCCTTCTTT
This sequence comes from Oscillospiraceae bacterium, assembly GCA_017398105.1. Next base: position 25,362 of record JAFQHF010000049.1, on the reverse strand, counting down.
TTGCTTGCCGGCAGAACGCCCACCGTCCTGCCGGTCTGGCCATTCACCGCAAACAGATAGATCCGGTCCTCCCATTTGACATTCAGCAGCCACACCGGAAGCAGTGCATAATGGGTCTTTCCCCGTTCCAGCGCCAGATGCTTTCCCCGGGGCAGGCATTGGGTATAGCCCAATACCGTATCCTGCAGAGCCTGCTCCATGGTGTTCAGGCATCGCTGATCTGCCCGGTCATTTCCGGCCTGTGCCGTCATATCATACTTATCCGCCATAAATCCCGGCAGATACGCCGTGGAGAAAGGCTTCAGCTGTGCGTAATCATAGGGTTCAATGGAATCCATGTATTCGTCCGGCATTTTGCTGGATGCATCCACCGGAACCTTTTCAAAAGCCAGTGTTCCCTCCCGGAGCACATCATAGTGATTTGTTTCGGTAATTTCCCATTGACCCTGACGGTATACCCGGGTTCGGGCCGCAGCAAAGCGCATCTGCCCCTTCACGGTTCCGTCATACAGCCAGAATGGAACATATACACCCTGAACTTTTTCCAGCGTCTGCTGGCTCAGGAAGGTTCCCGGCAGGAAGATCTTGCCCTTATAGTGCTTCTTCAGGGCCTGAATGGCCTGCTCCTTGCTCAGAGCAAAGGGAATCACATAATCCGGCCGCAGCGCACCGGAAAACTGCCCCGGAACCACCGTGGGATTGCCGCAGTAGGGACAGGCCGTTGCCGCCGTCGTCTCCTGACAGATCAGTTCCGCGCCGCAGGAGGGGCAGGTATAGGCCCGCATGTCCGCAGCCTCACTTCCCCAGTCGTCACTCACACCGGAATTGTCCCACTGGGTCTTGGCCGCCGCTTCCTCCATAGCCCGGGCAGCAGCTTCCTCCTTTTCCCGGTACTGCGCTTCAATCTCTTCCGTCTCAAAACTGCTTCCGCAGAATTCACATTCCAGTTTCTCCGTCTCCGGCGAATACTGCAGCGGTGCCGTACAGGCAGGACACTGGTAATTGGCAATCTGTTCCGCCATACCCATCGCTCCTTTCCCCTTCTTTAATTATTTATACCAGATCCCCGGCATCAAAGGGGTCGCCGCATTCCGGGCAGAACCGTGGAGCCTTCCTGGGATCGGCGGGCTGCCAGCCGCACTTGTCGCACCGGTACTGGGGAACACCTGCGGGTTTTCTGGCTCCGCATTCCGGGCAGAATTTTCCCTTATTGACCGCGCCGCAGCTGCAGCGCCAGCCATCCGCCTTTTCTTCCGGTTTTCTGGTGCCGCACTCAGGGCAGAATTTCCCCTGGGCCTGGGCCCCGCAGCCGGGACAAGTCCATCCTTTTTTCGGCTCCGGCTGTTTGCTGCCGCATTCGGGACAGAATTTCCCCGTAACCATCGTACCGCAGCTGCACTGCCAGCCCTCCTGAACAGGGGCCGCCTGCTGGGGCTGCTGCGCCATCCGGAACAGGGCGTTGGCATCCATGCCGCCTGCCTGGCTGGCCATATTCATGCCCAAAAAACCGGTCATGGCACCGGCTGCATTGCCGGCAGCAGTCTTCATGGCTTCTCCCTGGGCACCCACCATGTAAGCGCCTGCCATGCCGGGATTGCGGAAGACCGCAGTCTTCTGAAGCTCCTTGATCATGGCCTCATCTTCTTCCGAGGCCTTCACGCTGGACACACCGAAATTGACAATCTCCAGTCCCCGCAGATTCCGCCACTTGGGGCTCAGCTCCTCATTCAGTGCCCGGGCGATCTCTGCCGTATGTCCGGGCAGTGCGCTGTAGCGGATGCCCATGGCAGAAATCCGGGCAAAAGCCGGGCCGAGGGCTGTCAGCAGTTCCGTTTTCAACTGCGCGTCCAGGGACTCTCTGGTATACTGCGTGGTCACATTGGCACAGACATTTTTATAGAACAGAATGGGGTCGCAGATCCGATAGGAATATTCTCCGAAGCAGCGGATGGTGATGTCCGCATCCAGTCCGATATTCCGATCCACCACCCGGAAGGGCACAGGACTGGGTGTACCGTACTTATTGCCCATCAGCTCCTTGGTGTTGAAATAATACACCCGCTGATCCCGGGCAGCTTCTCCGCCGAAGGTAAAGCGCCGGCCAAAGGCAGCAACGGACTCGCGGATGCCATCCCCGAAGCTTCCGGCAAACACAGAGGGCTCTGCGGAGGCATCATAGGTAAACTCACCGGGTTCCGCGCAGAATTCCGCGATCCGTCCCTGATCCACGATCATCATGCACTGACCGTCCGCCACCGCAATGACAGAGCCGCTGGTGATCACATTGTCCGATCCCTTTGTATTGGAGGAGCGGGAAGAACGCCGCTTCTGTCCCCGAACCATGAGAACATGATCCGCAATGGAATCACAGTAAAAATACTCCTTCCACTGATCTGCCAGAATCCCACCGGCAGCACCAAACGCAGCTTTGATAAGCCCCATCGTTCATCTCTCCTTTTCTATAGTTTCTGCCCATTTGCAGATTTTTCTTATTTTAGTATACCACACTATTATTCCCATTGCAAGAATAAGCGAAGACAGCCTTCAAAATAGCCCCGCATCAGATTCAGTATTTAAATTTTAAATGGTATTCATAAATCCATAAATCCCGCTTGACATCATCACACTGAAGTGTTATAGTAAGTCCCATCAATCGTACTCCACACACGCACAAATGTGCGCGGAGTAAATCTAAAGGAGAGATAAGAATATGAAAAAGATCCTTGCTGCTTTACTGGCTCTGACCATGCTGCTGTCCCTGACCGCCTGCGGCGGCTCTGCCGAAGCTCCCGCTGCTGCCGAAGCTGACGACAAGTATGTTGTGGGTGTCTGCCAGCTGGTTCCTCACGTGGCACTGGATGCCGCTACTCAGGGCTTTGTTGACCGTCTGACCGAGATTCTGGGCGAAGACAAGGTCGTCATCGATGTGAAGGTCGCTGCCGGTGACTCCGCCACCTGCGCCCCCATCGTCAACGACTTCGTGACCCAGGAAGTTGACCTGATCATGGCAAACGCCACCCCCGCGCTGCAGGCTGCTGCCGCTGCCACCGCCGACATTCCCATCCTGGGCACCTCCGTTACCGAGTACGGCGTGGCCATGGGCATTGAAGGCTTCACCGGCACCGTGGGCGGCAACATCTCCGGCACCTCCGACCTGGCTCCCCTGGATCAGCAGGCTGACATGATCAAGGCCTGGTGTCCCGATGCCAAGACCGTTGGTCTGCTGTACTGCTCCGCAGAAGCAAACTCCCAGTATCAGGTGGACGAAGTCCAGAAGATGCTGGAAGCACAGGGCTTCACCGTTACCCAGTATCCCTTCGCCGACTCCAACGACATGCAGGCAGTTACCCAGACCGCATGCGACAATTCCGACGTGATCTACGTTCCCACCGATAACACCGTGGCTTCCTCCACCGGTATCATCGACGGCATCTGCCAGCCCGCAGGCGTTCCCGTCATCGCAGGCGAAGAAGGCATCTGCGCCGGCTGCGGTATCGCAACCCTGTCCATCAGCTACTACGACCTGGGCGTCAAGACTGCGGAAATGGCCGCTCAGATCCTGACCGGCGAAGCCGATGTTTCCACCATGGCAATCTCTTACGCCGACAAGGTGACCCCCAAGTACAACGCAGCTATCTGCGAAGCCCTGGGCATCACGCCTCTGGAAGGCTACGAAGCCATTGCATAATTTTCCATAATACGCTATAATCAAGTGGGCGAGATGGTTTTCCACCTCGCCCACTTCCAATGATGATCTTTCTGGAGGATTTTTCTTATGTCAAGCTTTCTCAATGCCCTGCCCGGCGCTGTTGCCCAGGGTCTGATCTGGGGCATCATGGCCATCGGTGTGTACATCACTTACAAAATATTGGATGCCTCTGACCTGACGGTGGACGGCTCCTTCTGCACCGGCGGCGCTGTCTGCGCCATGCTGATCACCGCAGGCTGGAATATCTGGGCAGCCATCGGTGCTGCCATGCTGGCAGGTATGCTGGCCGGTCTGGTCACCGGTTTTTTCCATACCAAGTGCGGCATTCCCGCCATTCTGTCCGGTATTCTGACCCAGCTGGGATTGTGGTCTGTGAACCTGGCAATCATGGATATGAAGGCAAACGTTGCCGTCAACGTCAACAATTTTGATCTGCTGGTTTCCCTGCGCTATCTGCAGGAGGTTCAGAAAGGCACCCGTCCTTTCTATGAGCATCCTGTTCTTGTGGTCGGTGTACTGACAGTTGTGGTCATCGGCATTCTGTACTGGTTCTTCGGCACAGAGCTGGGCTGCTCCATCCGTGCCACCGGCGCCAATGGCAATATGGCCCGGGCTCAGGGCATCAACACCAACTTCAACAAGGTTCTGGGTTTTGCTCTGGCCAATACCCTGGTTGCTCTGTCCGGTGCTCTGCTGTGCCAGTACAACGGCTTTGCGGAGATCAACATGGGCCGCGGCGCCATCGTTATCGCTCTGGCAGCCATCATCATCGGCGATGTGGCCTTTGGCAAGATTTTCCGTAATTTCGGTTTCAAGCTGCTGGCAGTATCTCTGGGTTCCATCATTTACTATGTGGTCATTCAGTTTGTCATCAGCGAGCTGAAGCTGAATACCAACTATATGAAGCTGATCTCTGCGCTGATCGTGGCGCTGTTCCTGGCTGTTCCCTACTGGAAGCAGCAGTATTTCCATGGAAAGGGCAAGGTGAAGGGCAATGCTTAAGCTGGAAAACATCCGCAAGGTTTTTAACGCAGGTACCGTAAATGAAAAAGTAGCGCTAAACGGCCTGAACCTGCACATGAAGGAAGGCGAGTTCGTCACCGTTATCGGCGGCAACGGCGCAGGAAAATCCACCATGCTCAACGCCATCGCCGGTGTCTGGGGCGTGGATGAAGGTAAAATTCTCATCGACGGCGTGGATGTGACCCATCTGCCCGAATACAAGCGCGCTGCCTACATCGGCCGCGTATTCCAGGACCCCATGATGGGCACTGCCGCCACCATGCAGATTGAGGAAAACATGGCTCTGGCTGCCCGGCGGGGCATGCCCAGAACCCTGAAGATCGGCATCTCCAAGGCTGAGCGTGAAGTCTACCGGGAGCATCTGAAGATCCTGGATCTGGGTCTGGAGGATCGCCTGACCTCCAAGGTGGGCCTTCTGTCCGGCGGCCAGCGCCAGGCACTGACGCTTCTGATGGCAACCCTGCAGCGGCCCAAGCTGCTGCTTCTGGACGAGCACACTGCCGCCCTGGACCCCAAGACCGCAGCCAAAGTCCTGGATGCCACCCAGCGGATTGTGGAAAAGAATCAGCTGACCACCATGATGATCACCCACAACATGCGTGATGCCATCACCTACGGCAACCGTCTGATCATGATGTACGACGGCCATGTGGTTGTCGATGTCTCCGGTGAGGAGAAGAAGAACCTGACCGTGGAGCAGCTGCTGAACCTGTTCAGCCAGGCCTCCGGCTCCGATGAAGTGGACGACAAGCTGGTGCTGTCCTGACCATTATCAAAAGAATGCAGGGCGGGATCATAACTCCGCCCTGTAATGCGTAACTGGTGAAGAACTATGAAACCTACAGAATTACTGCAGATCCTGTCCGTTGCGGAACGGCTCAAATGCAACACCCGGCACTGCTATACCTCATCCGGCCGCCATGAAAGTGTGGCTGAGCATTCCTGGCGCATTGCCCTGATGGCCATGCTGATCGCTCCGGAATTTCCGGAGGCCGATATGAACAAGGTTATCCGTATGTGCCTGATCCATGATCTGGGAGAAGCCTTCACCGGCGATATTCCTACCTTTGACAAAACCAGAGCAGACTCTGAAAAGGAAGACTCCCTCTTTGCCGGATGGATTCAGACCCTTCCGGAAGAAACGAACGCCGAATTTTCCGCCTTGCTTTCAGAGATGAACGCGCTCCAGACCCAGTAAGCCAAAATTTACAAGGCTCTGGACAAGATGGAGGCGGTGATCCAGCACAACGAATCCGACATTTCCACCTGGCTGCCTCTGGAATATGACCTGCAGCTGCGCTATGGTGCGGAAAATGTAACATTTTCCCCCTGGTTTCGGGAGCTGAAAGCCGAAGTGGATGCCTGGACAAGACAGAAAATTGAGAATAGCAGGCAATAAATGATCGATCCCCGGCACAGCTACGTGCCGGGGATCGCTGCGTTTACAGATCCTGCAGATCCGCAAAGGGGATATTATTCTCCAGATTATCCCGGGCCAGATCGCTGTCAATGATGCCATGCGCCTGGGAAATTGGCTTTTCGTGCCAGACTTTTAATTCTGCACCGCCGGTTTCCGCAATGATGGGTCTTGCCTTTTCTTTTCCGGTTTTGGCCTTACCCTGGAGCTGCGGAACAAAGGCTTCGTTCTTTTTATGCAGCTTTGTCCAGTCAGGCCGGGCCATGCCTTTCTTCGCCATGATGATCACCTCCGGCTTATACGAGTTTTTGATAAAATGGCAGTAGGCCATTTTATCAAGAATTAGTATTATTGTTTCCCAAAGGCAAAAAGCTATCCCGCAGGCGCTGCCTGCGGGATCATGGTTATTTCTGGTTGTCTTCCTTGCCGTAGATCACTTCTTCGTACAGCTTATCGCCGTACAGAGCCTGAATTTTTTCAAAGCTCACCGCTTCCGCCCCCAGATATTCTTCCAGGCACAGGCCGGAGTCCTTCATATCCAGAGACACTTCCCTGCCCACGTACCGGAAATGCCAGGGCTCATCCACAATGCCGGTAATAGGTTCCTTTTCCTCTGTATACCGGACAATGAAACCATAGTCCCAGCAATGCTCCGTGAACCAGGCCACCGCCTCCGCGCCCAAAAGATCCACCGCCAGACCCAGGTGATGCTCACTGGTTCCGGGAACCGCCACCGTCTCGTAGGCCATATCCCGGGCCTCTTCAAAACTCAGCTTAAAGTTTTCCATATGCTCCCGGGTTCGGTATTCCAGAATGGCCGTCTGCTCATTCAGCGTCCGGTAAGCAGAGTTAAAGGTGTATTCGATCCCCGCCGCATTGCAGTCTGCCAGCATTTTCACCAGGGCATCATAGCAAAGCCTATCCACATCATGATAATCCACCACGTTCACCGGATTCAGCTGATACCACTGCGGCACCGGATTCAGTCCGTTTACCAGCACCACTTCGATGCCCTTGGGGGTAAAAAAATGGGTCTCACCGCCGATGATCTGCTTTCCGGTGCAGGGAGTTCCGTCTGCCCGGAAATTATAGCGGTATTCGCCAATGTTATACCAACCGGTGACCATCAGACCGGTTTCGTCAAAGTAGCGGGTCTGCCCGTCTGCCTCCTGCCAGCCCACTGCCATGGTGCCGTCAGGCAGGTAATACCGGCTTCCTCCCTCCAGCTCCTCCCAGCCGAAGTACATGGTGCCGTCTTCCCGGAACAGGTAGCTCTGCCCCTCCACTTCTATGGGGCCTGTAGTCATGACACCGTTGTCAAAATAATACTGCTTTCCGTCGATCTCCGCAAAACCCAGCGCAGCGATACCCTCCTGACTGAAATAGTACCGGCTGCCGTCGATCTCCTGCCAGCCGGTCAGCAGTGCGCCGTCTCTCAGATAGTACCGGCCCTCATCCAGCCACAACCAGCCCACCACCATAGTGCCGTTGCCGCCGAAATAGTGGAGCTTGCCGTCCTTTTCCAGCCAGCCGGTATGCATGGCACCGTTATCGTCAAAGTAATAGGTGATCCCATCGATATCCTGCCAGCCCAGGTGCGGCGTTCCGTCATCATGGAAGTAATACCGGTCTTCACCGATCTCCAGCCAGCCGGATACCGGGTCTGCATGGAAATCCCGATAGAACCGGACACCGTCCTTTTCCACCCAGCCGCTGCGGTCCACATTATTGTCATACCACAGCCATCCGCCGCCGATGCAGGACAGGATGATCACGGTTATCAGAAGCGGCACGATCCGCCGCATGGCTTTGCTCATAGCTTCCCCTCCGAAACAGTTTCTGATCTTTAGTTTACCACGGATACGAAACAAATGCAAGGAAATGCGCAAATCCGGACTGCATCCCTGCAGACGAACATTTACCACAACTTTACCGTCCAAAAATACAACATTCTTAAGGAAAATGATGGTAGAAATTTGGAGAATTCCATGATATAATGGATATAATCCGAATTTTCGGCTACTATTACAAAAATCCAACCCGTCTTGACATTTTTTCACGGAGGAATGTTTGTGTCAACTCAGGAAAGTAAATTAAAAATTCTCATTACCACAGATCTGTATACTGTCAGCACCAACGGCGTTGTAACATCGGTGCAGAATCTCTTTGACGAACTGACGGAAAAAGGACATGATGTACGCATCCTGACCATTTCCGATACCCTCCATTCCCATAAGGAGGGCGCTGTCTATTATATCCGTTCCGTCCCTCTGAAGGCAGTGTATCCCGACCTTCGGATGCCCACCTCCTTCCGCCATAAGCTGATTCAGGAGATCATCGACTGGAAGCCGGATGTTGTCCACAGCCAGTGTGAATTCTTCAGCTACCAGTTTGCCGCCAGAATTTCCAAAATCACCGGCGCACCCCTGGTACATACCTACCATACCCTGTATGAGCAGTATCTGACCAGCTACATTGTTCCCAGCAAGCGGCTGGGTGATTATCTGGCAAAGGTCTTGTCCCGCCGCCGCCTGAAGCGGGTGGATACCCTGGTGGCACCCACCCAGAAGGTGGAAAACACCCTGCAGAATTACGGTATGCGGGCTCCCATCAGCATTGTTCCCAGCGGCATCAGTCTGGAGCAGCACCATCAGCGGCTGCAGCCGGAAGAACGTCTGGAACGCCGCCGTGCCCTGGGCATCGGCGATGAGGATCAGGTTCTGATCAATCTTGGCCGTCTGGGCGGCGAAAAGAATCTGGATGAGCTGATCACCCTGTTCGCCGAAGCCAGAAAGCAGAACGACAGTCTCAAATTCCTGATCGTCGGCGATGGCCCTGCCAGAGAGGATCTGGAAAAACTGGCGAAGGATCTGCGCATTTCCGAGCATGTGATCTTCACCGGCATGGTTCCCCCTTCCGAAGTACAGAACTACTATCAGCTGGGCGATGTTTTCGTCAGTGCCTCCACCAGCGAGACCCAGGGACTGACCTACATCGAAGCGGCCGCCAACGGCCTGCCTCTGCTGTGCCGTCAGGATGACTGTCTGGCAGATGTTCTGCAGGAGGGCGAAAACGGCTACGAATATACCAGCGCCGAGGAATTCCTGCACGCCATTGATGCCGTTATGGATGACCCGGAATGGCGCAGCGCCGCAGCCCGGCGCAGTGAGGAGATCGCTGCCTCCTTCGACAAGAAGGTCTTCGGTGCGGCCATTGAAAACGTCTACGAATCGGTACTGTAATCCAACAGCTTTTTAGGGCGGGGCATAACCCCGCCCTTCAGTATTTGTTGACATATTTCGAAAAAAGACTATAATAAAAAGATAATGAAAGGGGTGACAGGATGAAAATTGCCAAATTTTTTGCCTGTATTTTTGGTCTGCTGGGTTCTGCGCTGATGGTCTTTTCCATCGGTCTGTGCCTGATGTCTCTGAACGCACCTGCAAAAATTCTGGAAGCGCCCTCCGGTGCCCTCCGCCGCTCGGAAGCCCTGATGGAGGCAGCCTGCGCAGGCGACTACGAAACCGCACAGGCCATGATCTATGGCCAGCCGGATCTGGGTGTCCACAGTGCACCTGCAGACCAGGCGGGCATCATGATCTGGGAGGCCTTTGTGGGCAGCATTTCCTACGAATTCAAAGGAGACTGCTATGTGTCCGGTGCTAACCTGGCCCGGGATGCAGTGGTCACGGCAATGGACATTCCCAGTGTCACCAAAAACGTACGGGAAAAGGCCCGTATTCTGATGAACGACCGGGTAAAAAACGCGGAGGATGTCATGTCCCTTTATGACAGTGCGGGCAACTTCCGGGAATCCCTGGTATCCGATGTTCTCAGCGAGGCCGTTGTCCGGGTGCTTGCAGAAGATGCGCAGATGGTTTCCCGGGACGTAACCATTACTTTGATCTTCCAGGACGGCACCTGGTGGGCGCTGCCGGATGCAGCACTGCTGGCTGCCCTGTCCGGCGGCATGGCGTAAGGAGGAAAAACCATGGCATATCAACCGAAATACGCCAAAAATTCCAAACGGCAGAATACCGCGTCCGTGATCCGGGAACCCCGGAAGGCAGCCGCCCGGAAGAAGGAAAAGCGGGATAAACGAACGCTGATCATCTTTGTGCTGCTGGGTATTGTTCTGATCCCCATCTCCTGCTTTGCTTCCTTCCGCCTGATCGTCCATATGGCAGAAAATCTGGCCCGTCCCAAGGTTTCCATGCAGGCAAAGGCCCCGGACATGGCCATCGGCGCGCAGTTTGATTCTCTGGTTGCTTCGGAAATGGAAAACGCCCGCAACGGCCTTCTGCACATAAACAAGCCCACGGTTCCCAAAGAGACCGAACCTCCGGAAACGGAGCCGGTGCGTCATGACTATTCCATTCCGGCGGATGCCCAGGTGGCTCCGGAGCCTGACCAGACCCTCTTTGGGCAGACCGACAATCCCGCTGTGCTGGAGCTGCTGATGAAAAAAGCCAGAACCATCCTGGATGGTCAGACCACCTATTTCCAGCCCGACATGCCGCGTTACGAGGACTCCGTGGTCAATTATTACCTGGACGAAACGATCTTCGCCGTCACCTGGAAGGAAGTTCACGACGGAAGCGTTTATACCTTCTCCGAAATCAAGGTTTCCCACCCCTCTCAGTTCCGCCGCCATCTGGCAGGCGGCGAATACGGCTCCGACATGCAGTACCTGACCACGGAAATGGCAGCCTCCGTCAATGCGGTGGTAGCCTCTGCCGGTGACTTCTACCGGTTCCGGGACTTTGGCGCCGTGGTCTACCAGGGGCAGGCAAAGCGGGTGGAGGGCACCTATGCGGAAACCTGCTATATCGATGCCAACGGCGACCTGCACTTTACCTACGGCGGAGATGTGCTGACTGTGGATGCCGTTCAGACCTTTGTGGATGCCCATGACATTCAGTTCTCCCTGGCCTTCGGCCCCATTCTGGTGGACAATTACGAATTGGTGGATCACACCTGGTACGGTGTGGGCGAGATCAACGAGGGCTATGCCCGGGCCGCCCTGCTGCAGATGGATACGCTTCACTATATTGTGGTGGCCGCCAACACCACCGGCATCTATCAGGAGATCCCCACTGTCAAGATGTTTGCCAAGAATATTGCCGCCACCGGCTGTAAACACGCCTACTGCCTGGACGGCGGTCAGACGGCAACCATCGTTATGAACGACCAGCTGATCAACCGCCCTGTCTACGGTCAGCAGCGAAAGATCAGTGATATCATCTATTTTGCAACCGCAGTACCGGAAGGAGGCTGAGACCATGGACAAGCTTGCATTTGTGATGGGCGACCGGTTTATCTACTGGAATTCCATTGTTCTGACTCTGGGTGCACTGGTTGCCATCTGCTTCTTTCTGTCCTTCTACATCGGCAAGGGCGGCAATGCGGTGGCAGGCTTCACAGCGGTGCCCATTGCCATTGTGATGGGTCTGGTGTTTGCCCGGTTCTTCCACTGGTACTGCCGTGCCGACAGCTACGAAAGCTTCTCCGCTGCCATGACGAACTACACCTCCGGCGGTTATGCCCTGATGGGTGTGTTCCTGGGCTGCTTCCTGACGGCGGCACTGCTGCGGCTGATCCGCCTGCACCGGAGCCTGCCGGAAATGCTGGACTGCATGTGCATTGCTGGCTGCGCAGGCATCGCTGTGGGCCGTCTGGCCTCCTTCTTCAATGCCTCTGACCGGGGCAATGTTCTGGAAACCTTCCACAGTCTTCCTTTTGCCTATCCCGTGACCAACGCCGTTTCCGGTGCCGTGGAATACCGGCTGGCTACCTTCGTCATTCAGGCCATGGTGGCAGCGGTTTTGTTCCTGATTCTGGCGGTATTCTACGTCAACGGCACCCGGGATGATCTGAAGGACGGCGATACCACCCTGCTGTTTCTGATGATTTACGGCTCCTCTCAGGTCGTACTGGACAGCACCCGGTATGACTCCCTGTTCTTCCGCAGCAACGGCTTTGTCAGCGTTGTGCAGGTGCTGGGTGCTCTGGGACTGGGACTGGCGATCGTGCTGTACTCCGTCCGCCTTGTGAAGGCACGGGGCTTCAAAGTCTGGCAGGTGCCGCTATGGACGCTCATCGCGGCAGGCATTGGCTGCGGCGGCTTTATGGAATACTATGTCCAGCGCCGGGGCAACGAGGCACTGTTTGCCTACAGCGTCATGAGTATCTGCCTGATGGCCGTGATTGCGCTGACCCTGCTGATCCGCGGACTGGCTGTTGCAGCAGAAAGAAAAAAGAATCATATGCTAGGATGAACAAAAGGGCGCGGCAATTGCCGTGCCCTTTTTGTCGGTCATACAGTTGACAAAAGCCATCGAAACCATGTATAATATAGCGTATACTAGCGAAACTATGGCGGTATCCCGCATTCTATAAATTTCAAGGAGGACCCTATGACATCCCAGGAAAAGAAGCAGCTGCAGATCACTGCCTGCAAGGTTCGCATGGGCATCATCGAGAGTACCCATGCAGCCAAGTGCGGCCACCCCGGCGGCAGTATGTCCGCTGCGGAGATATTTACCTATCTGTATAACAAAGAACTGAATGTTGATCCCAAGAATCCCCATTGGGCTGACCGTGACCGCTTTGTTCTCTCCAAGGGTCACTGCGCCCCCGGCCTGTACGCCGCCCTGGCACACCGCGGCTTCTTCCCTGTGGAAGATCTGATCCAGCTGCGTAAGGTCGGCAGCTACCTGCAGGGCCACCCCAACATGAACTCCGTTCCCGGCGTTGATATGTCCACCGGCTCTCTGGGCCAGGGCATTTCCACTGCCTGCGGCATGGCTCTGGCCGCCAAGGTCAAGAAGCAGTCTCTGCGGGTCTACACCCTGCTGGGTGACGGCGAGATCCAGGAGGGCCAGGTCTGGGAGGCATGCATGTTCGCAAGCCACTACCATCTGGATAACCTGTGCGTGATTATCGACAACAACGGCCTGCAGATCGACGGCGATGTTGCCAAGGTCATGAGCCCCTACCCCATTGATGCCAAGCTGGAAGCCTTCGGCTTTGATGTTCAGTGCATTGACGGCCACGACTTCGACCAGATCGAAGCCGCCATGGAGCACGCCAAGACCGTTACCGGCAAGCCCAGCGCCATCATCATGACCACCGTCAAGGGCAAGGATGTTTCCTTCATGGAAAACGAAGCCGGCTGGCACGGCGTGGCACCCAACGATGCCCAGTATGAGCAGGCAATGGCAGAGCTGAACAAGAAACTGGAAGAACTGGAGGGCATGTAAGATGGCAGAGATCAAAAAGATGGCCACCCGTGAAGGCTACGGCAAGGCCCTCGTGGAACTGGGCAAGGAGCACGATGACATCGTAGTTCTGGATGCTGACCTGGCCGGCTCCACCAAGACCGGCATGTTCGGCAAGGCATATCCCGACCGTCACTTCAACTGCGGCATCGCAGAGGCTGATATGATGTGTGTGGCAGCAGGTCTGGCCGCTTCCGGCATGACCCCCTTCGCCTCCTCCTTCGCCATGTTCGCCTCCGGCCGTGCCTATGAGCAGATCCGCAACTCCATCGGCTATACCCGTCTGAACGTCAAGATCGGCGCTTCCCACGGCGGTCTGTCCGTCGGTGAAGACGGCGCCAGCCATCAGTGCTGTGAAGACTTCGCTCTGATGCGCTCCATCCCCGGCATGGTGGTCATCTGCCCTGCTGACGGTGTGGAAGCCGAAGCTGCTACCAAGGCTGCTTATGAGTATCAGGGCCCCGTTTACCTGCGTATGGGCCGTCTGGCTGTCCCCGTGTTCCACGAGGAAGGCTTCAAGTTCGAAATCGGCAAGGGTGAAGTCATGCGCGACGGCACTGACATTGCCATCATTGCCAACGGTCTGATGGTTTACGAAGCAGTCCAGGCCGGTGAAAAGCTGGCCCAGCTGGGCATCAATGCCCGGATCATCAACATGTCCACCATCAAGCCTCTGGACGAAGAGCTGGTTCTGAAGGCAGCCAAGGAGTGCGGCAAGATCATCACCTGCGAAGAGCATTCCATTATCGGCGGCCTGGGCGAAGCTGTGTGCAGCTTCCTGTCCGAGACCTGCCCCACCCCCGTCAAGCGGATGGGTGTCAATGACCAGTTCGGCTTCTCCGGCCCTGCTTACGAGGTTCTGCGTGAGTTCGGCCTGTGCGCTGACAATATCGTAAAGGTCACTCAGGAATTCCTGGGCAAGTAAGAAATCATACAGGCTCCCGTTCATTTCGGGAGCCTGTTTTGCATCCGGCACGGTTCCCTGCTGCAGCTTTGAACGGGTCTGCAAGCAAAACCGTGAATAAAAGAACGTCTTTCTGGGAACCAACTATAGGAAAGGTGGCATGATGGAAAAGAAACGGGAAAAAGCACTGCAAAAAGAGCTTCAGGCCGTCGGGAAGCAGGAGAAAAAGCTGCAGAAGGCCTTTGTCAGCGCCAAGCAGCCTGCCTGGAAAAATCTTCTGGGAAATAAAATCCCCAAAAAGGTCTATACCGGGCTGGAAAGCACCTTCTGTAAGGGATTCTCTCTGGTGTTCAATCAGGGCCGGGGGATCATTGAGAAAAGCTACGATAAGGAAACCATCAAAAACGACCATTCCATCCGGGATTATGCGGTTCAGCTGAAAGGCGGACGCAAAGAGCTGAAGTCCATGTCCAAAAGCGCCAAACGCTCCGACAGCATAAACATGGTCGTCACCACAGCCGAAGGACTGGCGCTGGGTGCGCTGGGGATCGGTATGCCGGATATCGTTCTGTTCATCAGCACCATGCTGAAGGGTGTGTATGAAACGGTTCTGAACTACGGATATGATTATGATGCCCCGGAAGAGCAGTACATCATCCTGAATATGATGGCAGCTTCCCTGATTACGGGTCAGGAGCGTTCGGAATGGGATGATATGATCGACAGTCTGATAGCGGAACCTCCCAGCCAGGTTTCCGGAGAAATCCTGGAAGAGCAAATCCGGGAAACCGCTTCGGTGTTCGCCATGGATATGCTTCTTCTGAAATTCATCCAGGGGCTTCCCGTTGTGGGACTGGTGGGCGGTCTGGGGAATCCTATTTATTATAAGCGGGTACTGAATTATGTACAGCTGAAATACCGGAAGCGGTATCTGCTGAAGCAATTGAACCTACAAACAAGGAGGAAAGAATATGATTGAAAAAGGACAGCAGTTCGCATTCTGGCAGGATGCAGTTCCTCAGGATGCAGGAAATGGCCTGACCCGCCGGGTGATGGCTTACAATGAGGAGATCATGACGGTGGAAAACTCCTTTGCGAAGGGTGCGATCGCCCCGCTGCACAGCCATGTGCATACCCAGATTGCCTACGTAGTGGAAGGCATATTCGACTTTGAGATCGCCGGAGAGGTCAGACGGGTGAAGAAGGGAGATTCCATGATGCTGGCCAGCAATGTTCCCCACGGCTGCAAATGTCTGGAAGCGGGTATCGTACTGGATGTTTTTACACCCATGCGGAAGGATTTTGTGTAACAAAGTATGAGCTGGAATCTTGAGGAAGCCATTTCCTATTACAAAACGCAGGGTGCGCCTGCGGATCAAACGGCGCTGATCAGCCTGCTGCGGGAAATCCAGCAGGAAAACGGCGGCCGCATTCCCAAATATATCCTACCCATAACGGCGGAAGCCTGCGGCATCCGGGAAACCCTGCTGCTCGCCCTTATCCGGCGTATTCCCAGTCTTCGCCTGGAGGATATTCACTGTCTGGAATTGTGCGCCGGCCCCAACTGCGGCAGACACACAGCCCTGGCCCGTCAGGCAGAAACCCTGGCCAAAGCATCCGGCGGAAAAATCACCCTAAAATACATGCCCTGCATGCGCATGTGCGGCAAGGGCCCCAATCTCAAATGGGACGGAACGCTGTATCACCGGGCGGATGCTGATCTGCTGAAAAAGCTGACAGAAAATTTGTAATATGCAGAAAAAGCGGAGGGAAAATCCCTCCGCTTCCGTTTTTTATTTGTTGGCAATGGCTTCGATTTCCACCAGGGCACCCTTTGGCAGATCTCTTACGGCGAAGCAGGCCCGGGCGGGGCAGTTCTCCCTGAAGAACTCCGCATAGACCGCATTCATAGCGGCAAAATCGGCGATGTCAGCCAGCAGCACAGTGGTCTTGACCACATCTGCCAGGGTGTAGCCGGCGGCTTCCAGAATGTTCTTGACATTGGTCAGAGACTGGCGGGACTGGGTAACGATGTCCTCACCGGCGAAAGCACCGGTAGCGGGATCAATGGGGATCTGACCGGAAACAAAGAGCATATTGCCGGCCTGAACAGCCTGAGAGTAGGGGCCGATGGCAGCGGGGGCATTGGGGGTCTGGATAATCTTGTTCATATGATTGACTCCTTTGCAGAAATAAATTACTTGTCGGTGCGGGAACCTGTGTACCAGCCCACATGGTTGGGGGTTGCAGGGTAGATATCGTAGCGGAATTCATAGCTGATCTCTGCATACCAGGGCAGCATATCCTTATTGTCCTCGGTATAGCGCCAGCCGGGACCATAGGGCTGGGAACCGGTGAAGGTCGCCCAGCAGTCGGGATGCTGTGCCATGAAGCGCTCCTGTTCTTCAACCGATACGCGGCTGACACCGGAGGGGTTCATCTTGGCACACAGGTGGGTCAGATTCAGGTTGTCCAGAGGAGACAGGTCGGTGATGTGGGTATTGCTGATGTTCAGCATCTCCAGGCTGTCGCACTGGGCCAGGGGGGTAGCATCATAGATATACTCGCAGAAGGCCGCCTCCAGCACCTTCAGCTTCTTGCAGTTGCTGAAGGGCGTCAGATCCTTGATGGGAGAGCCGGAAATGATGACATATTCCAGACTGACCATACCGGAGACAAATTCGCAGGTATCCAGGAACTCATTGTGACCGATGTCCATATACCGGGCATCCTCGCAGTAGACCAGGTTTGCGCAGTTGCTGTCCACCAGATCATAGACGGCGCGGATGATCTCCGCATCGGTCAGGCTGCTGCCCTTGCCGAACTTGACCCGCCAGACCACCTTGGTCTGCTCCCGGTAGTCATCCCGGATCTTGGCCATGACCTCGTTGGATACGCCGCAGCTGTCCAGAACGAAGCGCTTGCAGTTGATCAGAAGATCCAGTGCCTGACGGATCTCCTCCTCGCCCTCGTCCCCGATCTTCACGTTTTTCAGAACGATCTCCTCACTGGCGGTGGAGACCTTTTCACCATAGAAATCAAAGCTGTAATCAAAGGCCACCTGAGGCAGGGCTTCCATCAGTTTCCTGACATCCACCTTGGTCAGGTTGTTGCTGCCGTCATCGGCGGTCAGCTTCACATGGGTCAGACCCGGCAGCATGGTCAGCTTATCCAGCGTATCCTCCACTGCATCGGAGGACAGCCAGGACAGATCCAGTTCAGTCGTCTGGGTATCGTACTCCTGACCCTGGATCTCCACGGTGCAGGTGATCTCAATTTCCGGGAAGCGTTCCCGCAGGGCATCCACCTGCTCCAGCGTCAGCTCCGGCATTTTCAGCTTGATGGACTGTACATAAGGCAGATGGATCAGATTCCGGGTCATGGTCTCCAGTTCATAGTCCCCCACGCTCAGCACCAGCGCATCTGCATCCGGCTCGAAAGCCATATCGCCGCCCAGGGAAACGGTGTAGCTGACCTTCACCTGGGGCAGCTGGGCCTTCAGCAGCTCCAAAGCAGGATAGTCATCGCATTTGGATGCATCCACATTTTTAAGGTAAGGGAAATATTCCACCAGAATGGCCACATCCTCCTCTGTCAGGGAAGAAACTGTCAGATTCTGGGTATCGCTGGCATATTTTTCGTTCTGGAAGGGAACGTTCCAGAGGATATACACATCCGGCAGCTTGCTTTTCAGCTCCTCATAGTGTTCAAAGGAAATGTCATCCTCACGCAAATCAAAGATTTCCGCCGCAATGGGATACGCCGCACCCTCCACGAACACATGGTTATCCCGGTACCACACATAGCCCAGCATACCCGCTATGCCCAGCGCCAGCACCAGTACGATCACTACCAGAATGGTTATCAGTGTCTTTTTCACGGTATTGACCTCCGTTTTTCTCAATCTTACCTTTTATCTTAGCATAGTTTGCCCGCTTTTGCAACACTGCCGCACAGGGCTTTATTTCAGCAGCCGGGCCGGGATCTCCATGGCCATTCTGCGGTAACCGGCAGGACTGGGATGCAGATGGTCGCCGGAATCGTATTCCGGCAGGAACCAGTCGGGTCTCTGCGGGTCCCGCAGGGCCTTGTCAAAGTCAATGCAGCCATCGATCAAATCGGTGGTGCGGATAAATTCATTGTAGGCGTGTCGCATTTCCTGCCGGAAGGGCGCATCCGTGCGCCAGCCGCCCATGGGAAGCAGGGTGCCCACATAAACCTGATAGCCGAAAGACCGGGCCTGGGCAATGTAGGTCTTCAGACCCTCGATCAGCTGCTCCACCGTGGGCAGATCCGTCATGGGACGGAACACATTCACATCCTCGCCAACGGGATGGATGATATCGTTGATGCCCTGCTGAATAATGACAGCCTCCGCGCCGTCCGTGGGGACTTCGTGGGCAAACCGGTTGCTGCCCATCAGGCCATAGGATTCATACGTCAGGCAGTGATATTCCCGCAGAATTCGGGAACCGGAGGTTGCCCGGCGGATAATGGCGGTTTTGAAATACCCTTCCCGGAAGCAGCGCAGCGCCAGCTCGTCAGGCCAGTCCTGGGCGGTGATGGAGTCGCCGTAACAGACGACCGCCCGGTTTTCCTTTTCCGTCAGAACGGAAACATTGCTGAGGAAATAGAACAAATGGGTCTTCCGGGAGGTCAGAATATCGATTTTGGCATTCTCCGTTTCATCGCCGTTGGCATACATGCCCTCAGACAGCGGGCCGCAGGCAAATACCACACTGCGCATCAGGGTAAAATCTGCCAGATAGAAGCTGACCTGAATGATCTCTCCCTCGTTCAGCTTCACTTCCAGCGCATCGGAAACGGCTTTCTCCCCGGCAGGGATGGTCACCTCCCGTTTTCCTCCGAAGTACACGGGATAAAAGACACCGCCGTAAAAAACCGTTGTCTTATGCAGTGTCACAGCTTCCGTACCGCAGTAATTGTCAAAGGTCAGGCGGACAGCACTTCCGCCGAAGGGCACATGGACGGGATACCGGATGGTAATATCCTTCGCGTACCGCTCAGGCCGGTTCTCCGCCACAGATACCGCATTGCCCCAGACACTGACCCAGCGCTGATGATGATTCATAAGCATTCTCCTGTATTGTTTTTTTCTTTTATCATACGATAGATCCCCCAAAAAAGCCAGTGGAAATCCAGAAAAAAGTCCAAATGATATGCAAAAAGCCATCCCGAGGGATGGCCCTGGCGGACGATATGGGACTCGATTGCACCGTGGTGCCGCCGGGACCCTTCCCGGCGGGCAGATGTCCCCCGGAGATCCGCATTTTACGGGTTCGAGTCCCCATTCAGCACAGAAACAAAAAAACCATCCGAAACGGATGGTTTTCTTCTGGTGGACGATATAGGACTCGAACCTATGACCTTCCGCACGTCAAGCGGATGCTCTAGCCAGCTGAGCTAATCGTCCATAGGCATTCCGGAAGAGAAGTTTGGTGGACGATATAGGACTCGAACCTATGACCTTCCGCACGTCAAGCGGATGCTCTAGCCAGCTGAGCTAATCGTCCATATTCTTCTCTTGCCGAAGCACTTGTTTAGTATAACACAGAATTTGGTTTTGTCAAGGGTTTTTTGAAATTTTTTATCCAACAACGGCATCAATTGTCTGCTCGCCCAGAAAACGGATCACCAGGCGGTTGGGCAGGCAAACGATCTGGGTGCCGCTGTTGCAGAACCCCCGGTTCATGCAGTAGTGGTCGGGACAGGTGGCCTGCGTCACGGCTATCTTTCCATCTCTTACCGTAATGACATTATGGCCGCCCTCTGCTGTTTCCACCGTAAATTCCTGGTCGATACGCAGATCCACGGTTTTCAGGATTTCGCCCCGGCTGGAGATCTCCGCATGGGTCGCCGCCTCCCCGGGCAGCAGCAGGGGAATACTCAGACCGATGCAGACAAGCAGCACCAGTGCAAACAGAATGATCCAGGTTTTTGTTTTCATCGTGTAATGACCTCATATTCGCAGCCGGAAAGGTTTGCTCCTTCCGTCGCATAAATTTCGCCGCCGCATGTGATGAAGACAGCTTCAAAATCGTCGCTTTCCCGCCAGAATTCCATCGACTTCTCCAGTCCCATCACAAACAGAGCTGTGGAAAGGCAGTCCGCCGTCAGTCCGTCCCGGCAGATGATCGTCACGGAAGACAGGCCGGACTCCGCCGGATAACCGGTCTTCGGGTCCATAATATGATGGTAGGTTTTTCCGTCAATTTCAAAAAATCTCTGGTAATCACCGCTGGTGACCACCGATGCCGTACCGGAAACCGCAACCACGCCAATATAGTCATCGGCAAAATTGGGGTTCTGGATGGCCACCTGCCAGGGCTGTCCATCGGGCTTTTCACCATAGGTCTGCACATTGCCGCCCAGACTCAGCATGGCCCGGTCGATCTCCAGCTCCTCCAAAAGATTGGCACATGCCTGTCCGGCATAGCCCTTCATGGCCGCACCCAGATCCCATTTCCCCGCTTCCAGAGCATCTGCGATCTGCGCAGCCTCCGGAACCCGGAAGCTGTCGTCATAAAAGCCCCAGGCATCCATCAGCGCTCCCATTTTGGGATGAAAGGCACCGCCGGTTCGCCGGGACAGCTGCTCCACACGATACAGAAGGGCATCCTGAGACGGGTCCAGCTTCAGAAGCACATTTCCCCGGTTCAGATTGGACAGAACAGAATCTTCATCAGTGGCAGACCAGGTGCCCTCCAGCTCCTGCAGCTTCGCATAGAGCCGGCCCACCGCCGCATCCTGATCCTTTCCCCAGACCCGCAGGTCCATCACGGTATCCATACAGAAAACCGTCATCTGGGCAGGCTCCTGCTCTTTCCCGCAGCCGCACAAAAGAAGGGATACCGTTATCAAAATCAAAAAAATACGTTTCATAAGGATTCCTCATGGGCAAATCAAAGGATTACTTGCTAAGTATACCAAAAAGCTTGAAAAAACGCAAGAAAAAGCTTGAAAAAGTCCTTGACTTTTTCTGACAGCGATGCTAAAATAGACAGGCCGCATTGAAGGGGCTTAAGTTGGTGCGTAAAAAACACCGCGCCTCAAAAGCGAGACTACACAATATAAAGTAGGTGAAACAAACATGAAGGCAAT
The DNA here is from genome assembly GCA_017398105.1 of Oscillospiraceae bacterium. The sequence goes on along the minus strand of JAFQHF010000049.1, from coordinate 3,907 downwards.
TATCGTTACCGGTGGCAAGCAGTACACCGTGGCTGAGGGCGATGTCCTGTACATCGAGAAGCTGAACGCTGAGGCAGAGGCTACCGTCAAGTTCGACCAGGTTCTGGCAGTTCTGGACGGCGAGAACACCAAGTTCGGTGCTCCTGTTGTTGAGGGCGCAGCTGTCGAGGCTAAGGTCGTGAAGAACGGCAAGGGCAAGAAGATCGACATCATCCGCTACAAGGCTAAGAAGGGCGAGAAGCGTCACATCGGCCATCGTCAGCCCTACACCAAGGTCGAGATCACCAAGATCGCTCTGTAATTTATGACTAGATGCGAATTTTTCACCGAGAATGACCGGATCACCGGTTTCAGTGTCTCGGGTCACAGCGGTTACGCTGAGGCCGGCAGCGATATCGTCTGCGCCGCAGTCTCCGCTGTTGTTACCATGGCCGAAGCCACCATCAATGATGTGTGCGGCGCAAAGGCCAAGGTTCGGGTCAAGGACGAGCAGGCTCGGATCACCCTGACCCTCCCCGTATCCTGCGATGAAGAGGACACCGTTCAGGCAGTCCTGGCGGGTATGATGATTACCCTGTGCAGCTTGCGGGATGACTATCCTGATTATATCGAAGTTTTGGAGGTGTAACACCATGCTGAAGATTGGTATTCAGTTCTTCGCTCACCACAAGGGCGGCGGTTCCACCAAGAACGGCCGTGACTCCGAGGCTAAGCGCCTGGGCGTCAAGCGTGCAGACGGTCAGTTCGTTCTGGCTGGCAACATTCTGGTTCGCCAGAGAGGCACCCACATCCATCCCGGTGTCAACGTTGGTATCGGCAAGGATGACACCCTGTTCGCTCTGGTTGACGGTACCGTCAAGTTCGAGCGCAAGGGCAAGGATCGCCGTCAGTGCTCCGTTTACGCTGAGCAGTAATTTGTTAAAAAAGGCTGCCGCAAGTTTCTTGCGGCAGCTTTTTTAAACCGTTGACAGTTGAGAGTTGACAGTGAACAGTTTAGAAAGATTCCCCCGGGGAATACCATAACTGGCAACTGTCAATTGTCAACTGTCAACTGAAAACCGACGAAGGAGGATTTTCAAATGTTTGTAGATAAAGTTAGAATTACAGTCATCGGCGGCCGCGGCGGCGACGGTGCGGTGGCCTTCCACAGAGAAAAATATGTTGCTTCCGGCGGCCCTGACGGCGGCGACGGCGGCCATGGCGGCAGTGTCATCCTGCGTGTCAACGATAATCTGTCCACGCTGCTGGACTTCCGCTATAAGCGCAAGTATCAGGCCGGTGCCGGTGTCAACGGTCTTGGCCGGAAGATGGCCGGCAAGCGGGGCGAACCTCTGATTATCGAAGTGCCCCGGGGCACCGTTGTCCGGGATGCCGAAACCAATCAGATCATCGTGGACATGTCCACCGGTGAGGATTTCATCATCGCCAAGGGTGGCCGGGGCGGCTGGGGCAATGCCCACTATGCCACCCCCACCCGTCAGGTGCCCCGGTTTGCCAAAGCCGGTCTGAAGGGCCAGGAGCGGGATGTGATCCTGGAGCTGAAGCTGCTGGCGGATGTGGGCCTGGTTGGTTTCCCCAACGTGGGCAAGTCCACCCTGCTGAGCGTGACCTCCAACGCCCGTCCCAAGATCGCCAACTACCACTTCACCACCCTGTTCCCCAACCTGGGCGTGATCTACGTTGACGAGGGCGTTTCCTTCGTCATGGCAGACATCCCCGGCATTATTGAAGGTGCCGCCGAGGGTGCCGGTCTGGGCCACGATTTCCTGCGCCACATCGACCGCTGCCGCCTGCTGGTGCATGTGGTGGATGTTTCCGGCAGCGAGGGCCGGGACCCTGTGGAGGATTTCCACGCCATCTGCGAGGAGCTGCACAACTATTCCATCGATCTTGGCGACCGTCCCATGATCGTAGCCGCCAACAAGTGCGACCTGCTGATGCCCGAATCCGACAATCTGGAGCGGCTGAAGGAAGCTGTGGAGGCCGCCGGCTGCGAACTGTACGAGATCAGCGCCGGTACCACCCAGGGCACCCGGAACCTGATGCGTGTGGTAGCGGAAAAGCTGCGTACACTGCCCCCCGTGACCATCTACGAGCCGGAATATGTGGAGGTCATCGAAGCCCCCGCAGATCCTTCCGCCTTTGAGATCGAGCACTACGGCAGCACCTGGCTGGTAACCGGTGTCTGGCTGGAACGGCTGGTTCAGAACATCAATTTTGACGACTATGAATCCCGGAACCACTTCGATATGCAGCTGCGTAAGGTGGGTCTGTTCAAGCGTCTGGAGGAAATGGGCATCCAGGATGGGGATACCGTGGATATTTACGATATCGAATTTGAATACCAGCGGTAAAAAGAATTTTGTTCTTTTTTAAAGAAAGTATTTGCCATTTTCGACTTTATCTTATATAATAACAGAGTCACCATCTGTGACTCTGTTATTTTTTACTTCCGAGGAGAGATATCCATGATCCGGAACTTAAATCAGCTGACTTTCCAGGGCTTCGGCACGGTTCCGCCGGAACGGAACCAGAGCGCCAAGCATTTCGATAAACACGATGCCGCAACCATCAAGCTGTCCCAGGAAGAAAACACCGTTTTCCGCGCCCGGACAGAAACCTGGCTGGTATGCTCCAGCGGAAACAGCGTACTTTCCGTCAGCCATGACGGGGAAAGCTACCTGCATTTCTATCTGGACAAGCCCGTCCGGATCAAGGAAGGCGTGCTGTTCCTGATGAGCCCCTTCATGGGGGATTCCGTTGTGCTCAGCTACGCCGCTGAAAAGCCCGAGCAGGTCGGTTCCAGGGGCACAGACCGTTTCCGTGTGGACCCTCAGCTGCATGTGGAAAGCATCTATACCTTCTGGTATCAGGAAAAGGAACAGGGCTTCCTGTTCCCCGGCGAATCCCATCCCATGGCGGAGCTGACCTATGTGGATCAGGGCTCCGTGCATTCCGTGGCAGAAGGCCAGGATCTGCTGCTGAAGCAGGGTGATATGGTGATCTACGGCCCCGGCCAGTGGCATATGCAGTATTCGGATATCGGTGTGGCCCCCCGGTTTGTGACCATTTCCTTTGAACTGGACGGCGCACAGCTGATGCCTCTGCTGAACCGGAAATTTACCGCACCTCAGAATGTGGTGACTCTGCTGCAGAACATGCTGCGGGAGCAGGAACGGATGGATACCTATTCCAATGATATTATTCTCTCCCAGCTGAATCTGCTGCTGCTTCAGCTGCTGCGGGAATCTGCCGCACCCAAGGGCGGCAAACTGCAGACCTCCAACTCCATTCACTCGGAGAACGAGATCATCCGTCAGGCCCAGCAGTTTATCAGCTCCCACATCCGGGAAAAGCTGTCGGTGCCTCTGGTTGCCCGCCAGGTGGATGTGAGTCCCAGCTATCTGACAGCCCTGTTCCACAAGAACCTGCAGATTTCTCCCGGTGAATACATCCGCCGCATCAAGCTCCAGGAAAGCAAGCAGATGATCCGGGAAAACAACCTGAACTTTACCGAGATCGCAGCCGAGCTGCAGTATTCCACGGTGCATCACTTCTCCCGCCAGTTTAAGGAAAAGTTCGGCATCACCCCCACGGAATACGCAAAATCCGTCCGATAATACCAATTCTTGATAAAATGGCCCGTTGCCATCTTATCGTGCCATTCGGATGGCACGCCGCAGGTTGCTTTCACAACCCAATAAAACTCGTATAACATTCAAACCCCTGAACGCAAATGCGTTCAGGGGTTTCAGACTGTCAAAAAAGGCTTCGCAGAATTTGCCGCAAAGCGGCAAACCCATCTAAAACATTTTTGGCCGCGGCGTGTACGTGGACAAAAATACATCTCAGACTGCAAGTGTGCGAGTTGTGCGCCAGAGGCGCACAAGGAGTGCGCGCAGCAGGC
>JAFQHF010000115.1 GCA_017398105.1 Oscillospiraceae bacterium | reverse complement strand
AGCCGGATGGACAACGGTACTGGATTATAATTATAACCGTACAGATACTTACGGAGGAGGAGACAGCCGGTATCAGAGCCCGTTCCAGGGATGCAGTGCGTTGAAGTGGATAGAGGTACCGGAGGGAGTAACCCAGATTCCAGCCTATGCGTTCCGGAATCTAAGCAGTGTGGAAGAAGTGGTTCTTCCCGAAACACTGACAGAGATCAAGGCGTATGCCTTTGATGGAACCGGACTGAAAACTATCAACTTGATCGAAGGATTGACAGCAATTCCCGCATATTGCTTCTACAATTGTACGAGCCTGAGTGAACTGGTACTTCCTTCTACAGTATCTTCTGTGGGCAACTATGCATTCTACAATTGTACCGGTCTGCGGACAATTACAATGAATGAAAATCTTAAGACTATTGGTAGCTATGCATTCTGTGGATGCGATGGTGTATTAAGCCTTGTTCTAAATGAAGGACTGGAGACCATCTATGACAACGCATTCTCCAACTGCGATAATCTAAAAGCAGTTGAGTTGCCGTCCACTGTAGTAACAATTGGTAAGAACACATTTGATGGCTGTTCTAAACTTACGATTTATTGCTATTCCGGTACACAGGCTCATATGGTCAGCGAATCCGAGGGATATACTATTTATCTTTTGGATGAACATAACCATGAGTATACTACCACCATCGAAACCGCACCAACCTGCACTCGCGGCGGCTCTCAGATTTTAACTTGTGCCATCTGCGGATACTATTATGTTGAAATTCTTGAGGCTTTGGGGCATGATTGGGGCGAGTGGGAAACAGAATCCGAAGCGACCTGCGTTGTAGACGGCGTTTTGAAACGAGTATGTGCAACTTGCGAGGAAGCTGAAATCCAGGCAATTACCGCACCTGGCCATGTCTACGAGGAAGTTGTGATTCCGCCTAATTGTACCGCTGACGGCTGTACGGTACATACTTGTACCGTGTGTAATGATTCCTATGGCGACAATTATGTGGATGCACTGGAACACAGATTTAGTGATTGGGCAGTAACGAAGGAAGCAACTATTCTGGAATGCGGAACGCGCACGCGTACATGCTCCGTTTGTTCTAAAACAGAAACAGAGCAAATCGAGAAGATTACTATTGATGTGGAAAACAATACCCAGTATGGCGTTGCAAACTTTACAGTTCTTGATGCGCTTTCTCTGACACCTGTTTCTGGAGCTAGCATCTTCATTAAAACCGAAAATGACGGTGAGGCTACTATTACTACTGATGGGAATGGTAAAGCGAGCCAGATTCTTCCTGTTGGTCAGTGGCCTATCGCTGTATATGCGGATGGATACTTGGTTCGCAATATCACTATCACCGTTAAGGCTGGAGAGCAAGACATTCCGACTATTGGTATCAGTGATAAGCCCCTTGTTGATGCAACCATTACCACAACGGAGATGACCTATGAGGAAATGGTGGAAGCGGGTATTGATGTCAATAGTTCCGAAAACAAGCATTACTATAAATACGAGGTAACGATACTTTTCCATGAGGAATTGGAACTAACCTTTGTTTCTTATGGTGATGGTGAGGGCAACATTGTTGCCACGTCTTCTTCCAGTGGTACAACACGGACAGTATATGCGTTGTCCCATAACAGAGATGAAGTGGAAGCTGAGGCTGTCACAATCATTTATTCTGGTGTTTACGGCACATACATTTCGGATCGCTCGTCTTATACCAATGCGGTGTGGACACCCACTATTGGAGATACGCTCTCTTTCACAAATAATGGTTACTCTTTTGAAGGCTATGGAATTCCTTCAACACTGACCATGACAAACAGCAGAGCATTTCCTAATGATGGTTGGACCTTCAATTCGAGTTCTGGCAGATTAAGTATGTCTGTGGGTGAAAGAACACACTATTTGACGTTCTGTGATGGTGAATTCTGTACGGTTTCCAATAATGACGACTCTATTGCCATCGGTTTGTTTGAAAGGATTTCTTCTGAAGGCTATCCCACGGAAGCGGAGTATGTCTATATTCCTGCTGAAACATTTGAAACCGGTAAGCAATATCTGCTGGTTCAGTTCAAGAGTATTAGTAGTAATAGTCGCGAAGCATTGTCCCATGATGCAAATCAGCCGGATCACGAGACTGTTACGATTCACGGGGATGATGTATACGGTCAGTACATTGTGGATAGCGAATTGTTTGAAAACACTGTATGGCTTTCTTCTACTGCAAAGTCTGAAGGATTAAAAATCGGAAACAATCACTATTTTGCTCAGGTTGAAGATACGATCCTACAGTATATCCCCCTTGCAAATGAATATGGATGGGTACTGGATGGAGAGTATTTAACAACCACAATAGGCGAAGAGACCTACTACTTGCGCTACGGTAATGGAGAATACCATGTAACTAACAACGAAGCATACGCTGGTAAAGTCATGATATTTGAAAAAACTACAGCGACAGATGTTATTTCCGGTTCTGAGCAAACAGACACAAAGACAATTTATCGTCGTGTGTACACCTTTGGAGAAGGGAAGGAATATATTATTGTTGGTTCTGCCAAAAACCCGAGTGGCAGCGGGGGCGGCGGAGCTAACGGTGGCTACAGTGGTGGGGGCGGAGGAGGATTCTCCGGAACACTTGTCGATGGCACACCGGTCACAATATATCCTGTTTCCGAACAGTTTTATCTGATTATTTACGGCGAAGTATGTTGGCTCAAGGAAATGTTCGATGTAGAAATGCTGATCCTGAACAATTCCTCTACAGATACAATTGAAAACTGTGTAGCAGAATTGATCCTGCCGGAAGGCCTTTCTCTCGCAACAATGGTTGAAGGAGAGCAAAGTACTGTTCAGACAGTTGATTACATTGAAGAAGGCGGCAGCCATTCTCTGCACTGGTATGTACGTGGCGATGCGGAAGGTAGTTATGACATCACTGCAACCCTGTCGGGTACAATGATGCCTTTTAATGAGGATTTCTACTACGAATACGAAGCAGATTCTCCCATCAAGGTATACGCGGGCAGTGCCATGAAGATGACGATTCACATTCCAGATACTGCGTACAACGAGGCTAAGTATGTTGTCAAGTTCGAACTTGAAAATGTATCTGACAAGGTCCTTTACGGTGTAACTCACACGATCACAGGATGGGAACAAGGCAAGATTACATATTATAGCGATGGCAGAGAAACGGTTATTGAGGAATATGGATCTGGCGGCACAGTTGGTTCTAAGGGTGTTGACGCACTCTACCCTGGTGATAAGATTGTACTTGAGGTAGGCTTTGATATCCTGCTTGAATCGTCGATCAGAAAGAGCCTGATGGAAACGGCTGACCAAGTTGAACAGCTATACGAATCCTATCAGGCAGTACAAACAGCTATTGATTTGTTGAACGGCTTGAATGGCTTCTGTAGCAGCGCAAGTAGTACATTGGATGGTATTATCAATGCTGGCTCTATAACAGACATGGATAAGCTGAATGCTACTAAGGGGCTGGTTAATGCATTTAATGGACTTATAGGGTTGTTTGAGAGTGGTGATTCCAAGGCAGTTGCAATCGCTAATAATGTTCAGTCCAGCGAATTGTATAATATGGTCAAAACCTGTTCTACTGTTGCTGGGTGTGAGGAAATCCTGAACACCCTTGACACAGCAGAGGGAATCGAGGCAGTTGCAGAATTTGTTGATAAAGTCGATGCACTTGTCAATGCAGCAGAGAGTACCGAGGAACCCTATAATGCCTTTGATTCCCTTCGGACCATGATATCCACTATCCCGATTAAGTATGTGGTTGACGATGTGCTGGTAAGCACTATGGATGGTTCTACAACAACTATTCCGTATGATGTCGTGTTAACCCCCACGGAATCACCCTATATGGGAGTGGATAATTGGGGCAAATATATGTACAACTGGATGATCACTGCTATGGGCAAAATCAGTTCTCCGTGGTACGCACAGATGTTCGGCGCCCCTGACGATGTAACGGGATATGATGACGCTGTTGCCTATGTCAAGCAAGTCGAGAATCAGATCGCGGCATACAATGTACACAAAGAATCCGGTACGACTTTCCGTGCGTGGATCGAATATGCCTCTGCTGCCGATGCTGGAATTGCAGTTTGTTCTTCGGGGACGGCTGATGGAAACTTCCTGATTGAAACCGATAATGAGACTGCCAGCTATGAAAATGGTGTGCTGACCTTTACGGGAAATGCCATTCTGGAAGTTACAGCATTGTCTACAGAAGATGGAATTCTCTACATTGAAGATGATGAAGGAAATGTCAAAACCATCGTAATTGATACTGTTGAAGCCCATACTTGCTATAGTGATACATGGAATGTGGAAATTGCTCCTTCTGAAGACTTTGATGGATACCGTTCCAAGTGTTGTGACATTTGCGGTGATACCATTGCCATTGAAGTGCTTACTGCTTGCAGTGAACATATCTTTGGCGATTGGATAATCGAGCAAGAAGCTACTGAGGAATCCGTAGGCATTCGGTATCGTGAGTGTCAAAGTTGTTATTCCAAGGAAATTGAATATAGCGGACAAATATCTTGGGATGACGAGGATACCCCTGGGGAAGAAAATCCTGGCAACGAAGATATTCCTGGCGGAGATGATGTTCAGGGCATGACAGCCATTACAATGTCTCAGAATTACATTGCCCTGGAGACGGGAACAAGTTTCCAACTTACTGCCAATGTCCAACCCGCAAAATTCTCAGAGGAGGTCCAGTGGAGCGTAGATAATGAAGAAATCCTTTCCGTTGACCGCAGCGGCAATGTGACGGCCCGGAATGTGGGCACCGCTTACGTCATTGCTACCGTCACTGATGGAGATATCACCCTCACCGACCGCTGCCGGATCGATGTGACGGAAGAAATGGTCATTGAGGGCATCCAGCTTAGCACCAATAAGCTTAATATCGAGCGTTACAGCGCAGATTATGTAACCCTGGAAGTCCTGCTGAAGCTGCCCCAGAACTATTCTGCCCAGTCTGTAGGAACAAAAAATGAAACACCTGACCTGGGTGTTGCCATCGAAAGCGCAAGATTTACAGATGATAAGATTGCAGAACTGTTCACCCTGGGCATTCTGGATGACCGAACCCTGGCTATCATTCCCACCGAGAAGGGCAGGAATGAGGCCAAGGGTAAGTATGTGGGTACCATCACGATTACCGTAGCCGGAACGGAATACGAAAGCGAAGCCCTGACTTTGACGGTGAAGAACACCCTGCCCAAGCTGAAAGCAACCATTGCCAACTTCAACTCCTTCTACACCGGCCAGTCTCAGGAAATCCAGATCACCGGCGCGACTGTCACAAATATCACCGCAACCAGCCTGCCCAGCTGGCTGACGCTGGATGGCACCAAGCTGACCCTTACCGGAACCGACATTGCCAAGAATGCCTCCGGAAAGGCTGTGCTTCAGGTAGAAACCGAGGAGTGGAACATTCCTGCGGCCATTACGCTGAATGTCCGGAACAGCTACAAGGCCCCCGGCGTGAAGTTGTCTGCAACGAATGTGAACATGAGTGCTGACGCAGAGAACTCCAATGGCGTACAGATGAAGCTGATGCCTTCCAATAAGAAGGATACCCTGGAAAGCCTGAAGGTCACCGGCATTACGGCCTCCAATGGTTATGTAGTTGAGAACTTCAATATTACTGACGGCACCTTCACATTAAAAACCACGGATTCTGCTGTTCCCGGTAAGATCGTCATTTCTGTTTCTTTCGAGGGAACGGAAGAAAAGCTGAACCTGAATCTGACGTTAAAGAACACCGCAGTCACTCTGAAGCTGTCTTCTACCAACATCACCCTGAATCCTGATATTGGGGATGCCGCGAAGATCACTGTGACGGCGACTCCCGCAGATTACAGAGTCACAAATCCCACCTTCAGACTGGAAGACAGTAAGAAGAACAACAAACTGAACTCCGGAGAACTGGCACTGAACTTCGCAAACGGAATCCTCACCATCAGCACTACGGACAAGACTCCCAACGGTACCACCTACAAGCTGTACATCAGCGCAGGCGGCAGCCGGGAGGTGAGTGCCACTATCAAGACCGTGGAAAAGGCGCCCTCTATGACCCTGAAGGCCACCGGAAGCATTGATCTGAGCTTCCCGGAGAATGAGGTGGCCGTTACGCCTACCTTCAAGAATTATTCCGGTGCGGCTGTTTCTGAATGGGAATACTCCGTTGCAGAAATGAAGGGCAAGAACATTCTGAATGCCAACGCAGGAGAATTCTTCGAGGTGGAACAGGATGGCAATACCTTCCGTGTCAGCTGCACAGAACCGGAACAGCTGACCATGGGTAACACGTACCAGATGACCCTGAAGCTGACCCTGCCCAACGGCAGCATCTGCGAGAACACCGTGAAGCTGACCATCAAGCAGACGGCCCTGAAGCTGAAACTGTCTGCGACAAACATCACGCTGAACAAGACAGTTTCTGACAGCGCAGAACTCACTGTCACCAGCACCACCAAGGGCTATACTTTGGGCACTCCCGTCTGGCAGCTGATGGACAAGACCGGCAAGAACAGCGCAGAGGGCAAGCTGGACATTACCTATAATAACGGCAAACTCAGCATTTCTGTTAACGAAAGCACCGAATTTGCTGCAAGCTATAAGCTTCTGGTAAAGGCCAGCGAAAAGTCCGCGGCCACCACGCTGACGGTGAACATCCCTGCCCAGAACAGGTCTGCCATCACCGGAACCCTCAAGCTGATCGGCGGCATCGACGTGATCCGTGACGGAAGCAGCGTTACCGTCACGCCCACCTACAAGAACTGCGGAGCCAACGCAGAACGTGAGGAGCGCATCGAGATTTATTGTTCCGCCGATAAGTACGCTGAGCCTGTAACCAACCTGTTCGACATTACCAGAAATGCTGACGGAACATTTACCGTCACCAAGTCCGGAGAAGTTGACCACACCCTGAAATACCAGGCCAAACTGGTAACCGACTTCGGCAATGGCATCGTGGTAGAATCCAAGCTGACCTCCCTGAAGGTCACCATGGGCACCGCCAAGCTGACAGCCACCGCCGACAGCGAAACCATGTTTGCCAAGGACAAGAATTGCCGTGTAACCTTCACCGTTGCTTCTGCGGATACTTCTCTGAACAAGGTAAAAACCGTGGAGATCAAGGACAAGAAGTACCAGAATATCCTGGAAATCATTGATTACGGCAACGGCGCGTTCGCTATCGGCTACAAGGAGGGCAAGGTGGACTCCAGCCTCATCGGCAAGACGGTCACCCTGAATCTGAATGTTTTCCTGGAAGGCAATGAAAGCACAAAGGCAAACGGTACAGTGAATTTAAAGCTGACCTTTGCCAAATAATTCCCAATAACGCAGTCGGGCGCAGAGAAAACTCTGCGCCCGGTATCTGTAAACATGGCTTATCTTTCATCCCGCTGAGAATGGGTCTTTCTAATTGGGGGAAGTGTACGTGCTTCATAATCGCGAATTTTCTTCAGAAGATCAGCTCTTGCGTGATTCTGCTCCGTTATTGCCAGCTGATCCAGATATTGTGAGGCTCTTTCCAGAATTTTGTCATATTCTGCATCAGAGCAGACTGCTAAAAACGTTCGATGGTTTCCTGGTTGCGGGCATTTATCCACTGTGGCGCAACGGAATTGTCTAACTTTTTGGAAAGTTTATAGACTCGTTCATCATAGTTTGTTAGAGACTCCGTAAGGATCTGCTGAAATGCTTCTTTTCTCTCCCTGGCCCGGGCGGCCTGATAATCTGGTGTGGATAGATTCCCACGGGGATGAGAGCCCTTGTATTCTCTCTCCCAGCCGTATCGCTGCCTCATTTCTTTTTGGAGCCAATGTTTCTGGTCTTCAATCCAGTCAATGATGCCTTGCTGATCCGGTTCCTGCTGACAGCGAACAGTTCCGTCCTTGTTGCGAATGATTTCTCCTTTTCTGTTCCTCTTTGGAATTCTTTTGCCTTTTTCATCGAGAATATCTTTCCAGGTAGAGGGATATCCCATGCCGGTCATCACACGACCCAATGAGGCCTGTGCCTTAGGACCTCGGCTGCAATTGCGGGAATAGGGAATGCAGGTAAGATGCACGCCGGGGGTTGCTTCGTCGGCATGCATTGTCAGATTCAGGACAATCAGGCCGTTCTTGAACGGCGGTGACCAGTTCGGGTCATTCAGTTCTCTGGTGGTGACACAGCAAAGTTTTGGGTTTTCCATCAGATAATTGCAAAAATCCTTCAGCAGTTCCTCTGAGCGTTTGGCATCGGGTAAAGCCTGTGCATAGCCGGTGTTGTCCATATCACCAATGCAAAATACCATCTCAATTGCCTCGGCTGTTTTTCGAGATTTTGCATTTTTACTTTGCTGCCTGTTCTTGATCTGAGACTGTTGTCCTTCGCGGATCTGCTCCAGGTAAGTGCCATGGTATCTTCGACAGGGTCTCTGTCTGGACTGAAACTCCCGGAAAGAAGGCTCGTACAGTTTGCCGTAGATCTCTTCTAACGTTGCAAAGCGTGTCGATGGTTCTGGTTCGGTAAAAACGGTGGGGGTATTCTGTATCAAGGTTTCTGCATGCTGCGTCATCTCAGTTACGATGCAGTCCATACGGTACAAATGTTTTGTCCCTGTTGCGTGATCGTGGGCATAAAGTGCACTGCGAAGAGATGCCTTACTGGCTTTGAAATACAGATCCTGCAGCCATTGCTCTTCTTTGAATTGCTCCCATTCTGCCTTTGCTTGTTGCTGTTTGTGATTCAGATAGATTCCGCAGGGAACCAGCAGAGGCAGGAACAATAGGGTAATCAGGGATTCGATGGCATTATTGGGGAAAAGAAAAACAGAGTAGCAGTATTTGCGCATGTATTCCAGGTGCTCCTGATAACGCCGATAAGCGAGAAGCTGCTCAATGGATCGTTTTTGCCAATATAGGTCACTTAAATCCTTGTAACGCTTCCAAAATTCTGAGATGTGGCGCGGATTATCCGGATTGAAGCAAGTCTCTTCTCCGGCTGCAACGCAATTGTAATTCCGTGGAGTCCGCTGAATATCCACATTTTTGGTAACGAAAAATCGGTTGTTATGGGCGATGCTGTAGGCAGTATCGTAGTGTCCGCTTATGGTTTTTATCTTTGACATAGGTATCTCCACCTTCTATCAGTTTTCTATCAATGGGAGAATTTGGGGATGTTTGAGAAGGTGGTGCCCTGCACCGAAATCTAACAACAAAAACGGAAAAAACGTTGATATGACGGCATTTTCGGGATTCAGAGCCTTCCTGCATATTCTCATGGCTTCTATAGGTTTCCAAATGTGATTCTGGACTCAAAATCCGCCGCCAGCGATGGCGTACCGGTTCGAGTCCGGTCACCGGCACCAAAAGAAAAAGCACCCCAACGGGGTGCTTTTTCTTTTGGTATCGAAGGTGGACTCGAACCCATCAAATGCAGATGCCCGGTGGGCATCTGCTTGTCACCGGCTGGACGGTGACAACACTACAGGTTTTGCGAAGCAAAACCGCAATCGAGTCCGATTACCGGCAGCACCCCAACGGGGTGCTTTTTCTTTTGGTATCGAAAGCGGACTCGAACCCATCAAATGCAGATGCCCGGTGGGCATCTGCTTGTCACCGGCTGGACGGTGACAACACTACAGGTTTTGCGGAGCAAAACCGCAATCGAGTCCGGTCACCGGCAGCACCCCAACGGGGTGCTTTTTCTTTTTGGCGAGCTGCATCCGGTTTTGCAATGGTTTTTTAATATTTCAGAAACATAACAGAAGCATTTTGGAAGCAACGCCAAAGTAAAATAATGCCATCAAATGAAAATAACTGTGAAGGAGAAGATCCATATGGCTAATTTCCAGGAAACAAACGAAAAGATTGCGGACGGCATCATCGAGGGTTATGAGAAAATTGAGGAAGGTGTCGTTACCGGATACAGGCAGATTGAGTCCGGTGTGGTGGAAGGCTACAAAAAGGTAGAGGATACCGTGGTCGGCGGCTTTAACAAGATGACTGACAAGTTTGTCGGCAAGTTCCTGACCAGGGAAGGCGAAACCCTGGAGGATGCCAAGGCTCGCATTGCCGAGGATCAGAAGGCCCGGGAGGCCGCCCAGAAAGCCAGAATCGGAGCAAGTTTGGAAGCCGGCCGCAACGCCGGTAAGCGCCGCTAAGGAAAATACATAAGGAGAATATAAACGTGAAGAAATCTGCATTTGTGAATTTGATCGTTGGCACCATCGGCGGACTGCTGTTTGCGCTGGGCATGTGCATGTGTCTGCTGCCTGAGTGGAATGCATTCGAGATTGGTGTCGTTTGCACTGCCATCGGTGCCATCGTCCTGCTGATCCAGTCCATTGTTGCCTGGCTCCGCTCCGGCCGGAAAATCAAGATCAACTGGAAAACTGCCGGTAAGGTTCTGTACGGTGTGTTTGCTGCCCTGGTGCTGGGTATCGGTATGTGCATGATCATGGTCTGGAATCTGATGCTGCCCGGTATTCTGGTGGGCATTGTGGGCATCGTTCTGCTGCTGATGCTGATCCCCATGTTCCTGGGCCTGAAGTAATTGTCTGGAGTTGATCCCGTTGGCTGAAACAGAAATTTTTGAATATACCTATTCTGCGCCCCGGCAGAGGGAGATTCAGAGAATCCGGGCGAAATATCTGCCCAGAGAAGTGACAAGGCTGGATCAGCTGCGTGCCCTGGATGCAGGCGTGACCAGGCGGGGAACGGCGGTATCTTTGGCTCACGGCATTCTGTATGCCCTGGTTCTGGGTCTGGGTATGAGCTGCTGCCTGGTTTGGGCCGGAAGCCTGTTCTTTCCGGGGATTGTGATCGGGTGCATCGGTCTTGCCGGTGTGGCGGCAACCTATCCCCTTTACAACCACATCGTAAAACAGGATCGGGAAAAGATCGCACCGGAGATCCTGCGCCTGACAGATGAGATTGCCGTTGGAGAATGATAAATCTATCATAAAAACAGGAGGAACGTTAAATGCTCACACTGATTCTGCAAAAACTCAGAAAAGTCCGCATGTCCGTACCGGCCGTGGTTCTGCTGGTGCTGGCCTCCTACCGTACCCTGACCTCCGGCGATTCCATTCAGCTGGTGGGTGTGTGTGCGGCAATCGTCCCCTTCTTCTGCATCTTTAAAAACTTCCCCAAGGCAGATAAAGAAGTCAGCGCCATTCAGGATGTGATCAGCAGCTACATTGTGACGCTGGTTCTGATGCTCGTGTATCTTGCCTGGATTCTGCTGCTGACCTGGGCCGGACAGATCTTTAATCCCAACTACATCCTGAATCCCAGCTTTACCGATATGCTGTTTATCTCCATTGCAGCGGACATCGTATTTATTTCCGCCGTGATCCCTGTCTGCCGGGAGCTGCAGCCCATGCAGCGCATGATCCCCGGTCTGATTCTGACCAATGCGATGCTGTTCTTCATGATGATGGCATCAAGCTTTGTGAAGACCACCACGCTGACGAATATCCCCGTGATTGCCTGCGGCTTCTGCGCCCTGGTCATGGTGCTGACGTTCAGCATGATTTTTGCCGGATACCGGCAGCCAAAAGCATAAGCCTTCAACAAGCCCATGAGAAATTTTTCTCATGGGCTTCAGCATGTCGAAAATCCCCTTCGGGGCTTTCCGCCAGCTTTTTGCAGTCTGCTGCGCGCATAATCTGTTCGCCTACAGCGAACAGATTCCACACTTGCAGCCTGATATGTGTTTTCGCCCACGTACAGAAGGTGAATTGCCCTGAAAGGGCAAGAGAAGCCACCCTGGGGTGCGCCGCGGTCGAAAACGCTTTTGGACTTTATTTTCTGCTTACGCAGAAAACTCTGCGAGGCTTTTGCTACAGTCTGCAAGCCCATGAAAGCCCATGAGAAATTTTTCTCATGGACTTCTATATTTGAAAACGCAAACAAAACGTTAACATTTGCGTGCTATGCTTATGAAAATTCCTGAATTTGGAGGCTTGTCTATGTTTCACATTTTGGTGGTGGAGGACGACAGAGACTTAAACCGTACGGTGTGCACCTTCCTGAATTCCAGCGGCTATCGGGCGACAGGTGCCTTAAGCGCCGGGGAAGCCTATGATGCTATGTATGAGCGGGTGTTTGATCTGATCGTATCGGATATCATGATGCCCGGGATCGACGGCTTTGAATTTGCGAAGACCGTACGCGCGCTGAATGAAAATATTCCGATCCTGTTCATGACGGCCCGGGATGATTTTGCCTCCAAGCAGCGGGGCTACCGGATCGGTGTGGACGATTACATGGTCAAGCCCATTGATCTGGATGAGCTGTTTTTGCGGATCGGCGCCCTGCTGCGGCGGGCCAGGATTGCAGCCTCCCGGAAGCTGGAAGTGGGCAGCTTCTCCATGGATATGGATGAGCATATTGCCATGCTGGCAGGGGAGGAGATTTCCTTTACAAACCGGGAATTCAACATCCTCTACAAGCTGCTGTCCTATCCCAAGAAGACCTTCACCCGTCAGCAGCTGATGGATGAATTCTGGGATGCGGATACCAATACGGCCCTCAGAGCGGTGGATGTGTATATGACCAAGCTGCGCACGAAGCTGTCCGGCTGCGAGGATTTTGAGATCAAGACCGTCCATGGCCTGGGCTACAAGGCGGTGATCAAATGAATAAGACCAAGTATAAGCAGTTCCTTCGGGCACTCAACAATTATCTGGTGTTTTTCCTGCTGGTGGCCTTCGTGGTATCCTGCTGCACCATGCTGTTTGTATCGGTGATGCGGGACTCCATGGGGCTGGTGCTGACCAAGGAAAATGTGGAGACTGCCGCAAAGCTGGTTTTTGCCAATGTGATCCTGATTACCGTTGTTTCCGGAACGATTGACTATGTCCGCCGGAAACAGATGGTGGAAAAGCCTGTAAAGCAGATCATGGATGCGCTGGATCAGGTGATGCTGGGCGATTTCTCCGTCCGCATTGAACCGGTGAAGGAATTTGCCGGAGAAACCGGCTTCAACGAGATCATCAGGGCCATCAACAAGATGACCGCCGAGCTGCAGGGGACAGAAACCCTGCGCACCGATTTTATTGCCAATGTGTCCCATGAGCTGAAGACCCCTCTGGCAGTCATGGGCAATTACGCCACCATGCTGCAGAAGCCGGAAATCTCTGAGGAAGACCGCATCGAATATGCGAAAGCCATTTCCCACAGCTCCCGGCGGCTGGCGGCGCTGATCACCAACATTCTGAAGCTGAACAAGCTGGAAAATCAGCAGATCTTTCCCCAGCCCCAGGAATTTGACCTGGGAGAACAGCTATGTGAGAGTCTGCTTGCCTTTGAAGACACCTGGGAGCGGAAATGTCTGGAAATCGAAACGGATATTGCCGAGGATGTCCGCATAAGATCCGACCCGGAGCTGCTGAGTCTGATATGGAACAATCTGATCTCCAATGCCGTAAAATTCACACCGGAGGGCGGCACTGTGGGCCTGTCCCTAAAGGCCAACGAAACCCATGTGACCGTGTCCGTCCGGGATACCGGCTGCGGGATGACACCGGAAACCGGAAAGCATATCTTTGAAAAATTCTATCAGGGTGATACCTCCCATGCCACCCAGGGCAACGGCCTGGGCCTTGCGCTGGTGAAGCGGGTGGTGGACATCCTCAGCGGCGAGATCACCGTTCAGAGCGTATATGGACATGGAAGCACATTTACTGTCAAATTCAGGAGATAATAGCATGAAAAAACCGGATTTCAAAAAAGGCTGGGAATCCTTTGGTCACTGGAAGGGCTGGAAAGCCGCAGCCACTGCCTGTAAAAAAGCCTGGCATGTGACGGTGCACTGGCGTTTCTGGAAGTGCCTGTTCGGACTGCCCTTTTCTCTTGTGCTGCTGCTCAGCGCTGCCTGTGCTTCCGGACTGGTATGGGTGTTTGCCGGGGGAAGGGAAACGCAGATCATCGCGTATGTATTGTATCCGCTGTCTGCCTATGCCCTGACGGCTTTGTGTGTAAAGCTGCCGTCCGGGATTCGCCGCGGCAGGGCCTGGCTTTCCGGTCATCCGAAGCTTACCGCAGTTCTGGAAAATCAGGAGCTGCATTTCCGGCTGGGCTTGTATGCGGAGCAGTTCATCAACTTTGCATACGGCTGCTTCAAGATCGCTTCCGGTGTGATCCTGGGCTCCGCCTGGGTCGGCTGCGACGGCATCTACAATATGGCCCAGTCGCTGATCCAGCTGTTCCAGATCCTGCGCAGAAGGTATGCCAAAACGCCGGAGCTGCAGTGGAAGTCCTACCGGTTCTGCGGTGTGCTGATCCTGCTGATGCACCTGACGCTGATTGGCATTGTCTTTCAAATGGTCAACTGGAACCGGGCGGAAGAGCATGGACAGATCATGGTCATCACCACCGCGCTCTTTGCTTTTTATAAGATCATAAATTCCTTTGTCAGCATTGCAAAAGACAGAAAGCATGTCCGGCCTGTGGACTCTTCCATCCGGATGCTGGGTCTGGCCCAGGCATTTTTTGCCATGTTTTCCCTTCAGGCCAGCATGTTCCATACCTTTGGAACCGGAGAAGACTGGGAGCACGGGATGAACATCCTGACCGGCTGTGCCGTCTGCCTGTCGGTGGTCAGCATCGGCATCTATATGATCCGAAGGGCGAACCGGGAAATCAAAAAACTACAGGAGAGCAACTATGGAGAATAATTCCTTTGAATATACCTATAGCGCAGAGCGTCAGCAGGAAATTGAAGCGATCCGCAAAAAGTATCTTCCCCCGCAGGAGGATAAAATGGAGCAGCTTCGCAGACTTCACAGCATTCCCACCCAGAAAGCTCAGGCTTTTTCCATTGCCATTGGTGTACTGGGTGCGCTGGTCCTGGGCACCGGCATGAGCCTGTGCATGACGGATTTGGGGGCAGCGCTGGGGCATCTGGCAATGGTGATCGGCATTTTGACAGGCATTCTGGGCCTGGTCATGGTCGCTCTGGCATATCCGCTGTACAATACCGTTTTGCGAAAAGAGCGTCAGCGGATCGCTCCGGAGATTTTGCGGCTGTCGGAAGAATTGCTCCGGTAATTCCCGGCAGGCGGTGCGGCAGCCCCTGCGATTTTGCCGTAAAAAGTACGAAAATTTAACGCTGTTCTTTGACAGGCTGAAGGGTACCGTTTTTTGAACGGTACCCTTTCAGCGTGTCAAAAAACCTCTGGCGCGGGAGCGCCCAAGGCTGCCTGCGGGCAGCCCGGTCAGCGGCTCTGACAGCCCACCGGGCTGTCATTCACTTCCGCTGACTGCGCTTCGCTTACCCTTGTGTAAAGGGAGCTGT
>JAFQHF010000048.1 GCA_017398105.1 Oscillospiraceae bacterium | reverse complement strand
GGGAATGCTGAAATCTGAAATGTACTATCTACGCAGATTTATAGACAGGGATGAACTGATTCGAGCTATAGAGAGCTATATCGATTTCTATAACAATGGTCGCTACCAGAAACGACTTCGCTGCATGACACCTATGGAATTTCATTATGCCTATGCGGCATAAGAAATTCCCACCCTGCTGCACAGCAGGGTGGGAGCACACAACAGAATATTTTGTTTTTTCTACTGTCTACTTGACAGGGGGCACTTCATAACTACTTCGCGGCTTGTTTTTTCGGGTTGGAAAAGGATGAAAAACCTTGCCTTATAACCGAAAACCCTTGAAATACGGGGCTTTTCCGGTTTGTCGTAATTATACCGTAAGGGCACAGCTGCGCCAGCATTCTGTATGCCAACGGCATTGATATCAGAACCATACAGGAAATTCTGGGACATGCGCACCTTTCCACTACAACCCTGTACACCCATACACTGATTGACAAAAAATCTGTAGCCCTGACACAGATGCATGATCAGCTTCTTCTCCCCGGCGAAACAAATCGGGAGGAACAGAAAAAGTGATAGAATTTTTGATAGAATTCCACAATTATCCAAGCGGATTGACAATTGCTTCCAGCAAAAGAAAAAGTCCAAAATCCCTAGAGTCTCTAAGGATTTTGGACTTGGTGCCGGTGACCGGACTCGAACCGGTACGCCATCGCTGGCGGCGGATTTTGAGTCCGCTACGTCTACCATTTCATCACACCGGCGTTGTGCCTGTCTAGTATAGTACACTTTGCCGGAAATTGCAAGGAAAAGTTTTGGCGAACCGGGGAATTATGCTTCTTCGATGATATAAATGTCCGAACCGAAATCACCCTGGTTGCGCTGGCTCTGATCGTAGCCGGTGCCCCGGAACAGGGGTTTCAGGAGGATGCCGCTCATCAGGGCGGCGCCGGAAACGCGCAGTTCTTCCCCGCCGTCAGGCAGGGTCACATGCCGGTCCGCCAGGCGCAGCAGCTGGCCGTTGGGATCGATGTTCACGGGAGCCACATGCTTCAGAAGGCCCCCGAACTGTCCCACCCGGATGGTCTGGGCCAGAGATGTGACCCGGTAGGTCTTATTCTGATCCAGCCCTGTCAGCCGCAGCTGCTCATAGGCAGGGGCAGCATGGACGAGCCGGTGGAAGACGCCGGCAATGGCAGTCGCTCCGTCGCTGACCTGCCAGCCCAGTTTTGTCCGGGTGAATCGTCCGTACTGGAAAATATGCCGGTACTGCTTGTAAAAGGCGATCTGGGCCTTGATTTCCTTCACTTCCACGCTCAGCAGGTGCTTTAAATCCAGCTCATAGCCCAGACAGCCGAAGAAGGCCACGTTGCCCCGGGTAGCCAGGGGGGTATGGCGCAGGGTCTGGGCATGGGGCGCAGCAGAAACATGGGCACCCATGGCAGACTGGGGATACAGGTAGGAATAGCCCTGCTGGATGGTGAGCCGTTCGATGGGGTCCGTATCGTCAGAGGCCCAGACCTGGGGCGAGAAGCACAGCATACCCAGGTCGAACCGGTTGCCGCCGGAGGAGCAGCTTTCCAGCAGGATCTGAGGCCGGGGTTCAAAGATCCGGCGCAGCACATCGTAAAGGCCCAGAACGAAATCATGGGCCTTTGCCCCCAAAGCAATGGAATGGCGGTTCATATCCCATTTCACATAGGAAATCTGGGCGCTGTCCAGAATCTTGGACACATTCTCCACGATATAATCCCGGACTTCCTTTCTGGTCAGATCCAGCAAAAGCTGGTTTCTGCCATAGACCGGTACAAATTCATCCGTCAGTGCCCAGTCGGGATGTGCCCGGTACAGATCGGAATCCGGATTCACGGACTCCGGCTCGAACCAGAGACCGAATTCCAGCCCCTTGGCCCGGATGCGTCTGGCCAGGCCCTCCATGCCCTCCGGCAGCTTCTTTTTGTTTACGGTGTAATCTCCCAGACCTGCCCTGTCGTTGTTCCGGGCACCGAACCAGCCGTCATCCAGCACGAACAGCTCGCAGCCCAAGTCCCTGGCCCGGTCTGCCAGATCCAGCAGCCGGTGCTGGTTGAAATCAAAAACGCAGCCCTCCCAGCTGTTGTACAGCACGGGGCGGGGACGGCCCTGCCAGAATTTGGGGACAATGTGGGTATTTACAAAGCCGTGCATATGCAAAGACAGTCCGCCGAAGCCGTCACCGGAATAGCAAAGCACAGCTTCGGGCGTTTCGAACAGCGCCCCGGGAGCCAGTTCCCGGGAAAAATTGCTCATGTTGATGCCCTGCATCACCCGGGTCAGACCCTGCAGGGACTGCTGGGCAGAAGCATAGTGATTTCCGGAATACACCAGATTGAATCCGTAGACCCTGCCCTGATTTTCCGTGGCATCCGGTTCAAACAGCAGAAAGCCCGGATTGTGCCGGTTGGAGGAGGCTCCGGTGAGACTCTCGTTGACCACCTTACCGGCACCCACCGGGATATCCTCCCGCCGCATTTCCGCGATCCAGCCGCCGTTGAAGGTGGACATGGTAAAGCTGCCGGGAAGATCCAGTGTAAAGCTCATGAGCTTGTTCAG
Source organism: Oscillospiraceae bacterium (assembly GCA_017398105.1). The sequence goes on along the minus strand of JAFQHF010000048.1, from coordinate 7,899 downwards.
CCGGATGGGAGCATCTGCCGTATTTTCCAGCACCGTCCGGCGCACAAGAGCAGTGGGGAAGGCGGTATAATACAGCGTAAGCTTTGCATTCTTTTGGGCCAGTGTGATTTCCAGTGTCTGCAGAGCATCCTTTGCCTGGGGCAGGCTGCAGGCCATGGCCACGCTGCCCTCCAGAATCCGGTACGCCTCAAACCGGAAATCCGTGGGCTGGCCGGAAAGCTCCACCGGAGACTCCCGGTAATCGCCCCGGCCGCTGCCGCTCCATTCCAGTGCCAGCGCATCCATGCAGCTGGTCAGATCGCCCTCCTGCAGCAGCACATTGCTGCCCCAGCCAAGACCCGGACGGCAGCACAGGGCTTCGGCATCCTCCGTTTTCACCGGGGCACCGAAATGGATGTGTTCCGGTATCCCCCAGGCATCGATTTTAAAAAGATAGGAATAGGCTTCCGTTTGGATATGGAATACGCCGTTTTGCTCCGTAATCATAAAAAGACCACCCTTCGGCTTTTTCTTTCTATTGTAAGTGGTAAAAAATGGGCTGTCAACGAGATTTTCAGGTGACAGCCGGAAGCGGGGATGATATAATGAATCTAAGCCTGTTGTAAAGATAAAATATCGTTTAACGTACAACGAATTGTAGGGCGGGGTCATGACCCCGCCGACCCAGTATCGATCATTTCCATTTCGGTTATATCATAAACGTTACATTGTGCGTCGTTTTTTACCCGCGCAGTTACGCTGCCGGGTCGGCGGGGACATGTCCCCGCCCTACAAAAGCGCAATATCCACCCTATAAACAAAAGGAGTGTACATCTATGGAACGCAATCGCTGGTATAAGGACAAGGTTTTCTATCAGGTCTGGCCCCGGTCTTTTAAGGACGGAGACGGAGACGGCATGGGCGACCTGCTGGGTGTCTATGAAAAGCTGGACTACATCAAGGGTCTGGGCTGCGACGGCATCTGGTTCTCTCCCATCTACCCCTCCCCCGGCGCCGACGGCGGCTATGACATTGCCGATTACATGGACATCGCCCCGGAATTCGGCGGCATGGAGGCTTTCAAAAAGGTGCTGGAAGGTGCCCACGAACGGGACATGAAGATCGTCATGGATCTGGTGGTCAACCACACCAGTGACGAGCACGAGTGGTTCCAGAAGAGCCGCCAGCGCATCGAGCCCTACACCGACTACTACATCTGGCGGCCTGCCCGCCCGGACGGCAAGCTGCCCAACAACTGGGACTCCTTCTTTGAAGGCAAGGCCTGGCAGTGGGATGAGGTCCGTCAGGAATACTACCTGCATCTGTTTGCGGTAAAGCAGCCCGACCTGAATATGGACAATCCCCTGGTGCGGGAAGAAGTGAAAAAGATTCTGCGGTTCTGGCTGGATATGGGTGTGGACGGCTTCCGGGAGGACGTGATCACCTACATCTCCAAGAAGGAGGGCCTGCCGGATGACCACATCATGCCCGCCTCCAAGGGTATGACCCACTACAACCACGGCCCCCACATCCACGAATACCTGACGGAATTCAAGGAAGAGGTGCTGGATCACTATGACTGCTTCACCATTGCCGAGGCGCCTCTGGTCTCTCCCAAAAAGGCCCTGGATTACATCGATGAGGAAAACGGCCAGATCGATATGATGATCCAGTTCCAGTGCGTTGCCGCCGACTGCTTCCTGTCGGACTACTATCCCATGAAGTTCAATCTGAAGAAGATGAAGAAGGCCTTCTCCTCCTGGCAGACAGTTCTGAAGGACAGGGCCTGGAATTCCCTGTACATCGAAAATCATGACCATCCCCGGATCATCTCCCGCTACGGCAGTGAATTCTTCTGGAAGGAAAGCGGAAAGATGCTGGCTGCCATGTACCTGTTCCAGCAGGGCACGCCCTTCATCTATCAGGGCCAGGAGATCGGCATGATCAACTGGCGGCCTCAGAGCGTGGAGGAATACCGGGATGTGCAGACCATCTGGAATTACAACAACACCGCCCTGAACAAGACCGAGGAACAGCGGCTGAAGCGCCAGTGGCGCTCTGCCCGTGACAGCGCCCGTACCCCCGTCCAGTGGAGCGCGGAAAAGAACGCCGGCTTCACCACCGCCGACACTCCTTGGATCAATGTCAATCCCAACTACACCTGGCTCAACGCAGCCCAGCAGGAAGAAGACCCGGACTCCATTCTGAATTTCTACCGCAAGGCCATTGCCCTGCGCAAGAAGCTCCACTGTGTCCGCCACGGTGTGTATCAGGAATATTTCCACAATTCCGACAAGTTCTACATGTACTCCATGGAAAGCGACCGGCAGAAGATCCTGGTGGTCTGCTCCTTCTCGGAAACCGAAACCAGATTCCCCACCCCCAAGGGCTTCGACATGTCCTCCGCCCAGCTGATCCTGTGCAACTACGCAGAGCCTAAGAAAAACACCCTGCATCCCTACGAATGCAAGGTGTATCTGTGGGCCCGCAAGGCGGGCGGCTAATGCGTGCCCGGTGCGGTGGGAATCGTGACTGCCCAAACTTAAATTGCTGCGCGGAGCACCACGCCCGGTATCGTTAACTGCCATAAACAGGCCGTAGGGGCGGATTTCCAATCCGCCCTAATCCCACCGAATCATGGGCAGAAAAACCAACTGCACACTGTTCGAAACATTGAGGGCGGATTAAAAATCCGCCCCTACGATATCGCATACAAAGGGCCGCCCGAAATTCGGGCGGCCCTTCTTACTATCTTACTTTTCCAGAATCACGGCGCAGCTGCCTGCATCCAGGGATGCTTTGATGTGTGCGGCAGCCTCGTCAGGGGTCAGCTTGACCTGCTCGCCGGTGCGCATGTTCTTGACGGAGCACTTGCCCTCGGCGATCTCATCCTCGCCCAGCAGCACGGCAAAGGGAACTTCCAGCTTATTGGCGTAGGCCATCTTCTGCTTGAACTTCTTCTGTTCGCCGTAGAGCTGAATACGCAGACCATTGGAACGCAGCTCCTCAGCCAGAGCAATGGCAGGTGCGATCTCACCCATGGGCAGCACCAGAGCGTCTGCGGGAGCGCTGGGCAGCTCGGGATTCAGCAGGCCCTGCTCGTCCAGGACATAGAACAGACGGGTCAGACCGATGGAAATGCCAACGCCGGGCAGCTGCTTTTCGATGTAGTAGCCGGCCAGATTGTCGTAGCGGCCGCCGGAGCAGACAGAGCCGATCTCCGGATGATCCAGCAGGGTGGTCTCGTAAACGGTGCCGGTGTAGTAGTCCAGACCTCTTGCGATGGTCAGATCCACAGCGAAGTTTGCCTCGGGCACACCGAAGGCAGCCAGATTGCTGCACACAGCCTTCAGCTCCTGCAGGCCCTGGTCGAACATCTCATTGCGGCCCACATAGCCCTCCAGCGCTTCGATGACCTGGGCATTGGAGCCGGTGATGGCGATGAACTTCAGGATCTCGTCCGCCTGCTCATCATTCAGGCCGCAGTCGGACAGCAGAATGGCCTTGACCTTTTCCGCGCCGATCTTGTCCAGCTTGTCCACGGTGCGCATAATGTCACCGGACTTTTCAGACAGACCCAGCATGGCATAGAAGCCGTTGAGGATCTTGCGGTTGTTGACCCGGATCTGGAACCGGCTCAGGCCGAAGCCCTTGAAGACCTTATAGATGATGGCGGGAATTTCCGCCTCGTTCAGGATATCCAGCTTGCCGTCGCCGATGATGTCGATGTCAGCCTGGTAGAATTCCCGGAAGCGGCCACGCTGGGCACGCTCGCCGCGGTAGACCTTGCTGATCTGGAACCGGCGGAAGGGGAAGGCCAGGTCATTGTAGTGCAGGGCAACGTACTTTGCCAGGGGCACCGTCAGGTCAAAGCGCAGCGCCAGATCGCTGTCGCCCTTGGTGAAACGGTAGATCTGCTTCTCGGTCTCACCGCCGCCCTTGGCCAGCAAAATCTGGGCATCCTCGATGACGGGGGTATCCAGAGGGGCGAAGCCGTAGGAAGCGTAGGTGGTACGCAGGATTTCGGTCATTTTCTCAAAACGGATCTGCTTTGCAGGCAGCAGCTCCATGAAGCCGGACAGCGTCCGGGGCTTGATGATTTCCATGATGTTATCTCCTTTAGTGATTGTAGGGCGGGGTCAAAACCCCGCCGCAGCGTGTCGAAAATCCCCTTCGGGGCTTTCCGCCAGTTTTTTGCAGTCTGCTGCGCGCACTCCTTGTGTGCCTCCGGCACACAACTCGCACACTTGCAGCCTGATATGTGTTTTCGCCCACGTACAGAAGGTGAATTGCCCTGAAAGGGCAAGAGAAGCCACCCTGGGGTGCGCCGCGGTCAAAAACGGTTTTGGACTTTATTTTCTGCTCACGCAGAAAACTCTGCGAGGCTTTTTCTACAGTCTGGGGCGGGATCATGACCCCGCCATACAGAGCAAACAATATAAATGCCGCCCCGCCAATTGGCCGGGCGGCTGAAAAACGCAGTTAGAATCGGGGCTTGCTCCGCAGCATTTCTCTCCAGTCCAGATCACCGCGCTGCAGGCCCATGATGAGCATTTCGGCGGAGGCCAGGTTGGTGGCGATGGGCACATTGTGCTTGTCGCAATGGCGGATGGTCTCGATCATCTGGCTGTCGTCCCAGGGCTCGGTGGTGTTGGGATCGGTGAACAGCAGCACCAGGTCAATTTCGTTATAGGCGATGCGGGCATTGATCTGCTGATGACCGCCCTGCTTGTGAGAAAGCAGCAGGGTAATGGGCAGACCGGTATTGTCTGCGATCAGGCGGCCGGTAGTTGCGGTGGCGAAGAGATTGTGCTTCAGCAGAACGCTCTTGTAGGCGGTGCAGAACTGAACCATCAGTTCCTTCTTCTTGTCATGCGCCAAAAATGCAATGTTCACAGCAGTCACTCCTTAAATATATGATCTATAAAAGGGTTTATCGTAATGTTATGGGTTCGTGGAATCCCTGAATACGTTTTGCAATTTTCCGGTAGGCCTTTGCCGCGGGGCAGCGTCTGGCATATTTGAGCAGGGGCTGGCCGAAGGAAGCCGCCAGTGTCACATAGGGGTCCTCCAGCACGATGCCGCTTAAAGGCAGTCCGGCAGAATCCATCACATCGTCAATGGTGATGCGCACGGTGCTGAGCACATCCCTGTCCACCCGGTTCACCACCAGGCGCACATCCCGTTTGCCCATCAGCTCCAGCAGGTCACCCACCCGGGCTGCATCCCGAACGGCGGCAGGGCCGGAACCGGTGACCAGCAGAAACCGGTCTGCAACGCCGGACACCAGGCGGAAGCCTGCATCCACCCCCGCAGGGGCATCCAGAAAGATATAGTCAAATTCCCGCCGGGCCTGACGAAGCATCTGCGCGAAGGGCACCGGGTCAATCTGCTCCACCCCCCGGTTCATGGGGGCCGTCAGGAAGGAAAGCGTCGGATACTGGGGATGGACAGCCGCCCGGCTCAGAGGGTAATGCCCCTCCGCCACATCCAGAAAGGAAAGGGCGCCGCTGTCGGACAGGCCCAGGGAGATATCCAGATTCCGCAGGCCCACATCACAATCGATGCACAAAACCCGCCGTCCTTCCTCCGCCAGAGCCGTGGCGATGCCTGCGCAGACGGAGGTCTTTCCCGTTCCGCCCTTTCCGGACAGGACCGCAAAAAGCTCGCCCAAGCGCCATCGCCTCCAATAACCAAAGTTTGGTATCATTATAAAGCGATTTCGCACAAAAAGCAAGAGGAAATTAAGGATTATTTTCAGTTTTTTCATCAGAATCACCAAAACACCCCCATATCTCCTGTAGGAGCGGTTTTCCAGACCGCCCGGAATTACCGAAAAACATATGCATTTCTTTCCCAAAAAAGGAAGTTTCTTCAAAGCGCACACCGTCCAAACCTTTCTTCCCCGGGGGCGGATTGGAAATCCTCCCTACAATTGTTCACAAACAGTGAATTTTGCCAAACACTGTAAAAAAAGGTATTGCACCTTTGGATAAAGTGATATATAATTAACCTGTAAAAATACGGGCACAGACCCGATAATTGGAGGACTGATATCCTATGTTCAATGCAATGATCGAAACTCTGAAGGCTAATCCCCGTTCCATCGTTTTCACCGAGGGTCACGACGCCCGTATTCTGGAAGCTACCGCCCGTCTGAAGGCTGACGGCTTCCTGAAGGTCATCCTGGTCGGCAACGTCGACGAAGTCAAGGCCAACGCTGCCAAGGGCGGCTTCGACATCGAAGGTGTTGAGATCCTGGACCCCGCCACCTACGAAGGCATGGACGCCATGGTCGAGAAGATGGTTGAGCTGCGTAAGGGCAAGATGTCCGCTGAGGACTGCCGTAAGGCTCTGTCCAAGGGCAACTACTTCGGCACCATGCTGGTGAAGATGGGCTACGCTGACTCCCTGCTGGGCGGCGCTACCTACTCCACCGCTGACACCGTCCGTCCCGCTCTGCAGATCGTCAAGACCAAGAAGGGCTCCCATCTGGTCTCCTCCTGCTTCATCATGGTTCGCGGCGAAGAGAAGCTGGCTATGGGTGACTGCGCCATCAACCTGGGCTACGAAGATTCCCTGGATAAGGAAGGCAACGTTGTTCTGTCCGCTGCTCAGAAGCTGGCTGAGGTTGCCATCGAGACTGCCAACACCGCTAAGGTCTTCGGCATCGACCCCAAGGTCGCCATGCTGAGCTTCTCCACCAACGGCTCCGGCAAGGGCGGCACTGTGAAGCTGTCCCACGATGCTACCGCTGTTGCCAAGGAAATGGCTCCCGAACTGGCTATCGACGGCGAGATGCAGTTCGACGCAGCTGTCGCTCCCGAGGTCGGCCAGCTGAAGTTCCCCGGCTCCCCTGTTGCAGGCTACGCCAACACCTTCATCTTCCCCACCATCGAGGCAGGCAACATCGGCTACAAGATCGCACAGCGTCTGGGCGGCTACGAAGCTCTGGGCCCCATCCTGCAGGGTCTGGCTGCTCCCATCAACGACCTGTCCCGCGGCTGCAATGCTGAGGAAGTCTACAAGATGGCCATCATCACCGCTGCAATGGTGTAATTTGCCTTACTGAAACAAGTTTGTGCCGGCCCCTCAGGGCCGGCACTTTTTTCGGTGATAACCGCATGAAAAATTGTCGTTCATTGCACCATATCTGTAGGGCGGGGTCATGACCCCGCCGACCCACTATCGAGGATTGCCGCGGATGGTATGATTGTATTTGTTACATTTTGCGCCGTTTTTTACCACGGCAGTTTCGTAAGCTGCTCGGCGGGGTGGTGCTCCGCGCAGCGAATCTGTAATACTGATGATTGCCGGGGGCAATCATACAAAAAATTTATATGACCCCGCCCTACAATGGCGTATAGTACCTGTTAGCTAAACGATTGTTTACACAGTCAAAATCAAAGAAAGCGCCGCGGCTGCAGCCGCGGCGCTTGGCATATGCTTAGTAGTTCTGTGCGTTGATCTCAAAGTAAGCCTTGGGATGGTCGCAGGTGGGGCAGACCTCGGGAGCAGCGGTGCCGACGATGATGTGACCGCAGTTGCGGCACTCCCAGACCTTGACTTCGCTCTTCTCGAAGACCTGAGCGGTTTCCACATTCTTCAGCAGTGCGCGGTAACGCTCTTCGTGGTGCTTCTCAATGGCGGCAACCAGACGGAACTTTGCCGCCAGTACGGGGAAGCCTTCCTTCTCGGCGGTCTCGGCAAAACCGGCATACATGTCGGTCCACTCGTAGTTCTCGCCCTCGGCAGCGTCCAGCAGGTTCACTTCGGTGCCGGGCATGCCGTTGTGCAGCTCCTTGAACCACATCTTGGCGTGCTCCTTCTCGTTGTCAGCGGTCTTCAGGAACAGGGCAGCGATCTGCTCGTAGCCTTCCTTCTTGGCCTTGGATGCGTAGTAGGTGTACTTATTTCTTG
>JAFQHF010000114.1 GCA_017398105.1 Oscillospiraceae bacterium | reverse complement strand
GATGTGATTTTCGGCTCCCTGATCGATAAGACCCACACCAAAATGGGTAAGGCCCGTCCCTGGATGCTGTGGCCTTACCTGGGCTGCGGTGTCTGCCTGTTCGCAATCTTCGCCATTCCCACTTCCTGGGGCAAGACCGCACAGTACGCCTTCTTCTTCATCTTCTATGTGATGCTGAACGCAGGCTTCTACACCGCAAACAATATCGCTTACTCCGCACTGACCGCCCTGGTTACCAAGAATGAAAACGAGCGTGTTCAGCTGGGTTCCCTCCGCTTCGTCTTCGCATTCACCACCAGCACCATCATCCAGGCTGTTACCTTCGGTCTTGTTGCACACTTCGGCAATGACGCCGCCGCATGGAGAACCGTCGCTCTGATCTATGTCATCATCGGTATCATCTCCAACACCATCTCTGTCCTGTCCCTGAAGGAACTGCCCGAGGACGAGAACGAAACCAAGAAGGACACTTCCGCTCCTGCAGAAAAGTACACCCTGCGTGAAGCTGCCAGCCTGCTGATCAAGAATAAGTTCTACCTGCTGATCCTGGGCGTTTATCTGCTGACTCAGCTGTACACCGCCTTTACCGGTGTTGGTACCTACTACATGACCTATGTTTTGAAAGATGCAAACCTGATGGGCAAGTTCGCCACTGCACTGAACATCCCCATGATCATCGGCCTGCTGCTGGTGCCCACCATCGTTGCAAAGCTGGGCGGTATGTACAAGATCAACTACAGCGGTTACGCTCTGGCTACCGTTGCAAGAATCCTGGTTATCGTGGCTGCTTACATGGGCAGTGTCCCCATGATGCTGGCCTTCACCGCTGTGGCTTCCCTGGGTATGTGCCCCTTGCAGGGCGACCTGAATGCGGTTATCGCTTCTGCTTCTGACTACACCTATCTGACCACTGGCAAGCGTATCGACGGCACCATGTATTCCTGCACCTCTCTGGGCGTTAAGATCGGCGGCGGCCTGGGTACCGCAATCTCCGGCTGGCTGCTGGCTGCTGCTGGCTTCATTGAGGGCGGCGCCGCTGTTCAGCCCGACTCCGTGATCACCATGCTGAATGTTATGTACCTGTGGCTGCCCGCAATCTTCTGCGCACTGGTCACCTTCCTGCTGACCAAGCTGAATGTTGAGAAGGCAAACCAGGCTCTGCTGGCTTCCCGTAAGGCATAAGAAAGAATCTCGCATAAAAGGAAGATAGTCCTATGGAAAAACACTACGTATTCTCCGCTCCTGGCAGAACGGAAATCAGTGGAAACCATACCGATCACCAATGCGGCTGCGTTCTCGCAGCCGCGGTGAATCTGGAAACCGTGGCCGATGTCCGGCTGAATGGTACCAACAATATCTGGGTCCAGTCTGAAGGTTATCCCACCATTATAGTTAACCTGGATGACCTGTCCGTCCACGAGGAGGAAAAGAACACCACCGCCGCGCTGATCCGTGGTGTTGTTTCCAGCTTTGTCCAGAGAGGTGCCAAGCTGGAAGGTTTTGATGCGGTGGTAAATTCTACAGTCCTTCCCGGCAGCGGCCTCAGCTCCTCTGCAGCCTTTGAGGTTCTGTTCGGTACCATCCTGAATGAGCTGTTCTTCGACAAGAAGCTGACCGCTGTTGAGATTGCTCAAATTGGACAGTATGCAGAAAATGTTTACTTCGGCAACCCCTGCGGCCTGATGGATCAGATGGCATCCAGCGTTGGCGGTCTGGTTTACATCGACTTCGAGAATCCTGAGCAGCCTGTCATTGAGAAAATCAATTTTGACCTTGCCAAAGCTGGCTACGCCCTGTGCATCATCGACAGCGGCGCAGATCACGCAGACCTGACGGATGAATACGCTGCGATTCCCTACGAATTAAAAGAGGTCTGTGACTTTTTCGGCAAAAGAGTGCTCCGTCAGATCCCTGAAGAAGACTTCCTTGCAGCCCTTCCGAACCTGAGAAACCATGTTTCTGACCGGGCAATTCTTCGGACGATCCATGTTTATCAGGAAAATAAGCGCGTAAAGGTTCAGGCTGCTGCCCTTCGTAACGAAGACCTGTACGCATTCTTCCATCTCGTCCGCCAGTCCGGTCATAGTTCCTGGATGTATCTGCAGAACATCTATCCCTCCGGATCAATTATGAAACAGGAAGTGGCTCTGGCTCTGGCGCTGTGCGATACACTCTTACAGGGTAAGGGCGCATACCGTGTCCATGGCGGCGGCTTTGCCGGAACCGTCCAGGCTTTTGTGCCCTTCGATCTGCTTCCTAAGTTCAAAGAGGGAATTGAAAATGTACTTGGTGAAGGAAAATGCCATGTACTGAATATCCGTAACGATGGCGGCATCCGAATCCAATAATTCGGAGCATATAACTACTTAGCATATCTGAATTTCACTAGATAAATAACACGATCCTCAGTCATTCCGGAACGAGTTGGAGGATGACTACTCCAACTCGTCCGGCCAACCCTTAGTATAATACAATTTCACAATAAAATGATGGAATCATTTTATTGTGCCGCAATGCGGCACATCGCCTGACGGCGATCAGAAATGTATTGACTTCGTTTTTAGCGGCAATGCCGCTGGCCGCTTTGCTAGCGGCCCAATAAAACGCTTTAACAGCGTTTTATGAAAAACTCGTATAAAGGAGTGTTTTTATTATGAGCATCAATGAGAATATTTCCGCTTTGGTGCAGTATGGCTTGGACAGGAAACTGATCGAGCCCTGCGACAAGGCGTTTATTATAAACCAGCTGCTTACTCCCCAGCAGCTGGATAGTTTTGAACCTGCAGAAGTCCGTCCCATGCCTCTGGAGCAGATCCTGAAGAATCTGACGGATGACGCAGTGAATAGAGGTATCATCTCCGATGATATCACCAGCCGGGATCTTTATGATACCAAACTGATGGGTATCCTGACCCCGCCCCCCAGAGAAGTGCGCAGCACCTTCGAAGCACTGTATGAAGAAAGTCCGAAGACAGCCACAGACTGGTTTTACAAGTTCTCTCAGGATACCGATTACATCCGCCGTTACCGGATCCAGAAGGATATGCGCTGGAAGACTGTGACAGATTACGGCACGCTGGATGTGACCATCAACCTGAGCAAGCCTGAAAAAGACCCCAAGGCTATTGCCGCAGCCAAGGCTGCTCCTCAGTCCGGTTATCCTAAGTGCCAGCTGTGCGCTGAGAACGAGGGCTACGCAGGCCGTATGAATCATCCTGCCCGGCAGAACCACCGGATCATTCCCATCACCATTGGCGGTAAACCCTGGTACTTGCAGTACAGCCCCTATGTCTATTACAACGAGCACTGCATTGCATTTAATGCGGAGCACACTCCTATGAAAATCGATAAGGCAGCCTTCGAGAAGCTGCTGGACTTCGTCACCATCTTTCCTCACTATTTCATCGGCAGTAATGCAGACCTGCCCATCGTGGGCGGCAGCATCCTGAGCCATGAGCATTTCCAGGGTGGATGCTATACCTTCCCCATGGAGAAGTCCCCCGTGGAGCGTAAGATCGTCTTCAATGGCTTTGAGGATGTGAAGGCAGGCATCGTGAAGTGGCCCATGAGTGTCATCCGTCTGACCTGCCCGGATAAGCAGCGAATCGCAGATCTGGCAGACCATATCCTGCAGTCCTGGCGCGGTTATTCTGATGCAGATGCCTTTATCTTTGCGGAAACCAAAGGGGAACCCCATAATACCATCACGCCCATTGCCCGCCGCAGGGGAGAGGAGTATGAGATGGATCTGGTTCTTCGCAATAACATTACCACGGGGGAGCATCCTCTGGGCGTATTCCATCCCCATGCAGAGCTGCATCACATCAAGAAGGAGAATATCGGCCTGATCGAAGTGATGGGTCTGGCTGTGCTGCCCTCCCGGCTGAAGCAGGAACTGGCAGACCTGGAAGGAGCCATTTTGATGGACAAGCCCATTACTGGCGAGCTGGAGAAGCATGCTAAGTGGGTTCAGCAGTTAAAGGAAACCCATACGTTTACAACGGACAATACCGCATGCATTCTGAAACTGGAAGTTGGCAAGGTGTTTGCCAAGGTACTGGAGCATGCTGGAGTCTATAAGAGAAATACGGATGGCGAGGCAGCTTTTGACCGCTTCATCCGTTATGTGAATCGGGAGGTATAAAGAGATGAATATTCTTGTGACTGGCGGCGCCGGTTATATCGGCAGCCATACCGTAGTAGAACTGATGAATGCTGGCCATCACCCCATCATCGTGGATGATCTCAGCAACGCCCGCTGGGATGTCCGCAACCGGATCGGTGAGATTACTGGTAGAGTTCCTGCTTTTTATGAGATCGACTGTGCGGACAAGAAGGAACTGCTGCAGGTATTCAAGGACTACAAAATTGATGCCGTGATCCACTTTGCAGGCTTTAAGGCTGTGGGAGAGAGTGTCCGGGAGCCTCTGAAATATTACCGCAACAATCTGGACAGCACCCTGACACTTCTGGAGGTCATGGAACAGGCAGGCTGTAAGAAGCTGGTATTCTCTTCCTCTGCTACCGTTTACGGTCCCAACAATCCCCATCCCTACAAAGAGGAGATGCCTGCCATTCAGTCTTCTTCTCCCTATGGCTGGACCAAGGTGATGATCGAGCGGATTCTGACCGACTATTGCACCGCACACCCCGACTTCTGCGCCATCCTGCTGCGCTACTTCAATCCCATCGGTGCTCATGAGTCCGGCCTGCTGGGTGATGATCCCAATGGTATCCCCAATAACCTGATGCCTTACATTGGCCGTGTGGCTGCAGGGAAGCTGGAAAAGCTGACCATCTTTGGCGGTGACTATGATACCCCCGACGGCACCTGCCAGCGGGACTACCTCCATGTGGTTGACCTGGCTGTTGGACATCTGAAGGCACTGGAATATGCTGCAGAGCATGAAGGTGCCGAAGCGATCAACCTGGGTACCGGCAACGGTGTCTCCGTTCTGGAGCTTGTAAATGCCTTTGAAAAGGTGAATGGCATCAAGCTGCCTTGCGTCATTGGTCCCCGCCGTGAGGGTGACCTGCCTGCCTTCTGGGCAGATGCGGAAAAGGCAAAGAAGCTTCTCGGTTGGGAAGCTACCCATACCGTAGAGGATATGTGCAGAAGCAGCTGGAATTTCGCTAAAAAGGGTTTATAATAGCATCTTTCTTTCCTTGTTTTAGAGGTTATCAAAATGAAACTGAGCAACTCCATAAAAGAACTTGCCATCATCACGGTTGGCAATGTGATCGTCGCAGCTGCGGTGTTTTTCTTCATGCTCCCCAGTCATGTTTCTGTTGGCAGCGGTGCGGCTCTGGCGATGGTTCTTAGCAATTTCATTCCGCTTTCTGTGTCTACCATAACACTGATCATGAACGTTGGGCTGTTGATCATCGGATTCCTGCTGATCGGCCCGGAGTTTGGTGCCAAAACAGTATACTGTTCCATCCTGATGCCAGTCGTTATGGGTGTGTTTGAAAAAATCTTTCCCAACTTCCAGTCTATCACCCAGGACCCGTTGCTGGATGTGATCTGTTATATCCTTGTTGTTGGTATAGGTTTGGCCATTCTTTTCTCCAGAAATGCGTCTTCCGGAGGCCTGGACATTGTGGCCAAGATCATGAACAAGTACCTGAAGATGGATCTTGGAAAAGCAATGTCAACATCCGGCATTGTGGTAGCATTGTCCTCAGCTCTGTGCTATGATTCCAAAACCGTGGTACTCAGCTTGCTGGGTACATACTTTGGCGGCATGATCGTGGATCACTTTATCTTTGGCATTAACATCAAACGTAGGGTCTGCGTCATTTCGGATCATTTGGATCCCATCGTGGATTATGTTTTGCATGATCTCCACAGCGGCGCAACACTGAATGAAATCATCGGTGCCTATGACAAAACACCCCGCACGGAAATGATCACAATTGTTGATAAAAATGAGTATAAGCAACTGATGGATTATGTGCGAAAAGTAGATCCCAAAGCTTTTGTAACGGTGTACTCTGTAAGTGACATGCGTTACCAGCCTAAAAAATGAATCCCATTTTAGGTATATCGTGTAAGGCGTTAATCGTCATTACACGTGGGCATATACCGTCTCCATTCCAAACGGATACCCCGGATCTGATCCGGGGTATTCTTCTTTTATTTTGTACGTTTGCATAGTTCCAGCTTTATAGTATGTTTAAAACAGTAAATACCTGAGCTAAAATCATCTTTGATGTTATTTAGTGTGGCCCAGATTGTAAAGACTAGATTAAAACAGAATAGAAATATAATATTTGATATGTCTTATGTAAGTACTAAAGATAAGAATAATGTTTTGATTATAATGTTAAATGGTAAGGAAAGTATAATATACAACGATAATAAAATGCAAAAATGGAATTTGAATTGAAAGATAATATGTAAGAAATAAACAAATTTTGTGCATGTAACACGATGACAGAAAATTGTTTCAAAAATCGTCATATTTTATTCATATTGAAGAATTACTATCTGGGCATCCAAACAGGAGCACTGAATCACAGCACGTACCTGATCAATTTCTCACCAAAGGTTTTATGGTGAAATACAACCCACATAATAATACTCATGCAAAATATTGCATTGCCGTTGGTACAGCTGATTACCAAAATAAAGCAGCTCCTGAAGGATTGAATCAAACTCTGCTTAGGAGGTATCATGCTATGAAATATATGAAAGATCTGAAGAAAGCTCTGTCACACCACATTGGTGTTATTGAAGAATCCATGGCACAATATGTGGAGTGCCAGGATCGGATCCGTCACATCAAAACTCTCAATTGGAGGTAATATGTATGAATAAAAATAAGGAAGTTATGGAAAAAGCATTTGCTCCCCAGTTTGCCAGTGTTGCACAATTCATGGCAGCCTATATGGAATATCAGGATTGTGTAGGCCGCTAATCTCGTATCATAATAGAGGTATAACTATTCAAAAGAGCATGGAATAGTCTCGATACCCATGGGCCAGTAGGATATCGTTATACCGTTTGTATCAGTAACTGAATGAAAACTGCCATTTCAAGTGAAAGCACTGCTGCTCGAAGTGGCAGTTTCTTATTTTCAGAACTGGGTAGAAGTATTTGCTAATTTCGTGTATATTTCCGCAAATTCCGTTTATTCTCCTGATTCTGATGAAATGCTATAATTAACAAAAAGCTTTTGTCTGATTTACAATTGCAAATATAAAGTGAGGAGAATTTGTATATGGATCCTATCTATGTGACTGGACATCGCAACCCGGATACCGATTCCATTGTAGCAGCAATTGCCTATGCTTCTTTGAGGAATGCGTTGGGCGACCGGGAATATGAAGCTGCATGCCTTGGAAGAGTATCCGATGAAACCCAGCTGGTGCTGAATCATTTTGGCTTTGCACCCCCGACCTTGATTTCCAATGTGTATACCCAGGTACAGGACCTGGAATTTGATAAGCCGCCCATCCTTAGTGCGGCAGTCACCGTTGGCCGTGCATGGAAGGCCCTTCAGGAGCGTAAGGAAATGCACGCGATTCCCGTTGCCAATGATGATGGTACCTTGTTCGGCATGATGTCCAGAGAGGACATTGCAAGCTACAATATGGAGTTGAACAACGCCTGCATTCTGGATAAGGTGCCGCTGTTCAATGTCCTGTCTGTTTTGGAGGGCAAGGTAATCAATGAAGCAGGAGAGTACCTGGATACGGTATCCGGTGAGGTCATTCTGGCGATCCCGGAGAGCAGGGGACCATCCCTGTTTTCCAACAGCAACAGTGTAGTCATCTGCGGCAATCAGCCTGATCTGATCCGTCAGGCACTGGAACGGAATGTGAACTGCCTTGTTTTGTGCCGTACAGAGTTGACTCCTGAATTGCTGAAGATGGAAACCAAAACTTGCATTATTTCTACGCCCTATGATGCATACAGAGCCACCAGACTGATATTCCAGTCTACCCCCATCGGAAGGATCTGCCGAACCAAAGATCTGGTGTGCTTCCACCTGCATGACAAACTGGATGATGTTAAGGAACTGGTTCTAAAGTACAGAGAATCCTGCTATCCGATCCTGGATGACAACGAAAAAATCGTAGGTGTTCTGACACGATATCATTTGCTTCGCCCCAGAAGAAAGCGTGTTGTTCTGGTGGATCATAATGAGGCTTCCCAGTCTGTTCCGGGCTTGGAGGAGGCTGAGATTATGGAGATCATCGACCATCACCGTCTGGCGGACATTCAGACCAGCAATCCTATTTTCGTTAGAAACGAGCCCGTAGGTTCTACCAATACAATCATCGCGTCCATGTTCCAGGATAGGGGATTGATCCCGTCTGAAAAGCTGGCCGGTATGATGGCCGCTGCGATCCTCTCCGATACAGTCATGTTCAAGTCGCCTACTTGTACCAGTAAGGACATCCGGACAGCAGAACGCATGGCGCGCATTGCGGACATTTCCCTGGACGAGCTGGGTAAGAAGATTTTCTCTGCATCCGTAGAAGGGAAGACTGCAAAGGAACTGCTGTTTACCGACTACAAGGAGTTCCACATTGCAGGTCACGATCTGGCTGTTGCCCAGGTCACTTGTGTGGATAGCGACAATATGCTTTCCCGGAAGGGAGAACTGCTCGCGGAAATGAAAGCTGCAGCAAAGAAGAAGGAAGTGTCTCTGGTGATTTTGATGCTGACGGATGTCCTTCTGGAAGGCAGCCAACTTCTTTATGTCGGCGACGATGATGTAATCAGCCAGGCCTTTGGTGTAATGCCCAGGGACAATGAAGTGTTCCTGCCCAAGGTCATGAGCCGAAAGAAGCAGATCATCCCCAGCCTGTCTGCACTGTGGGGTTAAGAAAACAATTTTGTGTATATTCAAGAAAAGTTAGTTTATTCCATTTCGGTTCATTTAGATATATAATTTAATCAACAAAGGAAAGCAAAATACACAGTCCTGGGTAATCATCCGGGAGAAAAACAAACCCTTTGTGGAATCGCAAATAACCAGCATACCCGATAAAAAAACAAAAATATTTTTATGGAGGAATATCTTATGTCTGTTAAAGTTGCTATCAATGGTTTTGGTCGTATCGGTCGTCTGGCTTTCCGTCAGATGTTTGGCGCTGAGGGCTTCGAAGTTGTTGCTATCAACGACCTGACCTCTCCCAAGATGCTGGCTCACCTGCTGAAGTATGACTCCACTCAGGGCGCTTACGCT
>JAFQHF010000047.1 GCA_017398105.1 Oscillospiraceae bacterium | reverse complement strand
GGTTTTGGAAAGGAAAAAGATAGTGTGTCAGAAAATTATCAAAAAGAAACTGGCAAGCAATGTTTGTGTATATACAAAACCATATTGGCAAGCAATGTCTTTGTACCCACAAACACGAAAAAACACCTGAACCGCAGACTGCGGAACGGGTGCTTTTTTCTGGCTTGTTGGAGCTCTGCCCCAATCCCCGGCGAACACAAAGTGTTCTGGTACGCAGCCCTTTGGTCTGCGGCTACGCAATTCTTCGAATCGCTGAGACAGATAAGCTGTTATTGAATTTGGTAGCCCCAGGATCTGCCAATTCTGATTTTCTGGAGCTTGCCTTCCTCAGTAAACTTGGCAAGGATTCGATTTGCTGTTGCGGCAGAAACCTGGAACATCTGGCGTACATCTGCATTGGTGATTGTACTATTCTTTTTCAAGAACCGTTCGATCTTATACCAGCGCAGCTCCTCGGTGGTCATAGCTTCAGCGGCATCGGTGGTTTGAATTGCTTCCATCAGAGCTTCCTTAATAGCGGACAGCATGAACATGATGAAGACTGTCGATTCGCCTTCAAAGTTGGAGCGGTTAATGGCGGCATAGTATTCATCCTGTCGGTCATGGATGATGGACTCCACCGGGAGCCAGGCAAACAAAGGCTTCCATTGGGTCAGCAGCAGCGTATGCCACAAGCGGCCAATTCGACCATTGCCGTCAGCGAAAGGATGGATCAGCTCCAACTCATAGTGGAACACACAGCTTTTGATCAGCATGTGGAACTCACTGCCCTTTACCCAATCAAGCAGTTCCATGGTAAGACCCGGTGCATAGTCCGGTAACGTTCCGAAGTGCAGAATGTTTCCCTGCTTGTCCACCACACCAACAGGACCGGAACGAAAGCAACCGGATTCTTCGGTCAGCCCTCTGGTCATAACCGCATGAGCGTTCAGCAGATCCTCCACAGAATAAGGATTCAGCGAATCCATCATTTCATAAATTTCGTATGCGTTCTTAACTTCAGCAATATCCTTGGGCGGCGCAATGACCCGCTTGCCATTCAGAACTGCGGTCACCTGTTCCAGACTCAACGTATTCTGTTCAATTGCCAGAGAGGAATAGACCGAACGGATCCGGTTGGTACGGCGCAGTATGGGATTTGTGGACAGACCGGCGGTTGCGTTCACATGACCAACCAGTTCCGCAATTTCTGCGATCTCTTCCAGCATGGAATTGATAATTTCAAAGGGCGGCTTTTTGTTGTACATAGCATAACACCTCGCATATATTATATCATTTCATCAATCATTTATCAACCAAAAATGATTGATGAAATGATCGATGAAGATATTGCTAATATTCTGCTATGCAAACCAGGATTGGGTTTTCCAAGATAGGCTCGTCCAATCTTGGAAAGATCTGCGCAGGAAAATCCCACGCAAATAATAAAAGAAGTAATAATAACAGATCAAATAATAACTGATATAATAATCATTCATTCTTTCTTTCAGAAAAAACGGGAGGAATGAAGGAAATGTATATACGGAGAAAGATAAGAGTATCGCGTTTTCACGATTGTGGATGCGTGATGTTAATCAATGTCAAAGCTCAAAAGTAGTTGGTGAAAGTATTTGAATTTGTCGACAGTTTAACCCTTGATTCTACACTTGGAATATAAACACACAGGACCTCAAAAAACGGCTTCAAAAACTGATTGCGCCGCAATGGAAATCCAATTCAAAATGTCGACGGTCGAAGGGCTCTTGGGACGGCTTATTTCCTTGCCCGTTTTGCTGCCATATGCTATTATTGCTTTAGCAATAATAGCCGAACAGTTCGGCTAATTTCTCCAGTCCCCGGAACAAAGAAAAATTCGCCGAAAATTTCGGCGAATTATCTGCACCTGCTGTGAGTAAGTTTTGGGGAATGGGGAACATAGCTTTCCAAAAGTTTTCCCTTATTTTTTCCCTTTAGCGGTTTTCTAAGTATGTGCCATATGGTACATACAGTACATTTATGAAACTGATCTGAACTTAATGATACCATATGTGGTCATTTGGCAACTAATGGACTTTCTTTAGCAAATTCGAATCCCTCATCCTCTGCCAAAAAATGCAGATACCCAGAAGGGTATCTGCATTTTTTATTTGCAGTTGTGGGGGATTCGAACCCATCTAAATGCAACAGCCCGGTGGGCTGTTGCCGTTGGCCGGCTTGACGGCCAACGCTCCATACAAATTGTCCTGTGAGGACAATTTGGCAATCGAATCCCTCATCCTCTGCCAAGAAAAAGACCGCGTTGACCTATCCGGCAAAAGCAGTCTTTTTATCGGAATAAATCCTTATGGAATTTGCGAACGATGGCTTTGCCGTGTGAAATGCCTGCTTGCCGAGCGTGGATTTATATTATTTTGCGTTCATCCCCGCTTTTTCAGGTGCCTGGAGCGGTCTGACTTTGGTTCGGGAAAAGCATGCGGAGGGCATGTATCTTTTTCAGCTGTATTTTTGCATTGGCTCCGAATGTTTGCGGAAGGGGTGCGAATGTCTGTTCTGGACGTTCGAATTGGTTATTGTGCATAAATATAACGGTGAAAAATACGTCTAAATGCCGAAAGTGCAAGAAATGCTTTACAAAAAATGGCTTCAGTGATATAGTATTCGTAATGTGTGATGGGTTAGAAATCTGACCTGACGTTGCATTTCCTTTGGCTGATTCCGGAAAACCGGATTAGCATATATTCAATTTTTTTAGGAGGAACACAAATGAAAAAGCTCATTTCCCTGCTGCTGGTTCTGGCTATGGCTCTGTCCCTGGTCGCTTGCGGCGCAAAGGAAGAGGCTCCCGCTGCCACTCAGGCTCCCGCAGCTGAGGCTCCCGCAGAAGCACCCGCTGAGGCTCCTGCAGGCATCGATGGCGAGATCGCTATCTTCTGGTACACCTTCGGTGATACCTACCTGTCCAGCGTTCGCGCTGCTATGAACGAGGCTCTGACCGCTGCTGGCCTGGAGTATCATGACTATGATGCAAACGGCTCTCAGACCACTCAGACCGAGCAGATCCAGACCGCTATCACCAAGGGCGCTGCTGTCCTGGTTGTCAACATCGTTGACGCTTCTTCCGATGACGCTACTCAGGCTATCATCGACATGGCTGTCTCCGCTGAGCTGCCCCTGGTTTTCTTCAACCGTTCCGTCTCTGAGGAGCTGGTCTCCGCTTACGACAAGGCTGCTTACGTCGGCACCGACTACACCCAGGCTGGCCACATGGAAGGCAAGATGGTTGGCGAGTACGTTCTGGCTAACTACGATGTCATTGACCTGAACGGCGACGGCGAGATCTCCTACGTCATGTTCAAGGGCCAGGAAGGCAACATGGAAGCTGACGCCCGTACCCAGTACGGTGTCGATGACGCTGACGCTGTCCTGACTGCTGCCGGCAAGCCCGCTCTGAAGTTCTACGACGACAAGAACACTGCTAAGTACCTGGTTGACCAGAACGGCGCTTGGTCCGCTGCTCAGGGTCAGGAGTACATGCAGACCATCCTCTCCTCCTACAACGAGGCTAACGGCAACATGGTCGAGGTCGTTATCGCTAACAACGACGACATGGCTCTGGGCGCTATCGCTGCCCTGCAGGCTGCCGGCTACAACAAGAACGACGGCGGTGTCACCATCCCCGTCTTCGGCGTTGACGCTACCGCTGCCGCTCAGGAAGCTATCGCTGCCAAGTCCATGACCGGCACCATCAAGCAGGATGCTGTTGGTATGGCTAACGCTGTTGTTAAGATCGCTGAGAACCTGGGTCTGGGCAAGGCTACCTTCGATGGCGTTGTCGGTGATCTGGAAGGCACCTGGCGTGTTAACATCCCCTACTCTGCTTACAGCGGCTAATCTTTGACTAAGTCTTAATTAGTTAGCACTTGCGGCAGCCGTGCTTCGGCACGGCTGCCCTTGAACCTTAAAGCCGTTTGCAGGTTAAGGTCATGCCCATGTTGCCTGTTACATGAGCGTGCCCTTGACCTGTAATGGCGCAAAATGCATTCCAAACCAGGAGGCGAAAAATTTGGAAATGAATAACGAAACTGTCCTGCTGCGAATGGAAGGGATCACCAAGGAGTTCCCCGGTGTTAAGGCCCTTGACGGTGTTAACCTGACTGTTCGTGCCGGTACCGTCCATGCACTGATGGGCGAAAACGGTGCTGGTAAGTCTACTCTGATGAAGTGCCTGTTCGGTGTCT
The DNA here is from genome assembly GCA_017398105.1 of Oscillospiraceae bacterium. The sequence goes on along the minus strand of JAFQHF010000047.1, from coordinate 28,283 downwards.
ACAACAAGGATGCCGGTAAGATCTACCTGGAGGGCAAGGAAGTCAGCTTCAAGAACTCCAAGGAAGCATTGGAAAACGGCGTTGCCATGGTGCACCAGGAGCTGAACCAGGCTCTGAAGCGCAATGTTATGGATAACATGTGGCTGGGCCGCTTCCCCAAGACCGGCCCCTTCACCAGCGAAAAGAAGATGTACGATGCCACCATGGAAGTCTTCGAAGAGTTGGGGGTTAAGGTCAATCCCAAGACCATCATGAGCACCATGCCTGTTTCCCAGCGCCAGATGGTGGAGATCGCCAAGGCTGTCTCCTATAAGTCTAAGGTCATCGTCTTTGACGAACCTACCTCCTCCCTGACGGAAGATGAAGTCGAGCACCTGTTCCAGATCATCAATATGCTCCGGGACCGCGGCTGCGGCATCATCTATATCTCCCACAAGATGGCGGAGATCAAGCGGATCTCCGATGACATCACCATCATGCGTGACGGCAAGTGGATCGCCACCGAGCGTTCTGCCGACCTGAGCATGAATGATATCATCCGCCTGATGGTCGGCCGTGAGCTGACCAATCAGTTCCCTCCCAAGACCAATGTTCCCGGTGAAACCTACCTGAAGGTGGAGAACCTGACCGGTATGTACAACCACCTGAAGGATGTTTCCTTTGAGGCCCGCCGCGGCGAAGTTCTGGGCGTTGCCGGTCTGGACAGCTCCGGCCGTACGGAAACCCTGGAGAGCATCTTCGGCATCCGTACCCGCAAAAGCGGCACCATCACCCTGGGCGGCAAACTCTGCCGCAACCGCAACTCCGGCGAATCCATCAAGAATGGCTTTGCAATGCTGACGGAAGAGCGCCGCGCCACCGGTATTTTCGGTGTCCGCAGCATCCGTGACAACACGGTTATCTCCAGCCTGAAGCGGCATCAGAAGTTTGGCCCTCTGCTGAGCGAAAAGTCCCAGAGAGAGGATACCCAGTACTACATCGATGCCATGCATACCAAGACGCCTACCCAGGAGACCCAGATCCGCAGCCTGTCCGGCGGTAACCAGCAGAAGGTCATCATCGGCCGCTGGCTGCTGACTGAGCCGGAGGTCCTGCTGCTGGACGAGCCTACCCGCGGTATTGACGTCGGTGCAAAATATGAGATCTACCAGCTGATCCTGAATCTGGCACTCGAAGGAAAGACTGTTATCATGGTCTCCTCCGAAATGCCTGAGCTGCTGGGTGTCTGTGACCGTATTCTGGTTATGTCCGGCGGCCGCCTGGCCGGTGAGGTCGATGCCAAGAACACCACTCAGGAAGAAATCATGACCCTTGCCGCTAAGTATGTTTAAGGAGGAAATAAACGTGTCTGATCTGAAAGTTAAGAAGCCTTCCAAAATTGATGAGCTGAAGGCTATGTCCAAGAAGGACAGAAACAGAGCCATCGGCGACCTGCTGATGAACAACGCTATGTTCATCATCATTGCCATCGCAGTTGTTTTTATCTGGATTCAGGAGCCTGCATTCCTGTCCATGGCTTCCATTGTTAACATCGTCAACCTGACCATGGCCAAGCTGCCCATCGCTCTGGGTGTCGGCGGCTGTATCATCCTGGCCGGTACCGATATTTCTGCCGGCCGTCAGGTCGGTCTGGCAGCTGCAATCTCCGCAGGTCTGCAGCTGACCACCAACAAGCTGTTCCCCGGTCTGCAGGTCATGCCCATTCCCGTGGCTCTGGCTGCAGTGCTGGTCGTGGGCTGCTGCATCGGCTTTGTAAACGGCCTGTTCATGGCTCGTTTCAAGCTGCACCCCTTCATCGTTACCCTGTCCACTCAGCTGATCGTTTACGGCCTGGTTCTGATGTTCATGCAGCTGGGCACCAACTCCGGCCAGACCCTGTCCGGCATGGCTCCCGAGTACCGTGAGTTCGTCACCGGCACCCTGTTCAAGGTCGGCAAGACTGCTGTTCCCAACTACGTTCTGTACTCCGCTATCATTGCTGTGGTTGTCTGGGTCATCTGGAACAAGACCGCCTTTGGTAAGAATATGTACGCTGTCGGCTCCAACGAGGAAGCTGCCAACGTTTCCGGTGTCAATGTCGAAAAGACCATCATCATGGTCTTCATGATGGCCGGTATGCTGTACGCTCTGACCGGTTTCTTCGATGCAGCCCGTATCGCTTCCGTCAACGCCACCACCGGTCTGAACTACGAGTCTGACGCCATCGCAGCCTGCGTTATCGGCGGCATCTCCTTCGTTGGTGGTATCGGTAAGGTTTCCGGCGCCATCATCGGCGTTCTGCTGCTGCAGGTTATCTTTGTCGGCCTGAACTTCCTGTCCGTTGACCCCAACCTGCTGTACATCGTCAAGGGTCTGATCATCCTGGTGGCCTGCACCATCGACATGAGAAAGTATCTGGTCCGTAAGTAATGGAAGAAACAAACCCCCGCAAAGAACCGCAGAATAGCTTCCGGGGTCTCTACAGGCATGTAAAGATATCTGTAAAAACCCTGGATAAGATCATCATCGGCGGCATTGCAGCCATTATCGTGCTGGTGCTGTACGGTATTGCCAACAATGGCTATGTCGTCAGCTTTGACTCCCGGGGCGGTACGGATGTGCCTTCTCAGGATGCCATGTATGCAGATTATGTGGTGGAGCCCGAACCTCCCACACGGGAAGGGTACGTGTTCACCGGCTGGTACTCGGATGAAAACTGTATCTATGAATGGGATATGGATGTCAATCAGGTCAGCCAAAGCATGACACTGTACGCCGGATGGGAAAAAGTGGAATAACAAACAAGGGCGCACCCTCGGGTGCGCCCTTTTCGCGTGTATTGGGGTTATTTCGGTTCCCGGCATTCTTTGAAAACCCGGATCATTTCCTGAGTCAGGGTAAGGCCGTCATCCTGGTCGGGCAGGTCATCACGGTCAAACCATTGTCCCACCGCCAATTCCCGCTCATCCAGATGGATGGTTTCTTCTCCTTCCAGGTCGCAGTAGAAGCCCATCAGCACATTTCCGTCGATACCCCAGGGCTGGCTTTTGTAGTAGCGGATGTTGGTTACTCGGAGGCCCACCTCTTCCATGACTTCCCGCTGCACCGTTTGCTCCAGGGTCTCACCGATCTCGGTATATCCGGCGATCAGGGCGTACCGGGTGACGATACGGCCTGCGTACTTTGTCAGCAGGAGCCGGTCGCCGTGGGTGACACCGGTAATAATGGCGGGGGAGATCCGGGGGAAGATCAGGTTGCCGCAGCTGGGGCAGCGCATCATGCGCTCTGCGGTGTCATGCACCGTTTTGCTGCCGCAGCGGCCGCAGAACCGGTTATTCCGGTACCAGACGAATAAATGCCAGGCAGTCAAAAGTACGAAGGCAGGCTCCTTTTCCGTCTGGCGCATGAGAAGCCGCATGTTTTCAAACCGGCAGCCGGAAATGGGGGTATCGGAAACTTCTCCCATCCACAGAAAGTAGCGTCTGCCGTGGAATTCAAACAAATACTGAACCATCTCCGCCTGCCACTGTACCCAGCCGCAGGACCCTGCCCATTGGAGAACATCGGAAAGGGAAGGTATGCAGGAAGCTTCGATATCGGACTGCTTCAGCAGAACTTGATTTCCGCAGAAGCAAATGACACTGTCTTCCGGTTCCGGCTGCAGCTGCCGGTATTCGTTGTAAAGTCTGCCAAAGGGAAAATCCTGAAGCATGGGGATTCCTTCTTTCCTGATATGCTTATTATGTAAGCAGTATATCATACTTCGGCCGCACAGACAATAGCGTTCGGAAAAATAGAAAAGGAACCGCAATTGTTGCGCTGACCGGGGCGAATATGATATAATTGTTCCCAGAAAAGGAAAAGAAGGTGCTTGCAATGCAGTCGCAGATCACAACGGTTACCTATGACAACGCAGAGATCCAGCGAACACAGGTGGTGCGCTGGGAAAGCTGGGAACAGCTGGAATTTCTGCACCCGAAGCACAGTCCTGAGGCACTGGACTGCTTTGCAGGGATTTACAGAAAATTTCTGGTTCCTGCCTGTCCCTGGCTCTTCGGAAATATGGTTCTGTTCCGGCTGCCGGAGGATCTGCCGGTACCCTTTCCTTTTGAAACAAGGCGCTATGGCCGGGTTTCGGACCGGTTAACTGCTGCGGCTGCCGTTCTGGAGGAGGGGCTGCATTTTCGCTGCGGAAAACCAAAATTCCGGGACAAATCCGTGGAAACCTTTTACAAAACCCTGGAAAACAGAGGCTGCCTTCGTGTTGTCAGGGGAAAGCTGCCTGTGACGACCATCATTCCCGTGGGAAATCTCTCCGGATTTCTGACGGAGCAGGAGCCGGATGCCCAAATGAAAGTCAATGCTTCCTTTTTTATCATGGATCGGTTTGACTGTGCTACGGTATATGACCATCTCGGGATCCATCTGGGCCTTTGTGTGCGCAATGGCGTAACAGAGAATCCGCCGCTGTATGACCGGGAGGCATTTTTGGTATACGAAAACGGCAGCATAGCTGTAAAGCCCCTGGACCTTGCTGAGATGGAAATGGAAATAAACGGTGTTGTTTATAGACCGGGGCAAAACGCCCGCCTGTACACCCGTCCGGCGTCTGTGAGGACATCCGCAGCCGGCGGGAAGAAACTGGTGATCGTTGGCTGCCGGGTTGCGGCAGTTGCGCAGCAGGGAAGCGTGCCGGTTCCGGCATCCGGTTTCGTCCTGTGTCCGAAAGGGGAATGCACTGTCCGCCCCGGAGACCGGGTGGTCTACCGTGGGCTGGAGGATGTGCGCTTCGGCATTCAGGTGGGTAACAGCATCCTCAGAGACGGTGTCAGCACCAATCGGTTTGTATCGAAGTTCTATAACATCCGGAAATTGGAGCCGGTGCCCTATCCGCCGAGTCTGTACCCCATGAATTTCCGGAAGGCCCGTGCTGCCCGGATCGCTCTGGGCGCAGACAAAGGCGGCAAGCCCATGCTCCTTTGGGCAGAGGGGGCAGCCAAAATCGGGTATGTCCCCGGACAGGGGAGCTGCGGCGCGTCATTGTGGGAAATGGCCCGGCTGTGTGCTGACGCGGGGATGTACAATGCCGTCAATCTGGACGGCGGCGGCTCCGCCCAGATTTTGCTGAAAAACTGCCGCAGCCTGATGATCTCCGACAGGACAGAAGCGGACTGCGCAGAAGCAGAGCGCCCCGTGCCGCTGGGGCTGATCGTACGATAAAATAACTTCAGTTGGGAAAAGAAATGGAGTGCGGGGGCATGCCTCCGCACTCCATAGTGATTTCGCCCAATTGCCCTGGTATCCTGCAAATGGGAAATGGGGAAAAAGAAAACCGCCGATCTTTTGAAGATCAGCGGTTTTGACAGGATTGGTTGAAGTGAATCTACAAAGAATACTTGAGATTAGAAACAAAATTGAAAGTTTAAAGAATAATGATGCTTAGTAAATATATTGGAACTTTTTACCTAAAAAAAGGTTAGTCAAAATGATTTGGAGGGTTAGCGCATTTTCTTGAGATTGATCTGCTCTTTGTTTCCTTCGTATCCACAGCGGCGGTAAAATGCGTGCGCATCCGTCCTGGTTGCGCCGGATGCCAACCGGATACCGGATGCCCCGGTTTCGCATGCCCAATTTTCAACATGCTGAAGTAAAGCTCTTCCAATGCCTTTTCGTTTGTGTTCGCTGGAAACGGCTATGCCCATAATATTCTTCATATGAGGTGCATATAGAAGGTCATAATCATTCGCGTGTACATAGCCAACGACTGTACCGTCCATAACTGCTACGAATATCTTGTCAGCGCTACTGCTGAGAAGCTTTGTTGTGTTTTGTACAGTATCAGCCAAAGGATATTGATAACCCATCTCGTCACAATTGAGCTTCCAAAGGGCGGTTGCATCGGATTCACAAGCTTCACGAATTAAAAAAACCATAAAGAACTCCTACTGCTTGGACTTTACAGTATTGATCGAGGAAATCAACATCCTACGGATTGCTCCACAAGCATTCTGCAATACTTTATATTGCGCATCAGCAATATATCCTGTTTCGAAGAGCAGTTCCAACCAATATTCGGTTTCATAACACTCCTTCTGGGCAATCTCAAGTTTGGAGATAAAGTCTTTTGTGCCTTGAGCATATTGCGCTTCATGAATGTTAGCACCAATGGAAGTGCCGCTTCGCAGTAACTGATTTGTCATGACAGTTTCCCTATGTGCTGATTTAATATCACGGCAAAGAACAACGATATGCTTAGCAAAATCCTTCGATTTGTCGCGCAGAGGACTTTCGGACATGGAGATCACCTCGTCAATAGTATATCAATACAGAAGAAGTTTGTAAAGATTTTAGTGATATTCCGCCGATGGCGGAGTGATATTGTGTCTATTGGCACAGTGATATTTTCGCCCATGGCGAAAGTGATATTATATTTGCCCAAAACTGCCCGAAGGGCAATATCACTGGTGTAAGCCAATATCACTGGGAAGCAATAGAACTTGCCGCAAGGCAAATATAACTGAAAAAGTCCGAATGCAAAGCATTCGGACTTTTTCTGGTGGGGGAGGACGGATTCGAACCATCGAAGCGAAACGCAGCAGATTTACAGTCTGTCCCCTTTGGCCACTCGGGAACTCCCCCATATTTGATTATCGGCTTGGAGCCGGTAGACGGACTCGAACCCCCGACCTACTGATTACAAATCAGTTGCTCTACCAACTGAGCTATACCGGCGTCTCGAACCGAACGAGAGTATTATAGCACGGTATTCGAAAATGTCAAGCATTATTTTACAATTTTCAAAAATATTTTTTCGGGAGGTTTTTATGCGGAAAACCCTTGACTGTCAAGTGGCTTGATAGTATATAATGGCTCAAAAGAGAGGGGGAGTGTCTGTGACCATTAAGGAAATGGAGAACCGTACGGGCATGGCCCGGGCCAACATCCGCTACTATGAGGCAGAGGGGCTCATCCACCCGGAGCGGAAGGAAAACGGCTACCGGGTCTATACGGAAGCGGAGGCGGAAGAGCTGCTGAAGATCAGACTGCTGCGGTCTCTGGATGTGTCCATCGAAACGTTGAAGGAACTCCAGTCCGGGAACAGGTCTCTGGAAGATGCTCTGCAGCAGACCCTCGCAGAACAGGTGCGGAAGCAACGGCAGCTGGAACGGGCCGGAGAAGTGACGCAGTTTATGCTTCGGGAGAAGGAAACCTATGGTGCAATGAACGCATCCTTTTATCTGCAGAGGCTGGAGTCTGAGGCAGTTCTGCGGCAGGATCGGGTACCGTCACTGAATCTGCCCTGGCGGCGGTTCTGGGCCCGGGATCTGGACATGATGGTCTGCGGCTTTCTGGTGGGGATCGTATTTCCCGGTGAACGGAGCCAGGCGATGACACTGCTGCTGACACTGCTGACTCTGGTGCTGCTGGAACCGCTGTGCCTGCAGCTGTTTGCAACCACGCCGGGAAAAGCGATTTTTGGAATCCGGGTCACGGATACGGATGGCGGACGGCTCAGCTACAGTGCTGCCATCCAGAGAACCTGCTGCGTCCTCTGGGAGGGCGAGTGTATGCGCATTCCTCTGGTGAGTATGTATTTTCATTACCGCAGCTATCAGGCAGCAGAGGCCGGCGAGGAGCTTCCCTGGGAAGCGGATTCTGACCTGACGTTCAAGGATGATAAGGTCTGGCGGTTTGGCCTGTATATTCTGGTCTGGCTGGGAATCCTGGCATCAGAGGTGCTGGTGGTACTGCTTCAGGAGGGATTTCTGTGAGAAAAAAGAAAAAATGGGGAAAGATTCCGGCTACCCCGGGACTGACGATCTTTCTGCTGGTTATCGGTCTGCTGAATCTGTTTCAGATGGATTACAAATACTATCCTTTTGGGGGCGGAAGCGGTGCCTTTTCCTTTTACCGGGGCCCGGTGCTGCCTATGACGGGAATCTCCGGGACAGAAGAGCTGAAAGCAGCGCGCCATGTGGACTTTGATTTTGCGCCCTTTGCCCGGGACTGGGAAGCACTGATGGACGGCCAGTTCAGACGGGTCGATGTTTTGGTGACGGACACCTATCAGCTGACAAACAGGGGGCAGACGGCTGTGACGGCGGATCTTGCCTATCCCTTTGAAGGCCGGCTGACTGACCCGGAAGAAGATTTTCCCGCCGTCACGGTGGACGGAAAGCCGGTGGAGGCGGGCTTACTTCTGAGCGTGGATGCACATTCCTCGGTGAAGAAGGCAGGAAGCTGGAAGGCTTACCGGAAGGCTGTGGAAGAAGGAAACCATCTGGAGGAAGCCCTGGCGGCGGCGCCCGTTTTGCGGGAACGGGTGAAGGTCTATCACTTTGCGGATATCCGCTATGACGGCCCGGAGGAACCCCAGGGAGCCTTTCTGCGGATACGGTTCGTGAAGCCGGAGAACACGAGGCTGTGGGCCTACAACTGGAAATCCGGTGGCACCGATGCCAAAACCGGAGAATTCGACATGATGTTCGGGGCAGAGCCGGACGGCAGCGGGGAGGGCTGGCTGCTGGTGGCGGGAGAGGACATACCGGCACCGGAATTCAGCGGAAACCTGACCTATAACATTACGGAAACCAGCAGCACCGATCAGGTCACCTACCGGCTGGAAACCTACGATGCCACTTTGGAGGAAATGCTGCGGCGCTTTTCGAAAACCTACGATATTTGGATCGAAAGCCATGATTATCCGCCGCATGCACTGGCGGCGCCGGAGGTATTGTACGAGGGTGCGGCAAAGTATCTGGCCGGCGGGATTTACAGCGATACCTATGGTTATGTCAGCATCGACAACATTTTCTGGGATGTGGCAGGAAAAAACCGATTGATGTACCGGCGGTTCCCGGTGGAGATCGGGCCCGGTGAGACAGTATGCGTGCAGGTGCGGTATCATCAGGAAGGGAGCGAGGATAACGGCGGCATGGGAGAACCCAGGTACGGCTACGACATGGCTACCCGTCTGGGCTCCAATCTGAAGATTGCAGAACTAACCGCTTCCATTACCAATGGGGAAGAAATCAAAATCACCGGGCAGAATATGGGCTTCCGCCTGGAGCAGGGCACAGCCCGGGTGTCTCTGGACCCGGAGAAGGAGCGGTATTATCTGAACGTGGTGCATCAATAAAAGGTCACCTATGAAAACTTCGCGGCTTTGCCGGCAAACTGATACTAGTTTTTGTTAAAAAGCTTTAAGAGCTTTTTATAGCACCGAAGGTGCGTCAAAAACTTTATGAGACGGGATTCTATGATTTTCTTTTTTGAAAATCATAGAATCGGCAGCGCAAAAAGCGATGCCTTTTTATTTAAAATTGAAGATTTAAATAAAAAAGAGTATGAAAACTCCCGCAGCGGTCAGCTGCGGGAGTTTTTGCGTTGCGGGAAATTACTTTTCCACCGTAACGGTGTAGGTCTTGGTGGTCACGCCGTCCTCAGCGGTGACGACGAACTCGAAGACGTTCTTGCCTTCCTTGATGGTCAGATCCTCGGGGATTTCCACGGTGGCTCTGGCATCCAGGGTGATGGCGGAAACTTCCGTCTCAGTGATGGTGTCGTAGTTCAGCTTGCCCACATACTCGGTGGTGTCCTTGGTGAAGCGGGGAGACAGAACCATGCCGGACAGCCACAGGACAGTCAGCTCTGCCTTGTCGTAGTAAACATAGCCGCAGTAGCACTTGCCGTCAATGGCATCCTTAGCGTCCAGGTGGGGGGTCACAAAGCCACGGATACCGCAATCACAGGCATAGAAGTGGCCGTCGCGGTTGACGGTGTAGCCGAAAGCGTGATCATGGCAGTGGTTTTCGCTGATGTTGTAGTCGCCGCTGGTGGATGCGATGATCAGACCGGTAGTGTTGTCTACGATGATGTAGGTACCGTCCTCAAAATTATACCGGGTGTAGTTGCTGTTGCCGGAAACGACCTCGTTCAGGGTCTTTGCACCGGCGGACATGGGGATCATGGACAGAGCCATGATCAGAGCCAGCAGCAGGGCAAACAGTCTGCGGGAAGTTCTCTTCATGGTAGGTTCCTCCTTGTTGATAACCTGCGGCAAAAAACCGCGTATTCTAAGTTAATAATACCTGTAGTTTTACTGAAAGTCAACCAAAGATTTCCTGTATTCACGCAAAAGTCCCCGGAGAAAAACTCCGGGGACATATTGTATGGGATGATTACAGTTCGACTTCCAGTCTGGCGATAACACCGGCGCAGCGGGGGCACAGGCCGTTTTCATCGGCGGCTTCGCTGTGCATCCAGCAGCGGGGGCACTTTTCGCCCTTGGCTTCGGAAACACCGATGGTCAGTGCGGGGAAGTTGACACCGGTGCCAACCTCAGCGCCTTCAACGGCAGAACCCCAGGTGCAGGCGGAGACGATGCAGATTTCGGCCAGGTTCAGACCCTCGCAGGCGGCCTTCAGAGCCTCGTCTGCAGTTTCCAGGGTCACATGGGCTTCCAGAGCCTTACCGATGCGCTTGTCGGCACGGGCCTTCTCCAGAACGCCGTTGACATCCTGACGCAGCTTCATGACGGTGCTCCACTTGTCCATGGCAGCCTGATCCAGAGCGTAGCCCTCGAAGGATTCGGGCATCTGATTCAGCAGCACATTGCGGACATCGTCACCCTCGCGGTGGGGCATGGACTGCCAGATCTCATCACAGGTGAAGGCCAGGATGGGGGCAAAGACCTTTGCCATGGCATCCAGGATCAGGAACAGAGCAGTCTGTGCGGAGCGGCGGCGCAGGCCCTTGGCATCTTCACAGTACAGGCGATCCTTCAGGATATCCAGGTAGAAGGAGGACAGCTCAACAACACAGAAGTCATTGATGGCATGGGTGACCAGGTGGAATTCGTAGTTATTGTAAGCCTTGCGGCACAGCTTCACCAGCTCGTCCAGCTTGGTCAGCACCCACTTGTCCAGCTCTTCCATCTCGGAAGCGGGCACCAGATCGTTGGCATCGAAGTCATTCAGGTTGCCCAGGCAGTAGCGGGCGGTGTTGCGGAATTTCAGATAGTTCTGTGCCACCTGCTTGAAGATCTCCTTGGAGCAGCGGACGTCGGCATGGTAGTCGGAGGAAGCAGCCCACAGACGGACGATGTCGGCACCGAAGTCCTTGATCAGATCGGCAGGATCAACACCGTTGCCCAGGGACTTGTGCATGGCGCGGCCCTGGCCGTCAACGACCCAGCCGTGGGTCAGAACCTGCTTGAAGGGAGCGCCCTGATCCAGTGCACCCACGGAGGTCAGGAGGGAGGACTGGAACCAGCCGCGGTACTGGTCGGCGCCTTCCAGGTAAACATCAGCGGGCCACAGCTCGGGGGTATCCTTCATCAGGGAAGCGAAGTGGGTGGAACCGGAGTCGAACCAGCAGTCCAGAGTATCGGTTTCCTTCACGAAATGCTTGCCGCCGCAGTGAGGACAGGTGAAGCCTTCGGGAACCAGCTCCATGGCTTCCTTCTGGAACCAGACGTTGGAGCCGAATTCATCAAACAGTCTGGAGATCTTTTCAATGGATTCGGGGTTGGAAACGGGCTTACCGCAGTCGGAGCAGTAGAACACGGGGATGGGCAGACCCCAGCGGCGCTGACGGGAGATGCACCAGTCGGCACGCTCACGGATCATGCTGACCATACGCTCGCCGCCCCAGCCGGGGAACCACTGGACATTCTCGATGGCCTCAATGGCCTTGTCCTTGAAGGATTCCACAGAGCAGAACCACTGGGGAGTGGCACGGAAGATGACGGGCTTCTTGCAGCGGTCGTGATGGGGATAGGAGTGGATGATATCCTCGGAAGCGAACAGCATTCCGCTTTCACGCATATCCTCCAGGATGATGGGGTTGGACTTCTCGGTGGAAAGACCGGCGTACTTGCCTGCGTAGTCGGTGTGGCGGCCGTAGTCGTCAACGGGAACAACCAGCTCCATGCCGTAGCGCATGCAGGTCTGGTAGTCGTCGGCACCGAAGCCGGGAGCAGTGTGGACACAGCCGGTACCGGAATCCATGGTAACGTACTCGGCGTTCACCAGGCGGGAGGTCTTGTCCAGGAAGGGATGCTGTGCCAGCATATTCTCAAAGAACTGGCCGGGATAGGTTGCCAGAACCTCATAGTTCTCAAAGCCGCCCATCTTCATGGTCTTTTCCATCAGAGCCTCGGCCATGATGTAGGTTTCACCGTTTTCTGCCTTCACCAGAACGTAGGCATCCCGGGGATGCAGGCAGATACCCATGTTGCCGGGCAGGGTCCAGATGGTGGTAGTCCAGATAACGAAGAAGGTCTTGCTCAGATCAAAGCCGGCCAGCTTGCCCAGATCGTCCTTCATGGGGAACTTGACGTAGACAGAGGTACAGGGATCATCCTGGTAAACGATGTCGGCTTCGGCAACGGCGGTGGCGCAGAAGGGGCACCAGGTAACGGGCTTCAGGCCCTTGTAGATAAAGCCCTTGTCGAACATCCGGCCAAAGACCTTGACTTCCTGGGCTTCAAAGTGCTTGTCCATGGTGCGGTAGGGATTCTCCCAGTCACCGACGACACCCAGACGCTTGAAGCCTTCACGCTGCTTGTTGATGAAGTCCTGAGCGAAGTCTTCGCAGGCGCTGCGGAATTCGGGAACGGACATGTCCTTGTTCAGCTTCTTCTTGGACTTTTCGATGGCGTTCTCGATGGGCAGGCCGTGGTTGTCCCAGCCGGGGACATAGGGAGTGTAGTAGCCCATCATGGCGTGGCTGCGGACGATGAAGTCCTTCAGTGCCTTGTTCAGGGCATGACCCATGTGGATATAGCCGTTGGAGAAGGGAGGGCCGTCATGCAGAACGAAGGGGGGCAGGTCCTTATTCTTTTCCAGCAGTGCCTTGTACAGGTCCTGGGCTTCCCAGTTCTTCAGCATACCGGGCTCCCGGGCAGGCAGACCGGCCTTCATGGGGAAACCGGTCTTCGGGGTGATAATTGTGTTTTTGTATTCCATTGGAATAACCTCCATTTGAAAAATCAATATTGTAGGCGCAAAAAGAAACGCCTTTGCCTCCTGTTAAGAGACAAAGGCGCATAAACCTCTGCGGTACCACTCTTGTTCTGACGGGTTCGTCAGCACTCAAATGCACGGTATCGGGCGCAAACCGGCGCAGCCTACTGATCGATTCGGTGCGCTGCTCAGAGGTGATACAAACGTGCGCCTGCCTGCTGCCTTGCACCTTCCGGCAGCTCTCTGAAAGCGGTGTGCGCGTTTACGCGTCCTCGTCATAGCATTGGATATAGGATTACTTTGCCTTGGGGTCGTAGTTGCGGCCGAACTGCAGGTTCAGGCTGGCAAACTTGCTGGTGGTCGTGTCGTTGGCAGTGGGATGCTTGGGGGCGGCCTTGGGGGCGGTGTCCACGGTGGTGCCGATCATAGCCTCAATGTTCTGGGCGATCTCATCGGCAACATCAGCATTCTCTGCCTTGGCAGCGGGAGCTGCGGGGGCGTTGGCGGTCTTGATGCGGTCCAGAGCCTGAATGCAGGAACGCAGCTGCTCCTGCAGCTCGCCGATCTTGGCAGCGGCAGCCTGACGGGCTTCCTCCACACGGGCGTTCTCAGCGGCGATCTGGGCATCGGAGGTCTGGGTGTTGGCAACAGCCATGGTATTGGCCTGCTGCAGCATCTTGGCGCACTTGGCTTCTGCCTCGGCAACCATCTTGTCGCAGGTCTTCTGGGCATTGACAACGGCATCCTTCATGGAAGCTTCGTTCTTGCGGTACTCTTCCAGCTTGCCAACCAGAACGCGCATCTTGCTCTTGAGCAGGGCATTTTCCTTGTACAGGGTAACGTAGTCCTCGGTCAGAGGCTCCAGGAATTCATCGACCTGCTGCATATCATAGCCGCCGAAGGTGGCGCGGCCAAAAGAGATCTGATCGATCTGCTGCGGTGTAAACATGTAATATGTTCCCCTTCCTAAATCTGTTTGATTCTAGATGCTACTTAAATGTAGCTTTCCACTTCAGCCTGCAGGGTTTCCAGGTCGCCCACGATGTCCATGTTGTGGGGGCAGAACAGGTAAGCAGACTGGGCGATCTTCTTCACATCGCCGTCCAGGGCGTAAACGCAGCCGGACAGGAAGTCCACCACACGGCGGGCCATGGCCTTGTCCACGTTCTCCATGTTGACGATGACAGCCTTGCGGTTGCGCAGGTCGTCAGCGGCCTTGGAAGTGTCATTGAAGCTGCCGGGACGGAACAGAACCACTTCCTGCTTGTTGGAAGCGTTCATGTTCAGCACCTGACCGGAGAAGCCGGACAGGCTGGAACCGGTGCTGGCAGCGGGGACGGGAGCGAAGCCGAAGCCGGTATCCTCCTCTTCCTCCTCCATCACAGGAGCGGGAGCAGGGGCAGGAGCGCGGCGGGGCGCACGGCGGGGTGCGGGGGCTTCAGCGGGTTCGTCATACTCATCGACGTAGTCGTCGTCTTCGTCGTAATCATCGTAATCGTCGTCGGCGTAGGGCTGGGCAAATTTCTTTACGTTATCCCAAAAGCTCATTCTATGTTTCCTCCTAAATATCTGCACATCAGTTTGATGAATCCTTGGCATAGTTACGCTCGCCGAAAATGGCGGTTCCTACACGAATCATCGTGCTGCCGGCGCAGATCGCATCTGCGAAATCGCCGGACATGCCCATGGATAAACAGTCCACCATGACATTATCGTCTATTTTGTTCCTGATGTCAACACTTAATTGGAACATTTTTTGAAAAAACTTCAGATTTTCTCCCGAATTGTGCGAAATTGGGGGGATTGCCATGAGCCCTTTGATACATACGTTCGGGAATTGACTGATTTTTTCCACCAGCGGAAGGATATCCTCCGCAGCGAAACCGGACTTGCTGGCCTCTTCTCCGATATTCACTTCCAGCAGGATATCCTGCCGGATGCCCTGTTTGGCGGCCTCCTTGTCGATGGCCTTCAGCAGCCGCTCGGAGTCTACGCTCTGGATCAGATCCACTTTGCCCACCACAAATTTGACCTTGTTGGTCTGCAGGTGGCCGATGAAATGCACAGGTGCGCCTTCGTAGGCATTTTCCGCCAGCTTGGCGGTCAGCTCCTGGACCTTATTTTCACCGCAGCAGTCCACGCCGGCGGCAATGGCCTGGCGGACGGCATCAGCGTCGTTCATTTTGGTGGCGGCGCAGAGCTTGATTTCCCTGGGATCTCTGCCGCAGGCGAATGCAGCAGCCTCCATTTCAGATCGGATACGGGCAACATTTTCGGCAATACTCATAAAATAAAGTGCCTTCTT
The DNA here is from genome assembly GCA_017398105.1 of Oscillospiraceae bacterium. Next base: position 13,031 of record JAFQHF010000047.1, on the reverse strand, counting down.
TCTATATATGATCTTGCAGTATGGGAATAGAGAATTGAAAATGGAAAACCATCATTTTTCACTTTCCATTTTCAATTTTCCATTACGAAAAACGGGCGGCGGAAATGCTCCGCCGCCTGTTTTTGCGTTACGCAGTGGTTGCTGCGGCCTTCAGGGGCTTCATGGGGGCCAGGGTGGAGATGGCATGCTTGTAGATCATTTGCTGCTTGCCGTCGGACACCAGTACCACCACAAAGCTGTCAAAGCCGGTGACAATTCCCCGGAGCTGAAAGCCGTTCATCAGAAACATGGTCACGGGAACCTTATCCCGGACGGACTCTTTCAAAATGGCTTCCTGTAAATTCATTGCTTCAGACATATGTATACCTTCTTTCTTGTGTTAATGGAACCTTCAGCGCCTCGAAAACTCCCCATGGGCGCTGTGTTCAGGGTATACACATCCTAGCATTTTTCAGTTGTCAAAATCACGAATAATCTGTCGAGCGGCTGCAAGAATTTCACTGCTTTCCTGACCGGTCCGGCGCACAAGCCAGTGGATGCATTTGTTTCTGCGCAGCCAGGTCAGCTGCCGCTTGGCATAGTGGCGGGAGGATTTGCGGACTTCATCGGCGGCTTCCTCCATGGTGATGCCGCCCTTCAGGGCGGCCACAAATTCCTTGTAGCCGATAGCCTGCATGGCGGTGCACTTTTCCGGGATGCCGCTGGCGAGCAGGTCTTCGATCTCACGGATCAGTCCCTGCTCCAGCATGAGACCCACCCGCAGATCAATGCGGCGGTACAGTTCGCTGCGCTCCTGAAAATCCAGTCCCAGCCAAAGGGGAGAATACCGGGGCGGGATTGCCTGGGTTCTCTTATTATGCGCAGTTATGGTTTCTCCGGTTTCGTAAAATACTTCCAGTGCGCGAATAATGCGGCGGTCGTCATGAATCCGCTGGGCAGCTTCCGGGTCGATGGCGCGAAGTTCCTCCAGAAGGACGGAAATGCCCTCGTTCTTTGCGCGCGCTTCCAGCTTTTCCCGGACGCCGGTGGACGGGAAGGGCGCAAAATCATTGCCCTTGATCAGCGCATCCATGTAAAGTCCCGTACCGCCGGCAATGATGGCGCGTTTGCCCCGGGCGATGATATCATCCACGATGGGAGCGGCCATTTCGCAGTATTTGCTGACGGAGAAATCTTCCTCCGGCTCAGCCACATCGATCATGTGGTGGGGGATTCCGCCCATTTCCTCCGCAGTGGGCTTGGCGGTGCCGATGTCCATGCGCCGGTATACATACATGGAGTCGCAGGAGACGACTTCACCGTTGAATTCCCTGGCAAGCTCTACGGCCAGGGCTGTTTTACCGGAGGCCGTAGGCCCGGCGATGCAAATGATATTGTTCATGGGTCATGACCTCCCAATAATTCCGCAGGGCGGAGCCATAACCCTGCCGTACATATGGATTTTATGTTCTCTTGAACTGCTTTTCCAGCTGCTTTTTGCTTAAGGTCACGCAGATGGGCCGTCCGTGGGGGCAGTATTTCAGCTCTTCCCGGCCCATGACTTCCTTCACTACCGCCAGCAGTTCCTTTTCATCATTTTTCCAGCCGGCCTTGATGGCAGCCTTGCAGGCCACAGTGTGCAGCAGCTCGTCCCGGACAGTGTCCTTCTGCTCCCGGCGGCCGTTGAGCAGGTCGGAGGCCAGGGTTTCGATGGCTTCTGCTGCCAGCTCCGGGCTTAAATCCATGGGAATCTGACGAAGCAGTACGGTATTCTCTCCAAATTCGTCAATTTCAAACCCAAGCTCGTCCAGCATTTCCTGATTGGAAAGCAGCTCGGCACAGGCGGAGGGACTTAAGCGGACAGGGATGGGCGTAAGCAGGCTCTGTGCGCTGATTTTTTCCTGATTGGCCTTCAGCTTTTCGAAAAGGATCCGTTCGTGGGCGGCGTGCTTGTCGATGAGGAAGGCTTCGTCTCCCTGCTCTACGATGATATAGGAGTTGTACAGCTCGCCCACCATGCGCCAGGGGATTTCCCGGGGCATTTCCAGAGCAATCTGTTCCGGTTCTTCTGCGGCAGGAAGCTCCCGGGAAAGGGAGGGCGTGGCAGTCACTGCGGGCGGGTCGGCGGGGGCATACTCCCGCTCTGTATGCGCCTCAGCAGACTTAGGCACAGATTTGCCTGCCTGAGGCAGGATCACGGTTTCCCGCAGGGGTAAAGATACAGGTCGTTCGATCTTGGAGAGGGTGGCGGAAGCGGCCTCTTTTTTGGGCTGGGGGGCTTCCTTCAGAACGGTGGAGAAGGTCTTGTATTCCTCCGCAGTCATGGTGCGGAAGAAGGGTTCTTTTTTTTGAGGGAGAGACGCCCCTTTGAGGGGAGCGGACTGCGGGGTGGGGACAGATTTGGAAAGGGCAGAAGCGGCGGGGTGGTCCTTCCCGCTTTCGGGGGGCTTTTTTTCAACGGGCAGCTTCTGAAACTGCACCTGAGGCCGGTCGGGCTGCTTGTTCAGGGCAGCCAGCACGCCGTAGTGTACGCAGTCAAAGACGGCCTTTTCCGACAGAAATTTCACTTCCGTCTTGGCAGGGTGGACATTGACATCCACACTTCCGGCGGGGATCGTCAGATGCAGCACGCAGGCGGGGAATTTTCCCACCATGATCTGATTCCGGTAGGCTTCCTCCAGGGCGGAGACCAGCAGCCTGGATTTCACCGGACGGTTGTTGACAAAGAAGGTTTGAAGGGCGCGGCTGGGCCGGGCATCGGTGGGCTTGGAAACGTAACCTGTCAGGGAGTACTGCTCCCAGCGGCTGTCCACGGATACCATATTGGCGCAGTCCCGGCCATAGACGCAGTAAACCGCTGCCTGCAGGCCGCCGGTTCCCGGCGTGGAAAGAACCTGCTTGCCGTCCCGGAGAAACTGGAAGGAAACCTCCGGATGGGCCAGAGCCTGCAGCTGCACGGCGGCGGTTACCCGGCTGCCTTCCACGGTATCGGATTTCATGAACTTCATCCGGGCTGGGGTGTTGTAGAACAGATCCCGGATGATGATGGTGGTGCCGTCGGGGCAGCCTGCCTCAGTCTCCGTGAGGATCTCTCCGGCCTCCAGATGCAGGCTTACGCCGCAGATGGAGCCGGGCGTCTTGGTCAGAAGATCGATGCGGCTCACTGAAGCGATGGCGGCAAGGGCTTCGCCGCGGAAGCCCATGGTGCCGATGGCAGCCAGGTCTTCGGCGGTGCGCAGCTTGGAGGTGGCGTGCCGCTGAAAGGCAGTCCGGGCATCCTCCGGCAGCATGCCGCAGCCGTTGTCCGTGACCCGCAGGAAGGTCATGCCGCCGTCCCGGATCTCCACGGTGACCTTGGAGGCACCGGCATCCACGGCATTTTCCAGCAGCTCCTTGACAACGGAAGCAGGCCGCTCCACCACTTCGCCGGCGGCGATCAGATTGGCAATATGGGGGGATAACTGAATAATTTTTGGCATAAAAATCACCTGATTCCGCTGATGGTGATGAAATTCACAGCGGCGTGAATGAAAATGGGAGCAAAGATGGTATCGGCCTTGACATAGCTCCAGGCCAGACACAATCCTGCCGGCAGATACTGCAGCACTGCGATCAAAAGCTCCACCGCGGAGTATTTTCCGATGTAGCCGATGATATGGATGCAGGCGAAGGCCAGAATGGATACGATATAGGCAGCAAGATGATTCTTTGTATATAGATTCCGGAAGATCAGCCCCCGGTAGAAGCATTCCTCCACCGGCGGCACCAGAACCACGGTGCCCACGGTCATCAAAAAGAAATTGCCCTTGCTCATGGAGAAAATAGCTTCGTCATTATAATTGGAAAAGGAGGGCAGAAACTGGCTGACCAGCAGGTCGATGACCTGAAAGCAGGCATAATAGGCAGCCAGACCCAGGATCACGGCCTGGCAAAGATAAGCCGGGTGGCGGATGGCCTGGGAGGCATTGCGGCCCAGAAAATCATGGAAGATCAGCAGCATGGCGATGAAATTCACCAGATAATAGACAAAATTCAATTCCGCAGCCTTCAGAGGCTGATCCAGCTGGCCGTTGATCCAGGTCAGGATGCCGGGCAGAAAGATCATCTGAAAGGCAAGATAGCAGAAGCCGCTGATGGTTTCCTGACTGCTTAAGGAAGGCGTAACAGTACGGTTTTTTCGCATAGCTTAATCCAAAAGTTTCTTGAGTTTGTACAGCTCGTTCATGGCTTCGATGGGGGTCAGCGTCTCCACCGTGATCTGGGACAGGGCGGTGATGATCTGCTGGCCTGTCAGATCCAGCATACTGACCTGATCCTCCGGCTCACTGGGAGCGGATTTCGTCTGCTTGGGGGCACCCTCCGCTTCCAGCTCCGCAAGAATTTCTCTTGCCCGGCTGATGACCACGCTGGGGATGCCTGCCAGCTTGGCAACCTCGATGCCGTAGCTGTCGTCGGTGGCGCCGGGAATGATCTTGCGCAGGAAGATCATCTGATCGCCCCGCTTTTTCACGGCGATGTTGTAGTTTTTTACATTGGGAAGCTTGTCTTCCATGGTGGAAAGCTCGTGGTAGTGGGTGGCAAAGAGGGTTTTGGCACCCAGGCGCTTGGGGCTGGCAGCGTATTCCAGTACGGCCCGGGCAATGGCCATGCCGTCGTATGTAGAGGTGCCGCGGCCGATCTCATCCAGGATCAGAAGAGAACGGGAGGTGGCGTATTTCAGAATGGAGGCCACTTCCGCCATTTCCACCATGAAGGTGGACTGGCCGGAGGCAAGGTCGTCGCTGGCGCCGATGCGGGTGAAGACCCGGTCCACAATGCCGATCTTGGCAGCGCGGGCAGGAACGAAGGAGCCCATCTGGGCCATCAGTACGATCAGGGCCACCTGACGCATATAGGTGGACTTACCGGCCATATTGGGGCCGGTGATGATGGCTACCTGATTGTCCTGGGCACCAAGGTGGGTGTCGTTGGGGACGAACAGGGCATCCTTCAGAACGGCTTCCACCACAGGATGGCGGCCGTCGGTGATGGAAATTTCCCGGTTCAGGGTGATTTCCGGGCGGCAGTAGCCCCGCTGAACGGCAACGGCGGCAAGGCTGCACAGAGCATCGGCGGCGGCTACGGCCCCGGCGGTCAGCTGCACCCGGGCAGCCTGCCGGGCAAGGTGCTCGCGCAGCTGGGTGAAGATCTGATATTCCAGAGCGGTCAGCCGGTCTTTGGCTGTCAGCACCTGGTTTTCCAGCTCCTTTAACTCCTGGGTGATATAGCGCTCGCAGTTGGCCAGGGTCTGCTTGCGGACATAATTTCCGGGAACCTGATCCATGAAGGATTTGGAAACTTCAATATAATAGCCGAATACCCGGTTAAACCCCACCTTCAGCGTGCGGATACCGGTCTTTTCACGCTCAGAGGCTTCAATGGCGGCGATGGTGCCGCTGCCGCCCTCCATGATATCCCGGAGCCGGTCGGCATCGGCATTGGCACCTTTGCGGATGATGCCGCCTTCCCGGACAGTCAGGGGAGGCTCATCCACAATGGTATTCTCGATCAGATCGGCGCAGTCCGTCAGATCGTCAATGGACTGCTCCAGCCTGCGAAGCAGGGGTGATTCACATTTGACAAGCTGCCGTTTGACCTCCGGAAGCGCCCGGAAGCCCCGGGCCAGACCCAGAAGATCCCGGCAGTTGACGGTGCCGGTGACGATCCGTGTCATGACACGCTCCAGATCCGTTACATCCCGCAGAGCCTCTTCCAGTTCGCCCCGGACGATGACGCTGTTGACCAGATCCTCCACCGCACCGTGACGGCGGGTGATCTCCACAGGATCGAGCAATGGCTTTTCCAGCCAGGAGCGCAGCATCCGGCCGCCCATGGCGGTGTGGGTCTTGTCCAGAACCCACAGGAGGGTGCCCTTTTTTTCCTTGGAGCGCATGGTTTCTGTCAGCTCCAGATTTCTCCGGGCATCCAGATCCAGCTCCATGAACCGTCCTGTGGTGTAATACTGAAGTTCCCGGATGTGAGCCAGATCATTTTTCTGAATCCACAGCAGGGTTTTCAGCAGTGCGCCGCTGGCAATGGCGGCAGCGGGCATGCCGGTGAGCCCGAGCTGGGAAAGGTTGGCGTTAAAGTGGGTTTCCAGCAGGGTTTCGCAGGCTTCCAGACGGAAGTCCTCGGACTTTCCTTCGTTGACGCAGCAGCTTAAACGGCGGAAAATGGCATCCTCGATGGCCTCGCAGTCCACATTGCTGCCGTAGCGGATGATCTCACTGGGGGAAAAACGGCCCAGCTCGGAAGCAACACTCTGGGGATCGGAGCAGAGGGTAGCGAAGAAAGCGCCGGTGGAAACATCGCAGAAAGCCAGACCGAATTTTCCGCTTTCCCCGTAAATGCAGCCAATGTAGTTGTTTTTGTTTTCGTCCAGCATGCAGCTTTCCGTAACGGTGCCGGGGGTGACGATGCGGGTGATCTCCCGCTCTACCAGACCTTTGGTAAGGGCAGGGTCACTCATCTGTTCGCAGATGGCCACTTTATAGCCCTTCTGCACCAGCCGGGCAATGTAGGAATCCACGCTGTGATAGGGAACGCCGCACATGGGGGTCTGCTCTTCCTTGGGCTTGCCCCGGTCCCGGGTGGTCAGGGTCAGATCCAGCTCCCGGGCTGCCAGCTTGGCATCCTCGTTGAACATTTCATAAAAGTCACCCAGGCGGAAGAACAGAATGCAGTCCTGATTGCGTTCCTTGATTTCCTGATACTGCCGCTGCATGGGAGTCAGTTCGTTTGCAGGTTTGGCCATAGGCGTAACCTCTTTCTGTGTTAGATAATAATTGTAGGGCGGGGTCATGACCCCGCCGACGCACCAACGGGATGGTACGGTAGGTGATTTTGAAGAGAATGAAATGCTGTCAGACATGAAAACCAGGTAAGAATCGATACCTGGTCGGCGGGGTCATGACCCCGCCCTACATAGAATGTGTTATTTTACAGGTTTCCAGTCAAACTCCATGTAGTTGCGCCGGTAATGGTGATGTTCTGATAGGTGCCGATAAGGCAGTCGCTACCGGCAAAGCGCACCAGGCGGCCGCCTTCGGTGCGGGCGGTCAGCATGTCCTTGTCGCGGCCGTCCACCAGGCAGCGCAGGGTCTGGCCTACATAATTGGTGTGGATCTCTTCGGAAATGGCGTTTTGAACAGCGCAGAGTCTGTCAAAGCGGCGGTTTTTCTCTTCCTTGGGGGTGGGGTCCTCCATAGATGCGGCAGGGGTGCCGGGACGGGGGGAGAAGATGAAGGTGAACAGGCTGTCGTAATGCACCTGCCGGATCAGAGAAATGGTATCTTCAAATTCCTCCTCGGTTTCACCGGGGAAGCCCACGATTACATCGGAGGTCAGCACCAGGTTGGGCATGACCTTCTTGGCATAGAGCACCTTTTCCAGATAGGTTTCCCGGTCGTAGTGACGGTTCATGGCCTTCAGCACCCGGGTGGAGCCGGACTGGAAGGGCAGATGCAGCTGCTTGGCGATCTTGTCGTGCTTTGCCATGGTGTCAAAGAGCTTGGTGGAAGCATCTCTGGGATGGCTGGTCATGAAGCGGATCAGAAAATCGCCGGGGATCTGGGCGATGGCATCCAGAAGATCGGCAAAATCCATGCCGCAGCTTAAGTCCTTGCCGTAGGAATTGACATTCTGACCCAGAAGGGTGATCTCCTTGGCACCGGCCTCGATAACGGCCCGGCACTCTGCCAGAATGTCCTCCGGCATACGGCTGCGCTCCCGGCCCCGGACGTAGGGGACGATGCAGTAGGTGCAGAAATTGTTGCAGCCGTACATGATAGACACCCAGGCCTTCAGTCTGGAATCGCGCACCTGGGGGATTCCCTCGGCGATGGAGCCGGGTTCATCGGCAATGTAGAACTGGCGCTTTTTCCGGTTCAGCACATTCCAGAGGATTTCGGGGAACTGCCACAGATGGTGGGTAGAGAACACACCGTCCACATGGGGGTAGCTTTTTTTGATCCGATCGGAAACCTTGGTCTCACCGGCCATGCAGCCGCACAGGAAGATCTTCTGGCGGGGGTGGCGGCGCTTGGTATGGGTCAGGGCACCCAGATTGCCGAATACACGCTGCTCCGCGTGCTCCCGGATGGCGCAGGTGTTCATTATGACCACATCGGCCCCTTCCGCTTCGGATACGATGCGGTAGCCGCTCTGGGCCAGGTAGCCACGGAGCTTTTCGGAATCGGCCTCGTTCTGCTGGCAGCCGTAAGTTTCCACATAAGCGGTGGGGACAATTTGTTCACTTTGCCAGAATGCGGCAATTTTATCACAATAAGCAAACTGGGCATCCAGCTCAGCCTGAGAAATAACGGTGGTTTTGGTGTTCATAGGGAAATCCTCCGGTGGATAATATCTCAACTATAAATAATAGCATTTTTTGCGCATATTTGCAAGGGCAGAAACCGGAGAAATGGTGGTAAATTATCGCTTTGCATACGATGAATTGTAGGGGGGGGTCATGACCCCGCCCTACAGTAGCATTGTATGATTCGTACGCTAAACGATAATTTTGTGAACATTCTATGATTTTCCTTGCAATCTTTTGTGAATCATGATAAACTAACCGGGTTGATTTACCCGTAATGACGGAGAAATGAGGATTTTTATGGATCATGCAGAAAAGAAAGCCACACCGGGCAAAATTGCGCTGGCTGTGGCTGCCGTGGTGCTGCTGGCAGCGGTGCTGATCGGCATTGTGATGAGCGGTTTCGGCAATGAGCAGGCAGCTCAGCCGGCTGCTGAGACTGTGGAGACACAGACGCAGGCAACCATTCCTGCCGACGGCAATCCCGAGGATGAGACTGCCAAGGGCAGCTATACCGCCTCTGATGAGGCTGTCCGGGCTGCGGCCGATACCGTAGTCGCTACCATGGGCGATTACACCCTGACCAACGGTCAGCTGCAGGTTTACTACTGGATGGAAGTCCAGAGCTTCCTGAGCAGCTATGGCAGCTATGCCGCTTACTTTGGCCTGGATACCACCCAGCCGCTGGAAACCCAGGTGTGCACCATGGCGGAAAACGGCGAGAGCTGGCAGCAGTTCTTCCTGGCCGGTGCCCTGAATACCTGGCGCAGCCATCAGTCCCTGGCCGCCGAGGCCGAGAAGGCCGGCTTTGAAATCCAGCCCGAGCTTCAGGCAGAACTGGAAAACATTCCTGCCATGATGGAGCAGAACGCCATGATGTACGGCATGGAAAGCGTGGAGCAGCTGCTGAAGTACAATGTTGGCGGCGGTGCCTCCATGGATGACTATGTGGACTTCATGGAGCTGTACTACAAGGGATATTCCTACTACAGCCAGATGGTGGAGGCCAATGTGCCCACTGATGCGGAAATTGAAGCCTACTTTACCGAAAACGAGGCAGCCTATCTGGAAAGCGGTCTGGCCCGGGAGGACAAGTATGTGGATGTGCGCCATGTGCTGATCATGCCTGAGGGTGCCGATTCCTCCAATATCCGTACCGAGACCTTTGAGGAAGCTGCCTGGGAAACCAGCCGTGTCAAGGCAGAAGAGCTTCTTGCCCAGTGGGAGCAGGGCGACAAGTCCGAGGAAAGCTTTGCCCAGCTGGCAAAGGATCACTCTCAGGATGGTTCCGCTGCCGACGGCGGTCTGTTCACCGATGTGACCAAGGGCCAGATGGTGGAAGCCTTTGAAAACTGGTGCTTCGATGAAGCCCGTCAGGCCGGTGACTATGGTCTGGTGGAAACGGAGTTTGGCTATCATCTGATGTTCTTCGTGGGCAGCCGTCCTGTTTATCCGGATTATGTCAAGAGCGACCTGCAGAACACCTTTGCCAACGATCTGGTGAACAATGCCGTTTCCAAGTACACGGTGGAGGCAGATTTTGAAAAGATGCTGATCGCCGCTGTGGATATGACCGGCGGTGCCGGGGATGCAGAGGAAGCACCTGTGGCAGAGGAAAAGCCTGCCCTGAGCAATGAGAACAAGGTTGTCATCGTTCTGGCCGGTGTATCCATTGCCGCACTGGTTGCCGCAGCCTTTGTCTTGAATAAAAAGGAACACGAATAAAAAGCGAACGAGCTGCCCGGTGAAAATCGGGCAGCTCGATTTGTTATTTCAAAGGAAGGGTATGGAAGATCTCAGCGGTGATGGACTTGAATTCGGCCGCATCGGTGGATTTTCTCAGCCGCTTCCACAGCTTGTCGCAGCCTTCGAACCGGTCGTGGAGGAAGCCCCAGTTTTCCTTGAGACGGAAAATGGCATTGCGGCTGCCGCCGAACGCCACTTCATAGACGGCCATCATTTCCTCCATGAAGCCTTCCAGTGCTTGCACGGTGGTTCCGCCGGAAAGCATGCCGGGATCGGCAATGAGACCCCGGCCGATCATGACGGAGTGCACCTGAGGATATTTTTGGGAGATGGCCTCTGCCTGGGAAAGGGTCAGAATGTCGCCGTTGTAGCACAGGGGATTTCTGCTGTTTTGCACCGCGTAATCAAACAGCTCCATATGGACACTGCCGTCATAGAACTGCTTCCGAACCCGGGGATGGATGGTCAGCTCTTTGATGGGGTAGCGGTTGAAAACCTCCAGCAGAGCGGGGAATTCCTCGGGGTTTTCCAGTCCCAGCCGGGTCTTGACGGTGATGGGTAGGGGAGAAGCATGGAAAATCTCATCCAGAAACCGATCCAATGCATCCGGGCTTCGGAGCATGCCGCTGCCCTTGCCCTTGGATACCACGGTGCCCGAGGGACAGCCCACATTTAAATTCACCTCGTCATAGCCCCGGTCCCTGCAGACCTGGGCAGCCCAGAGAAAATCCTCGCTGACCTTGGTCAGAACCTGGGGAACGGCGGCAAAGGGCACACTGTCTGCAAGGGGAAGCTCCCGGTCTTCCTTGTGAGTCAGCTGACGGTGAATGGTGGGGGAAAGGAAGGGCATATAATATTTGTCCACGCCGGGAAAATATTTGTGATGGAGGCGACGGTAGATGCTGTCCGTCAAACCCTCCATGGGGGCGAAATAATAGTGCATACATTGCTCCAATTCTATCTGTGAATGCAAAATGCGAAATGCTAAATGCAGAATGAAGCGCAATTATTTTACGTTCAGCATTCTGCATTTAGCATTTTTCTTAGATCTCAGAAATCACGGGAAGGATCATGGGGTTGCGCTTGGTGGTCTTGTACAGGTATCCGCTGATATCGTTCTTGATGGCGGACTTGATGGCGGCCCAGTCCCGGATGTGCTTGCGCTGGCAGCGTTCGATGGCTTCCATGGCAACCTCCTGCAGGGACTCCATAAGCTCCTCGGATTCCTTTACATAGATAAAGCCTCTGGTGATGATGTCGGGGCCGGTGAGAACGGAGCCGTCCTCAGCGCTGAGATTCACCACCACAACGACCATACCGTCCTCGGCCAGGTGCTTGCGGTCCCGCAGGACTACGCTGCCCACATCGCCCACACCGCTGCCGTCCACGAAGACCTTGCCTGCGGGCACGGTGCCCTTGACCTTGCAGGTCTTGCCGGACAGTTCGAACACGGTGCCGATCTCACCGATGAAGATATTCTTGGGGTTCATGCCCATGGACTGGGCCAGTCTGGAGTGGATCTGCAGCATCCGCTGCTCGCCGTGAACAGGCAGGAAGAACTTGGGACGCACCAGACCGTGCACGATTTTCAGCTCCTCCTGGCAGGCGTGGCCGGAAACGTGCAGACCTTCGCTCTTTTCATAAACCACATCCGCACCCTTGCGGTACAGCTCGTTGATGATCCGGGACACAGCCTTTTCGTTGCCCGGAATGGCGGAGGCGGAAATGATGATCCGGTCACCGGCGGTGATATCCACCTGCTTATGGGTATTAAAGGCCATCCGGTACAGAGCGGACATGTTTTCGCCCTGGGAGCCGGTGGAAACGATGACCACCTTGTTCTTGGGCAGGCTCTTGATGGAGGCGAGATCCACGATGGTGCCCTGCTTGACCTTCAGATAGCCCAGCTCCTGGGCGACCTTCAGCATATTCTCCATGCTCCGTCCGGTGACGGCCACCTTCCGGCCGTGGCGCTGGGCGCAGGCCAGAATGGACTGGATGCGGTGCATGTTGGAGGCGAAGGTGGTGACGATGATCCTCTGGTCGCAGTTCTTGAACTGCCTGTCCAGGCTTTCGGCGACCAGATTTTCGCTGGGGGTGTAGCCGCTGCGCTCGACGTTGGTGGAGTCAGCCAGCAATGCCAGAACACCCTGGGTGCCCAGCTCACCCAGACGGGCAAGATCCATCATGCCGTCCTTGGCGGTGGGATCGATCTTAAAGTCGCCGGTGAAGATCACAGTGCCCACGGGGGTATGGATGGCCAGGGCGCAGGCATCGGCAATGGAATGGTTCACATGGATGAATTCCACCTGGAAGCAGCCGGCCTTCACGATATCGCCGGGCTTGTGGGTGACCAGCTTGACCTTGTCCAGCAGCCTGTGCTCTTCCAGCTTCAGCTTGATCAGACCGTTGGTCATGGCGGTGCCGTGAACGGGACAGGTGACCTCCCGCATGGCGTAGGGGATGGAGCCGATGTGATCTTCATGTCCGTGGGTGATGAAGAAGCCTCTCAGTTTTTTCTGGTTTTCCACCAGGTAGGAAAAATCGGGGATCACCAGATCCACGCCGTACATGTCCTCCTCCGGGAAGCCGACACCGCAGTCGATGACGATCATATCCTTACCGTACTCCAGCAGCGTGATGTTTTTGCCGATCTCATCCAGGCCGCCGAGAGGAATAATTTTCAGTTTTTCTGCCAAATTGAATAAATCTCCTTTCAAAAATTGTCAAAAAGACATAACAAGCAGGCAGCCGCTTCCCGAAATCCGGCCCTGAATCGCCATTTTTGGGGAAAACGCCTGCAAAATTTTTGGGAATCTCTAAAAACTCTGAAAAACGGAAAGCAACAGAGTCAAAGATACCTTAATCAAGATTGGATTTTGAAATTTTGGGGAAAGGGGGCCTGGAAGGCGCACTTATCCCACGGTTTTCACCGGCCTGTTGAGAAATT
>JAFQHF010000113.1 GCA_017398105.1 Oscillospiraceae bacterium | reverse complement strand
CATGTTCGCTATGGCACCACCGGTGGCAATAACCTGAGCAACTGCCAACCCATTCAAGTCAACCATCTGAAAGGAAAGCTGGCAGTAGCCCATAACGGAAATCTAAGCAATGCCCTGCTCCTGCGGCAGGAGTTGGAACTGTCCGGCGCGATTTTCCATTCCACCTCTGACACAGAAACCATCGCTTATGTGATCACCAGAGAGCGTATTTCCGCTCCCTCCATTGAAGAAGCTGTCAGCAACGCAATGAAAAAATTAGACGGAGCCTACTCTCTGGTTCTGATGTCCGCCACGAAGCTGATCGCCGTCCGGGATCCCCATGGTTTCCGCCCACTGTGCTATGGGCAAATGGCTGACGGCACCTATATAGTGGCTTCCGAAAGCTGCGCTCTCCATGCGGTAGGCGCGGAAATCATAAGGGATGTTCTTCCCGGCGAGATCCTGACCATTGACCGCAGCGGCGTTCATAGCGATCAACGGCACTGCAGCACCGCTCCCCAAAAACTCTGCATCTTTGAGCATATCTACTTTGCCCGTCCGGATTCTGTCATTGAGGGGATCAGCGTTCATGATGCCCGAAGGAGAGCCGGCATCATTCTGGCAAAGGCGCATCCGGTGGATGCGGACATTGTCATCGGTGTTCCGGATTCCGGACTGGATGCTGCCCTGGGATATTCCCAGGAATCCGGGATTCCCTACGGTATGGGACTCATCAAAAACAAATACATAGGGCGTACCTTCATTTCTCCCGGTCAGGATCACCGGGTGGATCAGGTGAAGATCAAATTAAGCCCTGTAGAAAGTGTGGTCAGGGGAAAGCGTGTCGTTTTGATCGATGATTCCATCGTTCGCGGCACCACCTCCGCCAGAATCGTCACACTGCTTAAAAATGCAGGTGCAAAGCAGATCCATATGCGTATCTCCGCTCCACCTTTTCTGTATCCGTGCTACTATGGCACCGATATTGATTCTCAGGATCACCTGATCGCCTGTCATCACAGCGTAGAAGAAATTGCCAAAATCATTGGTGTGGATTCTCTGGGATATCTTCCCCTGGAAAATCTGGAAAACCTCTGCGGAAATACAGCCTATTGCAGTGCCTGCTTCTCCGGACGGTATCCTACGGAAATCCCCAAAGATACCAGAAAAGATCAGTTTGAGCAGAAGCTATCCTTGGTGAAAGGCAGGAAACAATTATGATTCGGGAGTATGATAAAAAGATCATCCTGGAAGATGGAGCCGAATTCTATGGATTCGGTTTCGGTGACGATTCTGAAAAAATCGTTGAAGTGGTTTTCAACACTTCCATGGTGGGTTATCAGGAGATCCTTTCGGATCCTTCCTACACCGGGCAGGCCGTTGTTATGACCTATCCGCTGATTGGCAACTATGGCATCTGTACTGACGACTATGAAACGAAAGTGCCGACTATCAGCGCTTTGATCGTCCGGGAATACAATGAACAGCCTTCCAATTTCCGGGCTGAAGAAACCTTGGAACAGGTTATGCAGCGCCATGGAATCGCAGGAATTGCCGGGGTAGATACACGCCGTCTGGCACGGCATATCCGCGACAAAGGAACCTGCAAAGGACTGATCACACAAGGTTCCACCCCCAATCTGGCAGGTCTCGCCCGACTGCACAGCACGCACCTCCCCACAAATCAGGTACAGCAGGTCAGCACGAAAACGAGCTGGGTTTCCCCTGCAGAAAAACCAAAATATCATGTCGTGGCTGTAGATTGCGGGATCAAGCACAATATTATCCGCAGTCTGAATCAAAGAAATTGTGATGTGACCATCGTTCCATGGAACACAACAGCAGAAAACGTAGAGCAGCTGCATCCGGACGGGATTTTTCTTTCCAATGGCCCGGGAAATCCGGAGAATGTGATCCCGGTCATTGAACTGGTACGGCAGCTCCGGGGAAAGTATCCAATTTTCGGTATCTGTCTGGGACACCAAATCATTGCGCTGTCTTATGGAGCCAAAACCTACAAACTGAAATTCGGACACCGGGGCGGTAATCATCCGGTACAGAATCTGATTACAGGTAAAGTAGAGATCACCTCTCAGAACCATTCCTATGCGGTAGACCGGGAAAGTCTTGCCGGCACTGGTCTGGAAGTAACCCATATCAATCTGCTGGACAAAACGGTGGAAGGTCTGCGCTGCGAGAAGGATCATTTATTCTGCGTCCAATACCATCCTGAAAGCGCACCCGGTCCCCAGGACAGCAGCTATCTGTTTGATGAATTTATCCGCAGAATGGAGGAATGCGATCATGCCTAAGAGAACAGATATCCATAAAATACTGGTCATCGGTTCCGGTCCCATTGTCATCGGCCAGGCAGCAGAGTTCGACTATGCTGGCACACAGGCCTGTCTGGCACTGAAAGAGGAGGGCTATGAGGTGATCCTCTGTAATTCCAATCCCGCCACCATTATGACGGATCCTTCCATTGCGGATAAGATCTATATGGAACCGCTGACACTGGAATACATTGCCCGCATCGTCCGCTATGAACGACCTGATGCTATCATTCCCGGACTTGGTGGACAGACGGGACTGAATCTTGCCATGCAGCTTGAAAAGAAGGGCATTCTAAAAGAATGTCATACCCAGCTTCTGGGAACGCCGGGAAAAAGCATCGAATTGGCAGAGGATCGGGAACTGTTCAAGGCGCTTTGTCAGCAATTGGGAGAACCTGTTCTTCCATCCATGATCGCCAATTCCATGGAAGAAGGGCTGCGCTCAGCAGCAGAAATCGGTTATCCTGTTGTTCTTCGCCCCGCCTTTACCCTTGGCGGTACAGGTGGTGGTTTTGCGGACAACGAGGAAGAATTCCGGGAAATCATGAAGAATGCGTTGGTCCTCTCCCCTGTCCATCAGGTACTTGTGGAGAAAAGTATCAAGGGTTATAAGGAAATCGAATACGAGGTCATGCGGGATGCCAGGGATACCGCCATTACCGTCTGCAATATGGAAAACCTGGATCCTGTTGGTATTCATACCGGTGACTCCATTGTGGTATGCCCTTCCCAAACATTGACCAACAAAGAATACCATATGCTCCGGGACTCCGCCTTAAAGCTGATCCGGGCACTGAAGATCCAGGGCGGCTGCAATGTCCAGTTTGCTCTCGATCCCAATTCTTTCCAGTATTATCTGATCGAAGTGAATCCCAGAGTGTCCCGCAGTTCTGCCCTTGCTTCCAAGGCCAGCGGTTATCCCATTGCAAGAGTTTCCGCGAAAATCTGTATCGGTATGACACTGGATGAAATCATGCTTGCCAATACCTGCGCCGCCTTTGAACCGGCGCTGGATTATGTGGTCACCAAAATGCCACGATTCCCTTTTGATAAATTCTCCGATGCCAATAACCGTTTGGGAACGCAAATGAAAGCAACCGGCGAAACCATGAGTGTCGGCAGAACCTTTGAGGAAAGTCT
>JAFQHF010000046.1 GCA_017398105.1 Oscillospiraceae bacterium | reverse complement strand
CGTCGATGCATCAGATACACTGTTGCATTTTCTGCAAGCAGAAAATTCCACCTGTATCTGCGCATCTCCTCTCCCCATCAAGCACAATTTGCTTGATGGGGGCCCCATAGCCTATGGCGAAGAAATTCCACACTTGCAGCCCGAGAAGTATTTTCTGCCAGGTACACGCCCTGGCAGAAAATATTTTTCACTTTATTTTCCGCTTGCGCGGAAAACTCTGCGAGGCTTTTTCTACAGACTGAGCACCACCCGAAGGTGGTGCTCAGTCTGAATCATTCTTCTGTTTTTTCCTTTTCCGGAACCGCAGGCGCCAGGCCTGCCACATCGGAAACCGGCAGGGAGAAGGCAATGCCCTTGGCCTTACCCTTCATGCCCATCTGCTTATAGATAGCGTTAAGCACATTATCCCGGATGGACTTCTCTACAACCATCATCAGAATTTCCTTATCCTGGTGGAGGGTGATGCCGAAGAAGGCTGCGGCCTCCTCCCGGACTACACCTCTGGCATTCAGAATCGTTCCGCCCCGGACGCCCTGCTCCCGGGCAATATCCATAACATCCTCAGCATAGCCGGAATTGACGATGGCAAATACCACCTCATGGTCGTTGGTCTTCATATTACACTTCCCTCCTGTCACTTAAGAACCGATACAAATTCACGCCGATGACGCTGCTCAGCGGTACCGCAAAGGCAATGCCTTTGCCATTGCGGATGGTGCGGAACTTGTCCTCCAATGTGTTCATGACCTCTTCCACCTTGTCTTCCCGGACAACACTGAGGATCACCGCTTTGTGGGGCTCCAGACCCAGCAGTTCCACCAGCTCCGAAGTCGCCGTGCCAAGGCCGCCCATGGCAAGCTGGCAGTTTACATCAAACTGACTGATCACATCCAAATAGAACTCACCCTTGGGACGGTCCACAACCGTAAACAGGAGTTTCAGCTTTTTAATTGCGGAATCGTTGATCGTATTGCTCATAGAATGCCTCCTGTCACATAAAATTGATGATCTGCTGATCGTCCGCATCCAGGATGCGCTTCATTGCCTTCTTTTCGGCGATCATTTCTGCGATGATACCGCGGAAGCCCAGCAGCTGGATCGTGATCAGTGGGGCCATCGCAACCAAAGCCACAACACCAAAGGCATCCCGCAGGACAGCTTCGCCGCCCTGCAGACTGACACAGGCACCTACCGCAAAGGGCAGAATAAAGCCGGAGGTCATAGGGCCGCTGGCCACACCGCCGGAGTCAAAGGCAATGGCGCTGTACACAGGAGGCACAAACAGGGAAAGGGCCAGAGAGATGAAATAGCCCGGAATCACATAGTAAACCAGAGAAAAATCGTAGATGATGCGAATCATGGACAGAGCGATGGCAGCACCCACACCGATGCACAGTCCCACCATCATGGAACGCTTGTTTACCAGGCCGCCGGTAACATCTTCGACCTGGCTGTTCAGAACATGAATGGCAGGTTCTGCCAGAACCACAAGCACACCAACCACCAGACCAAACACGATCAGGAACGTGTCACCGATCTGGCTCAGCTCATAGCCCATCTTGTAGCCGACGGGCATAAAGCCCACATTGACACCGGTCAGGAAAATCACAAGACCCACATATGTAAAGGCTACACCAACGGCAATGCGATGCAGCTGCCGTT
Organism: Oscillospiraceae bacterium; assembly: GCA_017398105.1. Next base: position 1,753 of record JAFQHF010000046.1, on the reverse strand, counting down.
TGCTCAGTTTCAGGAACGCAAACTGGCACACCAGGAAGAACACGACGATCATTCCCAGTGCAACGGCAACCTCCTTGCAGGTGTGACCTGCAGTATGCACGAATGTCCCCAGCACATCCTCGCTGACAGAATAATCCGGCACGGCATAAGTCAGGTCATTGCTGGAGAAGATACCCAGCAGCAATACCGCCAGGATCGGGCCAACGGAGCAAAGGGCCACCAGACCAAAGGAGTTTTCCTTGCTTCTGCGGTCACCCAGAACATTGGAAATACCAACGCCCAGCGCCATAATAAAGGGCACCGTAATGGGGCCAGTCGTCACTCCGCCGGAGTCAAATGCCATCGGCAGAAGCGCTTCATTGCCATTGACCACCAGCAGCAGGGCCAGTGCAAACAGAAGCATGTAAAACAGCATCAGAATATGGGAAAGGGATTTGCGGAAAACGATCTTCAGGATCGCAATCACCAGGAACGCGCCGACACCAAGGCCAACCGCATAGATCAGCAGCGTACCATTCATGACCGCACTGACCTGATTGGCAAGAACCTGCAGATCAGGCTCTGCAATGGTAATCAGCATACCCAGAACAAAGCAGACACCCAGCAGTAGGCCCAGCTTCCTCTGACGGGACAGGCCGGCACCCACATGCGAACCCATAGGCGTCATGGCAAGATCTGCGCCGAGACTGAACAGGCCAATGCCGACGACCAGCATAACCGCACCCACAGTAAACGTGATCAGTTCGGCCTTCGACAGATTAATCAGCGGAGTCATCGCAAGGACATAGACGATCACCGTTATCGGAAGTGCCGAATACAGAGCTTCCATAATTTTTGCCTTCAATTCTTTCAACACATCACCTTATTTCCCACAGAATATTACATTGTAATTGTAACATAAAGTTCTGCGCACCGCAACCGTGTAACCTTTAAAATGGCCGTATTTACCGTTTCTTTACCGTTCGGTCAAAAAAATCCCCAGCCCGGAGGCTGGGGATTTTTCAAACAGGTAAAAGCTATTGATTACTCGTAGATCTCGGTGACAACGCCGGAACCGACGGTACGGCCGCCTTCACGGATAGCGAAACGCAGGCCCTTCTCGATAGCGATGGGGGTGATCAGCTCAACGTTCATGATGACGTTGTCGCCGGGCATGCACATGTCGGTGCCTTCGGGCAGGGAGATGATGCCGGTAACGTCAGTGGTACGGAAGTAGAACTGAGGACGGTAGTTGTTAAAGAAGGGAGTATGACGGCCGCCTTCTTCCTTGGACAGGACGTAAACCTGGCCGGAGAACTTGGTCAGGGGCTTGATGGAACCGGGCTTGCACAGAACCTGGCCGCGCTCGATTTCCTTCTTGTCAACACCACGCAGCAGAGCGCCGATGTTGTCGCCAGCTTCTGCGTAGTCCAGCAGCTTGTGGAACATTTCGATGTCGGTAACGACGGTGTCCTTCTTGTCCTCACGCAGGCCAACGATTTCGACCTTGTCGTTCTTGTTGATCTGGCCACGCTCAACACGGCCGGTAGCAACGGTACCACGGCCGGAGATGGTGAAGACGTCCTCAACGGGCATCAGGAAGGGCATGTCAGCCTTACGGTCGGGAGTGGGGATATACTCGTCAACAGCGTCCATCAGAGCCTTGATGCAGGCGAACTCAGGAGCGTTGATGTCGTTGGACTCGGAGATCAGAGCGTTCAGAGCGGAACCCTGGATGACGGGGATGTCGTCGCCGGGGAACTCGTAGAAGGAC
>JAFQHF010000045.1 GCA_017398105.1 Oscillospiraceae bacterium | reverse complement strand
CTTGCTGAATGAAAGGATTGTCATTGAGCTTGTCAGGATCGACAACCACTCCATTTTCAATCCCACTTTCCGCAAGCTGCTCACGGATTGCCACAGGATCAACGTCATCGAAGCGATCATACTCTTCCTGTGTATAGAACTTTTCGTGACGAATCAGCTGTGCAATTCTTTTCTGAACCTTCGCCCAAGACAGTTCCGTGCTGGCATCTGTTCCAGCTACGGTAATCAACATCGGGGATGCTGGATCACTGCCGTATTCCTTCGCAAGCCAATCAGCGGTTTCTCGTTCACGACCATGATCTTCCATGTATTTGAACACAGCCCGTTTGCTCTCCGGATTGCCATTCCATCGCTTTATAGCTTCGTCAATATCGTTCTGCGTAATGGTATATTGTGCGGCAACTTCAACAGGAGCTTTTTCAGCTTTCAGCTTGGGTAAAGAGTACAGATTACGGTCATTGCCCGTACCGGCATAGACAGTAATAGGAAAATCGTGGCGTAGTTTTTCAATATATCTGTCCAGCTCAGCACTCGGAACACCGCACATTTCCACCTTGCCAACACCCTGCACCATTCTCTGTGTAAGGGTTAAGTCCAGCTTCTGAGCAACAATCCGTGCATCCTCGCCGTACATTTCATAGAAATCGCCTACCTGATAAAGCACAATATCGTCTGGATGTGTTTCCTTCAGTTCGTTATAAACTTCTGCAAAAGGACGGATCTCAGCTTGTGCCTGTTCTTCAGCATACACCGCTGTGCGCTGTTCATGCTCTTCAGGTGTAAGATACCGGTCTTTCTGCATCAGGTTCTCAATTCTCTTGGCCATGTTCAGCCAGGAGAATTTCACTTCGTCGCAGCCATCTTTTTGGTATCGCACACCTTTACTGTCGTGATCTTCGCTGCTATGGGTAGCCAGGGATAGCGCATGAGATCTGCCACCGGTACCATACTCCTTTTTCAGCCATTCAGCCTGTTCCTGCGGGGAATGGGGTGTCTGGTAGAACTCATAGATTCTTCTCTTGCCACCTTCAAAACCGGAACCACGGGTGATTGCGGCATCAATTTCATCTTCTGTGATGAACTTTGGAACTGCGATAACCTCTGCCATTTCAGAAGAGTATTCCTTCAAGGGCAGCTGAGATTCTTCCAAGCGTGTCAGCAGTTCAGGAAGGTTATGATAATGGAACCGAAGCAACGACCGATCCTGATCGTGCAATGCAAGGAACTGTCGATATTCGTCGATAATTGTCGAACGAAAATCGGGGTCAAGCAGCTGATCGGCCAGCCATTGCGTTTCATCCGGGAAATTATTTCTGCGAATATGGGCCAGACACGGCATTAGATTCTGTTCCATTGCCGCCTTGCTGAAATCCTGATAGAAGAACCATACAGCCTTTGACAACTGCATACGGTCATAGCTGGCAGCTTCGGCAAGTTCTACGTTCGATGCAAAACTTCCGTTTTCCATCATCTGTCCAATTCTTTCTGCAACGTCTACCCAGGAAAGCGTTTGAGAGGAACTTACGTATCGGGCAGACTTGCCACGTGCCAGATGGATACCTTCTTCGTCATACCACGCAGAAATATCCTGACCGTTTACCTGGAAACCATTGCCGCCGTGATAGATTTTGCTCAGTCGCTCCGCAATATCCTCGATAGGCTTCTGCTTCATATATTCAGCAGCGACCAGTTTTCGATGCTCGTCAGTATTGCTGCCCAAGCGAAGCACATGATCGATCTGCTCTTCTGTAAAAGAAAAAGCGAAGGGCGTACTTGGTACACTCTCCGCTTCATCAATTTGGCTGATCTGCTCCGCTTCAGACAGGAACAAGTCAAGGCTTAGCTGTTGATAAGTTCCTCCAGGATCATTTCCTCGGCCTGTGCTTTGCAGTTGTTCGCCAGTCCGACCCACTTCATCTGATCGGTGCCTTTCAGTTCTTCCGTTGCTCCCGCTTCCTTCATCAGCTGGGGCATCAACACTTCCAGTCGGCTGTTCGCCGCTTCCTCGATCTCCAGAAGATGCGGGTACAGCTTCTCGGACAGGATCAGCTGGCTGTACAGGATCGGGCGATGCTCCTTCAAATACGCTCTTCTCATCCTGCCGTACTTGCCCAGGGGCTTCGTCGGAGGATTGGTCAGGGTGAGGTTCGGGATCAGATAATCTCCGGTTTTCAGATATGTCATGTTGTTCATCGCTTGCGCTCCTTTCAATTGTAGGTGTCTGGTTTTTCTGTGCGTATTTCTCCCGCTCTGCGTTCTGAATTACAACGCCGATCTGACGGAGAACTTGCTGGTTGATTTGGCTGACCGCAGTACCCAAGGCGGCTACGGTTGCCGGAGTATTGAAATCAAAGATTGCCATGAAATCTTCATGGTCAAAATACTGCTCCGGATTCAAACCACAGCGGGACATAAGAGAATATGTGATACTGATGGTTGCCGCAGATTTGAATTGGAGTGCCATGTTTAGGTCATCATACTCTTCCAAGAAAGAACCGTCAACGATGTGGCTGATGTCATACTGATGGTCATTCCAGTATTCGTCTGCCAATTTGCCGGCAAGATCAGCAAGCTGTTGTGCCAATCCATCTTTACCGGAAACATCATATCTCTGTTCGATCATGGCCTGAACCGGTGCAACATGGCTCTCTTCCATCGACCAGAGGAAAGGACGACGGGAGTTCTCACGCTCACCGGTATCAGAAATATCAAACACATAACGAAGTCGCACACGATCACCGCTGTCATCCAGAAGTGCAATGCCGGTAGAACCTCGACGCACATAGCGACCCATACGCTTATTCCACAGTTCATAATCTGCACAGGCCGTTGCATCAGGACGCTGGGCATAGATCAGCAGCTGCTCATGGTAGGGATATTTGTACAGACGGGATGCAGTTGTCAGGAACGATGCCCATTCCTGCCAACTTCGTGTAAGACGGACAGCCTGTTCATCTGCCATCTGAGCATATTTTTCTGCTTTTGTAGGCATGGTTGTACCTCCTTTCGGGTCTGAATATAGCAAGTGGACGGCCTTTCGACCGTCCACTTATTTGATGGTTTTTACTCGTCAAAGTCCGGATAAAGCTCCAGCTGATTGAACTCTTCGTCAGTCATCTTTCGGAGCTTCGCCAGAGTGGAAACCGTCAGGCTTTTCAGTTCGGTTTCGTCTGCTTCCAGATGCTCTTGCATCTCTTCCAGCGCAGTAATCAGTCCCTCACGGGAGCCGGTGTTGTAGATGCACATAAGATTGGTTTCTTCAAAGGTGAACTCATTCATGGTTATACCTCCAATTCTGCACGTTTTTTGTGTGCCGTTTTTTTGTGTTCCTGCTTGGATTTCTGCTGACTTTTCAACTGCTCAACAACAGACTTTTTCTTTTCCTTCTCTTCACGATGGACTGCTTCTGCGAGATCCATCAAGGAAATAGGCTGACCAGATCGTGCCTGCTGTTCCAGTTCAGCGACTGTCTGCTTTGTGCCGTTGTTGATAATGCCATCGATCATGTTGTAATCATCCTCGATGGTCATTTCCGCAGCCTTCAGATAATTCTCCGGAGGAATAAACTCAGGCACATCCTTATATCCGAAGGAATCAACGTAGTGACAAGATACTACGCCATCCACCTTCAGCGCAACGATGTCGCTTACAGACAGGCTCGGACGGTGATAGTCCACAGGATGATCCACGTTGAATTTGTGCCAGAGGGTGTTCAAATGGGTGCCAGTATCTTTACCTTCAGGCAGCGTCCCGGTGTACACCAGATTATAGCCGCTACGCTCCACACCGTTTTTCTGCTCGTCAAAAGAGCGGAAACGACCAGGAGAACCATCCGTCTGCTGATAGATTGCAAAGGCATCGCCGCTGTGCTGCAGGAACGCTTGCTCACGCTGTTCCTGCTGTCCCAAACGGTCTACGATACGCTGATGGAAGTCCGGGCTGGTTTCCCATTCCTCACGCTCGACCGCAAAGAGAACACCATCTGCCTGCGTTGTGAAGTCCTCTACATCGAAAATCATTTCAGCCTTACCCGCATTGGTTATGGCATAGATTGTGAAGTCCTTTTCGTAGAGTTCCATTGCAATTTCTCTGGAAAGGGGCAGCATATCGCCATCCATATAACTTACAGCTTCCAGATCAGCAACTGTATGTCCGGGATCAGGCATAGGATATTCGTCCAGCGCCTGCTCCGGTGCCGCAGGAACATCGTCCGGAGTGGATGCAGCAATCTCTTCAGCAGCAGAAAAATCCGCCATCTGTGCGTCCTGAAGCTGCTCCAACAGGGCAATGTCCTCAAAGATAACCTTGGTCGGGGTAATGCCCTGCAACTGGAATATTTCAGTCCGGGCCGCAGCGATAGGA
>JAFQHF010000112.1 GCA_017398105.1 Oscillospiraceae bacterium | reverse complement strand
TGCTGTTCAAGCTCCTGAAGTGGAGCGGTCTGGTGGCCTTCATCCTGGCTTGTCTTGTGGCCTGGGTGGTGAAGTTCGCTTTTCTTGACAGCTACATCCTCTGCCAAACCATGTCCGGCTACATGAGCGTGGCTCCCACCACCCGGCTGGCGGTGGACCTCTACACCCCCCTGAGCAACATCTCCTCCAGCTTTAAGGAGCTGTGGAATAAGGGTAAGGAGGAGGCTGCACAGTCCGGCTGGAGTGCCGCACCTGCTCCCGCACACAACCTGAATCCCGCACCCGTTCCCGCTGCCGCACCCGCCCAGGGCTGCTTCTGCGGTCAGTGCGGCGCAAAAAATGAGCCCGGTGCCACCTTCTGCGGCTCCTGCGGCGCAAAACTTTAACAGGAGGTAAAGAATAATGGCAGGATTATTTGACGGACTGATGAAGGGCCTGGCTTCTCTGGCCCCCCAGGATTCCCCCGATGTGAAGATTTTCAATGCCCAGAACGAGCTGAAGGATCTGACGAAAAAGGAGGACGAGGTCTTCGCCCAGTTGGGCCGCCAGGTCTACGAGAAGGGTGCTGCTGAGGAGTATCCCGAGCTGCTGGTCCAGCTCCAGGGCTTCGCCGCCACCCGGACGGAGCTGAACGAGCGCATTGCCCAGATCCAGGCGGAAAAGGATGCCAAGGACCAGGCAGCGCGGGAAAAGGCGGAGGCCGAGGCCGCTGCTGCCCGGGAAAAGGAAGAGGCAGAAGCTGCCGCACGGGCAGCAGCCGGACTGGTGGCCTGTCCCGAATGCGGTGCCGAATACGCTGTCGGTGTCAAGTTTTGCAGTGCCTGCGGCACCCGGCTCCCGGAGCCCGCTCCCGCCAAGCGCTTCTGCACCGGCTGCGGTGTGGAGATCGCCGAGGGAATGCGGTTCTGCGGCAACTGCGGCACCCGTCAGGACTAACTGAGAGAGGGGTCTTACTATGGCACGGTTTTGTACCACCTGCGGTGCGGAGCTGAACCCTGATGCCGCATTCTGCACCAACTGCGGCGCTTCCGGCTCTGCTCCTGCTGCGCCGGAGCCCCAGCCCACGGTCTGGACGCAGCCGATCCAGACTGCACCCCCTGCACCCCCTCCCCCCGCTGCTCCTGTGGTTCCCACGGAGGAGCCGGTGGGAACCGGCACCTTTTTCGGGCTGATGCTGCTGTTTGCGCTGCCCGTTATCGGTCAGCTCGCCTGTATCATCATGTGCTTCGTGCCCAAACGCAAGAGCCTGCGCAGCTTTGCCCGGGCTACTCTGATCTGGTTCGTCATTGCCCTGATCCTGTCCCTGCTTCTGGGTTTTGCGGCAAAGGCCCTGCTGAACGCAGCCGCTCCTTATTTCGAGCAGTTCACCGCCGAGATGGGCGGGCTGGGCGGACTGGGAGAGCTGTTTGAGCAGCTCGGTGAGCTGGAGGGCCTGATGGAATCCCTCCCTGTGGAATGAAACGGAGGTTGGAATTATGAAAAAGATTCTTTCCCTTCTGCTTGCGCTGCTGATGTGCTTGAGCCTGTCCGTCCCGGCGGCATTTGCGGCGGAGCAGGACATCGGAGCCTTCGAGCTTCCCACGCCCAAAGCCCCGAATTACTTTGTCTATACCGACGGGGATGCAACCGAAGGTCATCACGACCATCTGCGCATGATCATGGTCGCCGACCCCGAGGTGGCGCTGCTGGCGGCAGAGTACAATGCTGACAGCGAGGCATTCTATGAAAAATACGGTCTATGGTCTTTTGAGATCGTGATGCAGTACGATGTGTCCCTGGATGGCGA
>JAFQHF010000044.1 GCA_017398105.1 Oscillospiraceae bacterium | reverse complement strand
TGCATGACACCTATGGAATTCCATTATGCCTATGCGGCATGAGAAATTCCCACCCTGCTGCACAGCAGGGTGGGATCACACAACAGAATATTTTGTTTTTTCTACTGTCTACTTGACAGGGGGCACTTCAATCAGCAGGGGCCACAAAAGTGTTTGAAGTTGTGCGTGTTTGCACGGGTACTGTATCTCATTTTCGGTAGGTACAGCTAGTTTGGAGGGGGTGAGGTGTGGAGAGGGGGAACCGCAGAATTTCCCTGTTTCGGCTTCCCGAAAAAAGGATAGACTGCCCCCTTGAAAGTAGCTCCTTATCTCTGCAAACTTCGTTGCCGTTTTTGATACAGTTCCAATGCTTTTACAATCGTATCTTCAATTTTCTGCGCAGGCGTCCCCGGTGCAAAATACTTGCTGATACGATCTCTGGGGATTTTGAATTGTTCCTTTTGGTTAGGCTTTTCTTCCTGCATGATGGAGAAGATAACATCCATATTTAGCCTGCCATCTTGGGAGAATTTCCGCATTTTGATGGCTTGGGCATGGGAGGGGGTACGATCCTCTGTCATCATGGTTTCATTTAGGTCATGTTGTTCCTGCTCTGTCAGATAGGACAACTCCACAGCAGGCCGCAGGGCAATTTGCAGCTTATCTTTTTTTTTCAGAACGGAGTTGTCTACCATTTCCAGAATCTCCGGGATAAGGTAGGTCAGACGAATCAGCTTCCGAATTTGCTCATGGCTTTCTCCGGCTTGCTCTGCCAATATCTCACGGGAAGTTTTACCACCGTAATTCTGCAACACTGTTGCAGAATTATCTTTGGTAGGTCTGCCAGCCTGCCGTTTCATGGCATCCAGCTTCATCTTATAGGCAAATGCCTTTTCTGAAGGCAGGGTTTCCTCACGGTGCAGATTGGAGTCCACCATGATAATAACAGCCTGATCGTCCGTCATTTCCTGCACGATGCAGCGAATGGAGGGGCAGTCTGCCATGATGCAGGCTTCCTTTCTACGGTGGCCTGCTATCATTTCATATCGGCCATCAGGTTTGGGACGGATAAGGCAAGGTTCCAATACACCGTACTGGCCCACACTCTCCACGAGCCGAACCATGGCACCGTCCATGCGCACCTTAAAAGGATGGTCGGGAAAATCGTCGATCTGATCGATAGGAATATCCTCAACTCTCGGCTGGGCGGCAATTTCCCGTTCTTCCTGCGTAGAGAACAGGTCATCTAGTGACGTTAACAGACCTGCTGCGCTGTTTTTCACCAATGTCCATTACCTCCTGTACAAGAGTGCGGTAGGCATCTGCGGCCTTGCCTTTGGGTTCGTGCTTGAATATGCTACGATTTGCTGTGCTGATTTCTGCAAGGCGAACTGTGTCCGGAACGACCGTCCGCATGATGGGGAGATGCTTTCCGTAAGCTTCTCTGACCGATGCAACAATATCCCTTCGGAAATTGGTATCGTTGGCCATAGTCATGAAGACTCCGCCGATCTTCAGCTTGGGATTGATTTGCCGTTTGATGCTTTGGACGGTACTAATCAGCTCCGTCATGTTTTCTGCTGCAAAATACTCCGCCTGCACGGGAATCAGCACATAGTCGGATGCTGACAGGGCATTGATAACCAACATACCCAGAGCGGGACGGCAATCCAGCAGAACATAATCATAATCATTTTTGACTGTGTTAATGTACTGCCGCAGTACCGTTTCCCGACTCATGGCATTGACCAGACTGACTTCCACCGCCGACAGGCTGCGGTTTCCGGGAACAAAGTCGAATCCCTCATGGTGCTGCATGATCTCTGGATGCTCGCTGCCGCTGACACCTGCTACGATATTGCTCATAACATTGCCCAGTGTCAGCGGCAAATCATTCGGCTTTCTTAGCCCCAGCATTTTCGTAAGGTCTCCCTGGGGATCTACGTCCACAAGCAGAACCTTTTTGCCGTTTGCGACCAGACCTGCGCCGAGATTAAATACCGTGGTACTTTTACCCACACCGCCCTTCTGGTTGGCAACAGCAATGACTTTTGTTTTTGCCAAGGGGTTTTCCTCCTTAAATAGATTTAGCCGTCTGCGGTGAAGCAGACGGCTATGTAGGGAAATGCAAAAAGCCGCCTATTCGCGTATAAAGCAGAATAAGCGGCTTTGTAATATGTAATTATTAGTTTGTGTGAGTAGCTTGTTTCAAATTACTAACATGTCTTCGTCTGTAATTTTCTGGACAGCAGACATAATCTCCGAAACACTTTTGAAACGCTCAGCTCTATTAGGAGAGGTCCCTTTGGACCAAAACCTTTTTATAGCACCATCGTTCAAAGTTTGTACTGTGGCCATTCCTGTAAGAATAAAAGTGCAGAGACGAGTTAATGCGAAAATCTCATGACACATCTCGTAATTGGAAAAACCGACATTGATTAAATCAGGATCGTTTAATGAACCTTTTAGTTCAGACTGTAGACTTGTAAGATTACTGTCTGGCATTTTTACTAGCCCAAAGTCTCCAATTTTAATAACATCAACATCCTCATAGTGCTTAATAAATACATTGGTAAGGCTGATATCTCTATGCAGGAGTTTCTTGCTATGGATATACTCAAGCCCACGACATATTTGAGCAATTATTGCCTTCCTCTTTTGTAACGTCAATTGGTTCTTGTTAGGTCCAATATATCGACCGATGTAGTCGCATATTGTTTCGTCCATTAATTCCATTGTGTACTCGTTAGCCTCAGAATTATATGAAAAAACATCAATAACATATGGGGATCGAAGAGACTTTAAAACATCAAACTCTTGCTTAAAGCGAGCTAGCTCTTTGTCATCCAAATCCGGATTTGCCCGTTTTAATACGATGGGAATATCATAATTGGGGTCGGTATAACGGAAGACTTTTGCATAAGATCCTTTTCCGACTTGTACTAAATCAGTATATACAACTTGATTGTTCTGCTTTATAGAAATACCATTTGCAAGCTGAAAAACCGGTGCTAAATCAGCAATTTCCACCTCAGCAAAATCTTCAGGAATGGTGCTTCCACCACTTTTTACGACAAATCTTCTTGTATGCTTAATTGCAGCATCATAGTTGGAATCACAGATTTTGAATGCATAAGCAGTTCCTTTGAGCTTGCTGCGTAGTTGATCGATTTGTTCAATTACCGACAAATATGCTCTACTATCTCCAGCATGAAAATAACCACCTTGGGATACCTTATTGCCATCTTCATCAAATTGATAACGGATATCACTATTGATTACACTGAACCAATAGTTTAACTGTGTATGAAAGGCTGCGAACAATGTCCTTAAATCTTCATTAGGAATAAACTCATACAAATCATAAATGTCTTCAAGATGAGTCAGATTGCATTCCTTATTTACACGTCGGATATATGAATCAATCTGTGCCATAATATCACCTCGCAAAATATATTACTATAATTCTACTATATCAAAAGATTAAAGTACAGAGATTTTGCTTGAATGGGGATGGATATCAATAAAAAAACGCCTATTCACGCAGAAAAGCAGAATAGGCGGCTTGATATGTATTAGATTTTTACAGTTGGGGAGGTTACGATCTTTAGTAGCAATTCATCGACGCAATCAGTAAAACGATTCTGCTGGATCAGCTTGTTCTTTAATTGGATTAGGCTTTTTACAAGAATGCTGTACTCAGCTTCGCTTAAATACAGATACCGCTTTTTCTGAAACATGGTATCCACCTCCTTACATCCATGGTACATGAAACGGAGGGGGAGTGCAACGGTGCAAAGTATAAACTACAATAAAAAATATCAAAGTTGGTCAAACCTGTTCAAAAAGACCGCTGCGGTTTTTGGGAGCTTTTAAGGGCTGAAAATTAGGGGGTGAGGAGCGAAAAATGGGCTTCGGAGAGGACGAAACTTGTCCTATTTTTTATCACAAATGGGTCTCAAAAAGGCCACTTGTCCACTTATTAGCACAAAAATTCCGGTTCAAAAATGGTTAAATCCGGTCAAATTTGGCCAAAGTTGATCAAACTGATATATACGCAAAAACACCGGAAATCCGAGGATTTCCGGTGTTTTGTAGGCAAATAGGTTTGAAATACGGTAAAAATCAACGCTTGGAGAACTGGGGAGCGCGACGTGCGGCCTTCAGACCGTACTTCTTTCTTTCCTTCATTCTGGGGTCACGAGTCATGAAGCCGGCAGCCTTCAGGGATGCGCGGTACTCGGGATTCAGGGTGACCAGAGCGCGGGAGATGCCGTGACGGATAGCGCCGGCCTGGCCGGAAACGCCGCCGCCAGCGACAGTGACAACGATGTCGACCTTGCCCAGCATGTCAGTGGTGACCAGGGGCTGACGGACGATCAGCTTCAGGGTCTCCAGACCGAAGTAGTCGTCGATGTCGCGGCCGTTGATGATGATGGAGCCGGTGCCGTTCTCGTAAACGCGGACGCGGGCCACGGAGGACTTACGACGGCCGGTGCCGTAAAAATACTTCTTCTTGCTCTCGTACATTCTAAGTTACCTCCAAATTAGTCCAGGGTCCAAACTTCGGGCTTCTGGGCAGCGTGAGCGTGCTCAGCGTCCTTGTACAGGTGCAGGCGGGTCATAGCGTGCTTGCCCAGGGTGTTCTTGGGCAGCATGCCCTTAACAGCCAGCTCCATAGCGTAGTCGCTGCGGGCAGCCATCATGTCACGGGCCTTGGTCTCCTTCAGACCGCCAATCCAGCCGGAAACACGATAGTACTTCTTCTGATCCAGCTTCTTACCGGTCAGAATAGCCTTGTCGGTGTTGATGATGATCACGTAATCGCCGCAGTCAACGTTGGGAGTGAAGTCAGCCTTGTGCTTGCCGCGCAGCAGGTTAGCAGCGATGACAGCGGTACGGCCCAGGGGCTTGCCGGCAGCATCGATAACATACCACTTGCGCTCCAGGGTCTCCTTCTTCAGCAGAGTAGTGGACATTATGTTTTCCTCCAATTGGATTAAAATATTTTGACATTTTCAGGCGCTTAAAGTACAATATCTTCAAGACGCTAGAAATTTATATCATAATCAAAATCAAATGTCAACAGCATTTTTGAGAAAATTTATGAAAACCGATATAAGCTTTTAAAAGCTTTCAAATCCTCGTGAATGCTCTGCTTTTCTAACATCCTATTTTTAAAACTTTTTGGAGGAAATCCCAACTATGCAAAAGCTGATGGGCCTTGTCCGCCGCTGTGTGGACGATTATCATATGATTTCAGCCGGAGACAAAATCGCAGTCGGTGTCTCCGGAGGAAAGGACTCTCTGGTGCTGCTGGTGCTGCTGGCGGGGCTGAAGCAGTATTTTAACCAGCCCTTCGAACTGGAAGCGGTGACCATCGACATGGGGCTCGGAATGGATTACAGCCCCATCGAGGAACTTTGCCGGGAGCTGAACGTACCTTATACCGTTGTCAAAACAGAAATTGCCCCTATCATTTTTGATCACCGTAAGGAAAAAAATCCCTGCTCCATGTGCGCTAAAATGCGCCGGGGCGCTCTGAACCAGGCCATTCTGGAACGTGGCTTCAACAAGCTGGCGCTGGGGCATCATTATGATGATGCGGTGGAGACGTTTGTGATGAACCTACTGTTTGAAGGACGCATCGGATGCTTCCAGCCGGTGACCAATCTGGATCGAACCGGCATCATTCAGATCCGTCCCATGCTGTATATCCATGAGAAGACCGTTGACAATTTCGCGGTACGCAAGGCACTTCCTGTTGTGGAGAACCGCTGTCCTGTGGATAAAGCCACCAAGCGCGAAGAGGTCAAACAGCTGGTTTACAACCTGAGTCAGACCTATCCGGATCTGAAGGAGCGGATCTTCGGCGCCATGCAGCGTTATCCTCTGGAAGAGTGGGAGCCGAAGGGAAGGTATAAGCGGCCCAAGGATCAAATTGACAGTTGACAGTGGAAAGCTGCAAGTTTCCGGATGTTAATTTGCGTTGCTTGTGTTTTATAAATGGGTTTGATAAGGTGGGTTTATACCAAAAAGGAGGTATAAAACTATGCTACAGGAAAATATTAAAGCGTTTCGAAAGAACCGCGGCCTGACTCAGGAAGAACTGGCGATTCGTGTCAATGTGGTGCGGCAGACAGTTTCCAAATGGGAAAAGGGGTTGTCAGTACCGGATGCGGATATGCTGCAGAAAATTGCAGAGGTTCTGGAAGTGACGGTCAGCCAGCTTTTGGGTGAGGAAAAAGAAGTGGAACACCGCAATGAGATTGCGGAACAATTGTCTCGAATCAATGAACAGCTTGCCATCAGGAACCGCCGTGCAAAGCGAATCTGGACGGCACTGGGAATATTGCTGGGTATTTGGATACTGATCTGTTCAGTTGCCGCAGCTTTGAGCTTTACTACATTCGATGGAAACAGGACTGTAACGGAAATGACAGTCAGTGAAGTGGTGGAGGTGCTGGAAAACGAAGATGGAAATGTGTTGACGATTACCAAAATTGAAGATTGAAACCGGTATTGCCGAATGAAACTGCTTTCATTCGGCAATACTTTTGCCATAGGAATCTTTTGTAAAGGGAGGAAGATCGTTATGGTAAAAGGTATTTCCCGCCAGGTGATCGTGGTTCATGGGCCGGAGCCGAAGCTGTTTGAACAGGCGATTTTTATTTTAAAGGAGAATGCAGTAGGGGAGGGGATTACCGATGAAGCGCTCCTGAAGGAAGCACAGGAGGCCATCCGCGGCTGTGACAGGCCTGCCGGAAAACGGCACTTTTATTTGTATGGAGCCGTGTGGGCCAGCGGAGGGGCTTTGGTAACAGGACTGCTGTGGCTACTGACGGTGCTGTTTTAACTTGCGCAAAGGGGATGGATGTAGTATAATTCCATGTAGGACGGGATCAGGACCCCGCCGGCCAGGCAATTTACTTGCATAGGGTATAACTTGCATGCGATTTTGATGACCGGTCGTAACCCCATGATTTCGCAGGAATTGGTGCGTTGGTGTGCCGAATTCGATCAGAAAGAGAGAAAATCATGAAAATTGGCAATATAGAAGTGAACAATCCCCTGTTTCTTGCCCCCATGGCAGGCGTTACAGACTGGGCCTTCCGCACGGTCTGCGCGCAGCTGGGCGCGGGCGTTACGGTGACGGAGATGGTATCCTCCCGGGCGCTGGTCTATAAAGACAAGAAAAGTGCAAAATTACTGCGTAAAAACGAAGGCAGCATCTGCGGTGCCCAGATTTTCGGCAATGACCCGGAAATCATGGCAGAGGGTGCCCGGCTGGCACTGGAAATCTCCGGCTGTGATTTTATCGACATCAATATGGGCTGCCCCATGCCGAAAATTGCCAATTCCGGTGACGGCTGCGGACTGATGCGCACCCCGGAGCTGGCAGGAGAAATCGTGAAGGCAGTTATCAAAGCTGTGGATGTTCCGGTGAGCGTGAAATGCCGCCTGGGCTGGGATAAGGGCAGCATCAATGTGCTGGATTTTACCAGACGAATGGAAGACTGCGGCGCTGCCATGGTGGCCGTCCACGGACGAACCCGGAGTATGCTCTATACCGGCGTGGCGGACTGGGATATGATCCGTAAGGTCAAGGATCAGCTTTCCATCCCGGTGATTGCCAACGGGGATATTACCGGCGGCGAGGCAGCAGTTCGCTGTATGAAGCGCACAGGAGCCGACGGACTGATGGTGGGCCGCAGTGTCTTCGGCGATCCCTGGATCTTTGAAGAGATCCAAGCTGCCCTGAAGGGAGAGGAATATCCCGGAAGACCCTGTCTGAAGGACCGCATTGCCGTGGCTGTAAACCAGTTCCGGCTGTCCGAGGAGGATCACGGTGAGCATATTGCCTGTCTGGAAGCCAGAAAGCATTTTGCCTGGTATCTGCGGGGCGTGGCCCACAGCAGCTACTATAAAAATCAGATCACGTCCCTGAACTCCATGGAGGATATCTACAGAGTTGCCAAGGATGTGGTTCGGGATCTGAAATAATTACCACGGATGAAAGAAAAACCGCTTCATACCCTAAAGCCAAGAGGTGAGGGGAATGAAGCGGTTTCTTTGTATGCTTTTGATTCTGCCGGTTCTGGCGGTACCGGCTCAGGCGAAGGTCATCAGCTGGGTGGATTTTCAGGTACCTTACGAATCCCTGAAATATGCCATGGAACAGGACATTGCCGCCTTTGAAGAGGAACAGCACATTTCCTGGGTCGAAATACTGGCAGCGGCGGCCTGCCGCACCGGAGGAAGCTGTCCGCTGCCGGCGGTGAAAAAGGTATCCGCGCAGATGAAGCAGGGGAAAACGCCTCAGGAGCTGCTTGGAGAGCTGTACAAATATTATGACTATTATTATGAGGCCTATGATGCGGTGCTGGGCGGACTTCTGGGGAGCTATGCCATCGAGGCGGATGGACAGTGGAAAGCGGCCTATGGGCTGAAGGCTTTTTCTCCCATTGCAGAGGGCTATGGCTACAGCCACTGCGATGATTTTGGGACGGAGCGTTCCTTCGGCTTCAAACGGAAGCATCTGGGCCATGATATGATGGGTTCTCCGGGAACGCCCATCGTGGCGGTGGAAGGAGGCGTGGTGGAAGCCCTGGGCTGGAACCGATACGGTGGCTGGCGGGTGGGCATCCGCAGCTTTGACGGCAGGCGCTACTATTACTATGCCCATCTGCAAAAAGATACCCCCTTCGCTCCGGGGCTGGAGGAAGGGGATCTGGTGGAAGCGGGAGATTTAATCGGCTTCATGGGAAGGACAGGTTATTCCGATACGGAGAACGTCAATAATATCGAAACGGTACACCTGCATTTCGGTCTGCAGCTTATTTTCGATGAGAGCCAGAAAGAATGCAATTCCGAGATCTGGGTGGATGTGTATGATATCGTAAGGCTGCTTCATGCCCATCGGGTAAGCCTTAGGAAGACAGCGAAGGGCTGGCAGCGCGCGTACCCTTACCGGGATCTGGACTGGGAGGAATTTCCGGGGAGAAATCCGCCGTTTTCCTCCTGACAGACTTGCAGCTGGCGGGAAATATCCTGAGACAGAAGTCCTGCATAAGCGGTCAGGGCATCGGACATCACATCCTCCGGCGATGAATCCGCAATATGGGCAGAGGCTTCCCGGTAGAAGCGGTAAATGGTATTGGAAACGGTAAGCTTGACCAGAATATCCATATGCAGTCCTCCTGTCAGATTACTCATATTATAGCCCGAATACGGACAATTGTCAAGAGGGTGACAATGTTATAGGCTAATCATGGTAAGGAGGGGGCATCATGATCGTCTATGACAGGCTTTGGAAGACTATGAAGGAGAAAGGGATCTCTCAGTATAAGCTGATCCGGGAGCATGGTGTCAGCTCCGGACAGCTGGATCGGATCCGCAAGGGAGAAAATGTGAACCTGTATACCATTGACACACTCTGCCGGATTCTGGACTGCCGGGTCGAGGATATTATTGAATATAAAAGGGAAGGATAATACGAATTCCGGATAAAACACATATAAAACGTGCTGCGGTTACAAAATCGCAGCACGTTGCAGACTGTAGAAAAAGCCTCGCAGAGTTTTCTGCGTAAGCAGAAAATAAAATCCGAATCGTTTTCGACCGCGGCGTGTACGTGGGCGAAAACACTTCTCAGGCTGCAAGTGTGCGAGTTGTGCGCCGGGGCCCCCATCAAGCAAATTGTGCTTGATGGGGAGAGGAGATGCGCAGATACAGGTGGAATTTTCTGCTTGCAGAAAATGCAACAGTGTATCTGATGCATCGACGAAGTGCGCGCAGCAGACTGCAAAAAGCTGGCGGAAAGCCCCGAAAGGGGATTTTCGACATGCTGAAACGTGCTGCGGTTACAAAATCGCAGCACGTTGTTTTTTATACGGTATTTACTTCATGCACCGTCAGAACGTCCTCCTCCACAGTAAAACGGATATCGAACCCTGCAAAAGTCAGACCGTAAATGCGGCCGGGCTTTCGCTGATAGGAGGGCCGGTGGTCGTGGGAAAGAACACCCACGGCGGACTCCCGCTTGCTTTCCGGCAGAATCTGCAGCAGATGAGAAGGGAAATTCACCTTCAGAAGAAAATCACCTGCGGTATCTGTAAAGCCTCCAGTAGCCTCCGGATGGCAGTCTCCGTAGGGAATGTAGGGCTTGATATCAAAAATGGGGGTTCCGTCCATCAGGTCGGCGCCGCCCACATGAAGCACGGTGCCGTACTTCTCCGTATGCTCCACACCCAGCAGTTTTACGCTGGAAAGGCCCAGATTGTTGGGGCGGAAGGGAGAACGGGTGGCAAACACGCCCATCCGGGTGTTGCCCCCCAGGCGGGGCGGACGTACCGTGGGAGACCAGCCCTGCCGGACAGCCTCGGAAAACTGCCAGATGATCCACAGGTGGGAAAAATCCTCGATTCCCCGCAGGGCATCGGGATTGCGGAATTCCGGCTCAAAGACAATGGTGGAGCGAAGCGCTTCCACCAGGCCGCTCTGCCTCGGGATTCCGAATTTGGTGGCAAAATCGCTGTGCATCCGGGCGATTACCTGAATATTTACATCCATAGCTTATGCGCTTCCTTTCCGCAGACAGAAGGTGACCGTAAAAATCGACGCCAGAATCAGACTGATGGCCGCACCGGCGGAGCAGCCAAGATAATAGGAAATCACCAGACCGCCGATGCCGGCGATCAGGGCGAACAGCACGGAAAAACCGTGGTACTGGCGCAGATTTCGGGAAATATTCCGTGCAGAAGCGCCGGGAAGCACCAGCAGGGAATTCAGAATCAGAAGACCCACACTGGAAATGCTTAAGGTAACGACAACGGAAATGGCAACGATCAGCAGTGTCTGGCTCAGGCCCACAGGAATGCCCCGGGAGGAGGCCAGCTGGGGATGGACGGCGGTCAGGGTCAGCCGGTTGGCACACAGTCCCCAGAAAATCAGAACAGCCAGCAAAACCAGCGCCAGCATACCGATCTCCGCAGGAGATACGGAAAGAATATCGCCGATGAGATATTTGTTGTATTTCGTAAAGCTGCCGCCGCCCATGGTGGCAACGAAGATGCCCAGAGCCACGGCGGTGCTGGAAAACACGCCGATCAGGGTATCCGCCGCCTGGTTGGAGCGGCTGCGGACATAGGAAAACAGCAGCGCGAAGGATACGCTGAAGATCACCGCAGCCAACGTGGGCATGGCAATGCCGCACAGGGCGCCGATGGCGATGCCGGTAAAGGCAGAATGCCCTAGGGCATCCGAGAAGAAGCTCATCCGTCCGGTAACGATCATGGTGGACATAAGGCCGAACAGAGGTGCCATGAAAAGCAGCGCCAGCAGGGCGTTTTTCATAAAATCCCAGTGAAGCATCTCAAAGGGAAGAAAATCACAGAATGCGTACCAGATGCTCATGCGTTGCCTCCTTTCATATGGAAAGCAAGCTTGAATTCCTCAGAACCCAGTACCTGCTCCGGCCTGCCCTGGATCTTTACGCCATGATCGATCAGAACCACCTGATCAGCATACCGGCCCAGCATGGAAAAATCATGGGTGGTCATGAGAATGGAAAGATCGTAGGTCTTCCGGATCTCGTCCAGCATGTCCATCAGCACGGTCATGCCCTCCACATCCACGCCGGACAGCGGCTCGTCTAGGATCAGAATGTTGGGCATGGGTTCCAGTGCCAGGGCCAGAAGAACCCTCTGCAGCTCACCGCCGGAGAGAGTGCCCACCCGCTTGTCGATCAGTTCTTCTCCATGGACCCGTTCCAGGCATTCCAGAACCGTTTCCCGCATGGTCCTGCTCAGCCCCAGAAAGGCGGGGCGCCTGCTCATGCAGCAGGCAAACAGGTCGGCAACGGAAATGGGATCACTGGGATCAAAGGCGGGACTCTGCGGAACATAGCCGATCCGGGGCTTTTTGCTGCGCTGACCCGGTTCAGAAAAGGCAATGGTGCCGGTGAATTCCCGCTGGCCAAGAATGGCTTTCAAAAATGTGGATTTGCCTGCGCCGTTGGGGCCAATCAGGGCCACCATCTGCCCGCAGTGGACATGTAGGTTTACGTCTTTTAAAATCCGGTCGGTTCCGATGGTGACGGACATATTTTCCACCCGAAGGCAGCAGGAATGTCCGCAGGAACCGCCGTGGATATCAAATTTCATCCCAAAGCCTCCTTAATGGTATCGATGTTGTGGTACATGGCCTCAAAATAGCTGTCACCCGCCATGGCCATGTCCAGTGCAAAGCTGCCGCAGCCGGTTTCCCGGGCGATGATGTCAGCAGCGGAGACACTGCCGCTTTTTTCGGTGAACACAGCGGGAAGCTGGTGGTGCGCCACCGCTTCAATCAGATGGATCAGCTCCCTGGCGGATGCTTCGCTGCCGGATTCCTCTTCCACAGCCTCCAGCACGGTCAGGTCAAAGGCCAGAGCAAAATAGGAAAAGCCGTCATGAAAAGTGATCAGCTCCCGGCAGGAAAGATCGGACAGCTGTTCTTCTCCATAAGACTGCAGTGCATCCAGATCGGAGAGCAAAGCGGAAAGGTTTTCTTCCAGCAAAGTCTGGTGAGAGGGATAGGCTTTTGCGAGTCCTGCGCAGATATTTTGGGCCATGGTGCGGGCATGGGCAGGAGAGAGCCAGATGTGTGGGTCCTGATCGTGGTGATGGCCCTCGTGGTCATGCTCGTGGCCGTGCCCGTGTTCATGGCCTTCCTCCGGACAGAGCAGGTCGATCCCCAGAGAGGCATCTATGGTTTCGGTATCGGCAAGCAGATCCTCCATAAATTCCTCCAGACCGGCGCCGGAGATCACGATCCGTTCCGCGGCCTCTGCGGCCTTGACCTGACGAACGTTCAGAGAATAGTCGTGCAGGCAGGAAACCTCTTCCGTCACCAGCCGGGTAACGCTCAGACCGGTGCCCTCACACAGGCGGGAGGTAAATTCATATACAGGCAGAGTAGTGGCGGCGATCTGCGCAGGTGGTTGCGGGGCAGAACAGCCGCAAAGCAGAAGAATTATCAGAAACAGGGGTAGAAAACGCTTCATAAAGGTTCAACTTTCTAATTTTGATGTTCATTACTAATCATACCATATTTGTCAAGGCAAAAAGAAAAGGAGCCTGCCTGGCAGACTCCTTTCTGTATGTATGCTGATTAGTGGTTCTCTTTCCATTCCTTGACCTTGGTCTTGGCCAGACGCTGGATGTCCTCGGTGGGGTAGATGGAAGCTTCGCCGCCAACGCCGTAGATGAAATACAGGCCCTCGGGAGTCTGGTACAGATTCTCCTCATAGCCGGCGGGATCGCCCAGCTCACCGCAGGTGAACTTCTGAATCAGGGTAGCGGTCTCGGTATCGTACTCCTTCTTGCAGATGATCTTCTTCATGGATGAACCTCCTTTCGTGTGTTTCGTAATGCATGGCTTTATTATACATGTTTTTATCCGGAAATCAAGACCTAAACAAGAAAATATGCAACATTTTAGAAAACTTTGGACGAAGAATCAATTTTATCACGGGTAAAAACG
Organism: Oscillospiraceae bacterium; assembly: GCA_017398105.1. The sequence goes on along the minus strand of JAFQHF010000044.1, from coordinate 24,737 downwards.
GAAAAACGCTGTGCAAAATGCACAAATATAAATGAAGGATTTCCGGAAAATACCATCTTGCGAAGGTGCTCCCACAATGGTATCATAATGGAAAATGGAGGTGCTATTATGCGGGATTTCCCGATTTTTACAACGGAATATGGCGTGTCAAGCCTGTTTTTAAAGGAGATTCCCTACAAAAAAGAGGCTTATATCCGTATCCGGGACGTTCAGGAGGACTTTTTTGCGGAACATATGGAGGAATGCATTTCCTTTTGCAGGATGGCCGGTGCCGAGCGGATTTTTGCTGCCGGTCACAAAAAACTGGAGGGCAGTCCCGTTTTTGCATCCGTATATGAGATGCGCTGTACAGCCTGGGCGGAGCCGGATAAGCTGGCAAGCCTGTTTCCGGTAACAGAGACTACGGTATCCCGCTGGCGTCAGCTTCATAACGAAGCGATGCGCAGTGTTGACAATGCGGGGACTTTGGAAGCCCGGGATGAACAGAAGCTCCTGGGCAGCATCGGCGCCTATTTTATTCATGACAACGGTGAGCTGCTGGGGATCGGCTGGGTGGAGGACTGTAAACTCCTGGCTGTGGCAGCGGTGAAAAAGGGGGCGGGAGAACGGGTGATGCACACGCTGATGTCCCTGTGCGAAGGGGCGCAGATGGTTCTGGAAGTGGCATCCACCAATGAACGGGCCATCCGTCTGTACGAAAAACTGGGCTTTTTGAAGACAGCGGAGCTTACACGCTGGTATCAGGTATTATAATACGGTAGGAACCCTTGTAAAACTGTACAAAAAAGAAATCAACAATTTGGAATGTAAAGAAATAATACTTGACATCCGGAAACCGCCATGCTATAATACCCCAGGTTCAAGGGAAATACCTTGACAGCAAGGAGGTTCCGGATGGACGCATTGGAAATGGCGCTGCTGTTTGATTACTACGGCGGCATGCTTACCGAGAAGCAGCGGGAGTGCTTCGATATGCGTTATAATCAGGATCTTTCTTTGGGAGAGATCGGAGAACTGCTGGGAGTCAGCCGCCAGGCGGTGAATGACAACCTGACCAGAACCGAAGCGCTCCTGCGTCGGATGGAAGAGAATATCGGATGTGTCAAACGTGATAAGCTGATCCGCAGCACCGTTCAGGAGCTCCTGGAGGCTGCGGCCGTACTTGACGCCTCTTCCGATCCGGCGGCAATTGCCACAGCCCGGCGGATCATCGCCGCGGCGCAGACACTGAAGGAGTTTTAAATGGCATTTGAAGGCTTAACCGAAAAGATTTCCGCCACCTTCAAAAAGCTTCGCGGCAAAGGCCGCCTGAAAGAGGCAGACGTGAAGGAGGCTATGCGAGAGATCCGCATGGCGCTGCTGGAAGCGGACGTCAGCTATAAGGTGGTCAAGGACTTTACAAAGTCCGTTACCGCCCGCTGTGTTGAAACAGAAGTCCTGGAATCTCTCACTCCTGCCCAGATGATCGTTAAGATCGTCAACGAAGAGCTGTGCAAGCTCATGGGCAGCGATACCAAGCATATTACTATCAATCCCAACGGCCCCACCGTGGTCATGCTGGTGGGTCTGCAGGGTGCAGGTAAGACCACCAACGGTTCCAAGCTGGCCGGACTGCAGAAGCGCCAGGGACGGAACCCTCTGCTGGTCGCCTGTGATATTTACCGTCCCGCAGCTATTCAGCAGCTGAAGGTCTGCGGTGAAAAGCTGGGCATTCCTGTTTTTGAGAAGGGAACCCAGAATCCCGTTCAGACTGCCAAGGAGGCTGTCCTCTACGCCCGGCAGCATGGTCATGATATGGTGTTCTTGGATACCGCCGGCCGTCTGCATGTGGATGAAGCCCTGATGAATGAGCTGAAGGAGATCAAATCTACCGTCAAGCCCAACGAGATCATGCTGGTCGTGGATGCTATGACCGGTCAGGACGCAGTCAATGCGGCCCAGAGCTTCAATGAATGGCTGGACATCGACTCCGTTATGCTGAGTAAGCTGGACGGCGATGCCCGAGGCGGTGCAGCCCTGTCCGTTAAGGCCATCACCGGCAAGCCCATCAAGTTCGCCGGTATCGGTGAAAAGCTGGAGGATATCGAGCCCTTCCATCCCGACCGGATGGCAAACCGGATTCTGGGCATGGGCGATATGCTGACCCTCATTGAGAAGGCGGAAAAGGCATTCGATGCCAAGAAGGCCGCCGACATGGAGGAGAAGCTGAAGTCCAACAAGTTTACCCTTCAGGATTTCTACGACCAGATGGTGCAGATGAAGTCCATGGGCTCCATGGAAGAAATCCTGGCTCAGATGCCCGGCGGCGCAAACATGAAGAATGTGAAGCTGGACGAAAAGGCCATGGCACATACCGAGGCCATCATCCTGTCCATGACGCCTAAGGAACGGGAAAAGCCCGAGATCATCGGAGCCAGCCGGAAAAAGCGCATTGCAGCCGGTGCCGGTGTCCGCGTGGAGGATGTGAACAAGCTGCTGAAGTCCTTTGAGCAGATGCGCAAGCTCATCAAGCAGTTCTCTTCCCCCGGCATGGGTAAAAAGATGAAGCGTATGAGCCGCATGGGCGGCTTCGGCGGAGGATTCCCCGGCTTCAAATAACAAGGTTCGCTGAAAGCAAATTGCTTTGCGATATAGATTATTTCAGATTATTTTGGAGGTGAAACTCTCATGGTTAAGATCAGACTGAGAAGAATGGGCGCCAAGAAGGCTCCTTACTACCGTATCGTTGTTGCTGATGCTCGTTCTCCCCGTGACGGCCGCTGCATCGAGGAGATCGGCACTTACAACCCCCTGACCAACCCCGCCACCATCACTGTTGATGCTGAGAAGGCTCAGACCTGGATCAAGAACGGCGCACAGCCCACTGATACCGTTCGTGGCCTGCTGAAGAACGCTGGCGTTCTGTAAGATCCCCCCAAAGGAGAAGCCCACAAATGAAAGAGCTTTTGCTGTATATGGCAAAGAATCTGGTGGACGATCCTGAGGCAGTCACCGTTACTGAAATCGATGATGAGGACGGTAAGGTATTGGAGCTGCGTGTTGCCGAAGGCGACATGGGTAAGGTGATCGGCCGCCAGGGCCGGATCGCAAAAGAGATCCGGACCATTATTAAGACTGTAGCCCAGCGCACCGGCGAGAAGGTCACGGTCGAAATCGTGGATTAAACGATTATGCGTGGCGTATGCCACGCATTTTTCGTGTCCGCAGAATCTTGAATTTTGAATATGTTCCGCCCTTTTGCGGGCGGTTTCGGAGGTATGTTTTATGAAACTCCAATATATTGAAGCAGGTAAAATCGTCACCACCCACGGCGTCCGGGGCGAAGTGAAGGTCCTTTGCTGGCTGGATGACCCGGAAATGCTGTGTGAATTTGACCGCTGCCGCATTGACGGAAAAGAATATACCATGGATCAGGTTCGCGTCCAGAAAACCTGCAATCTGGTGAAGCTTCATGGTATCGATACCATGGAGGCAGCCCAGGCTATGCGGGGAAAGACCGTTGAACTATACCGGGAGGATATTGATGACGAAGTGATCTTCGCCGCTGAGCTCATCGGCGTGGAGGTATATGCCGACGGTGAAAAGATCGGCAGGATCACGGAGGTGCTGGACTATCCCGGCAATTCCGTGTATGTGGTCAGAGGCCAGCATGAATATATGATTCCTGCTGTAAAGCACTTCATTCTGGAAACCGACATGCAGGCCAATACCATGCAGGTTAAACTGATCGAGGGCATGCGCAGCGATGAGAATTGATATTTTGACCCTGTTCCCGGAGACTCTGGGAGATGTATTGTCGGAAAGCATTCTGGGCCGTGCTCAGGAGCGCGGCTTTATCCGCATCGAGGCCCATCAGATCCGGGACTATACCGCCAACAAGCAGAATCAGGTGGACGATTACCCTTATGGCGGCGGCCGGGGCGCTGTGATGACCGCAGACCCCCTGTACCGCTGCTGGGAGGCAGTCTGCGATGAAGCCGGCGGCCCTGTGCATACCATCTATATGTCCCCCTGCGGCCATACCTTCAAACAGGCTGATGCCATCCGGTTGAGTAAGATGGAAAACATCGTCATTGTCTGCGGCCACTATGAGGGCATAGACCAGCGGTTTATCGATGAATGCGTAGACGAGGAGCTTTCCCTGGGTGATTTCGTGCTCACCGGCGGTGAAATTGCAGCCATGGCAGTTACCGATGCAGTCTGCCGCATGGTTCCCGGAGTCCTGGCTGACCCGGAGTGCTTTGAGGATGAAAGTCACTTCAACGGCCTTCTGGAATACCCCCAGTACACCCGTCCCGCCGTCTGGCACGGCCGGGAGATCCCCCAGATCCTGACCTCCGGAAACCATGAAAAGGTTCGCCAGTGGCGCAGAAAGCAGTCCCTGCGCCGTACCCGGGAACGCCGCCCGGATATGTATGAAAAGCTGGATCTTTCCTCCAAGCAGGATAAGAAGCTGCTGAAGGAAATGGAAGCAGAGGATGCCGAAACTGTATAAAAAAAAGCAGTCTGAAGTAAATTCGGACTGCTTTTTATTGATTTATAGGCAAGAATACAGTATGATAACAAAAAAGGAGGGAATGTCATGGACAAACTGGAAACCTTAAAACGATGGATCAGCGAAAGCAGCCGCATCGTCTTCTTCGGAGGCGCGGGGGTCAGTACGGAATCGGGAATCCCGGATTTTCGCAGTGTGGATGGTCTGTACAATCAGAAATTTGACTATCCGCCGGAGACCATCATCAGCCATACCTTCTACGAGCGAAAGCCGGACTATTTTTTCCGCTTCTACCGGGAAAAGATGCTTCCGCTGGGGTTTGAACCCAATATTACCCACAAAGTTCTTGCCAAGTGGGAACAACAGGGCAAGCTGTCTGCCGTTGTGACTCAGAATATTGACGGCCTCCATCAGAAAGCCGGCAGCAAAAAGGTCTACGAGCTCCATGGCAGCGTTCTGCGCAATTACTGCACCCGCTGCGGAAAATTCCACAGCGCGGAATTCGTCAAGGAATCTGTTGGGGTGCCCAAATGTGATTGCGGCGGTACGGTGAAGCCGGATGTGGTGCTGTATGAAGAGGGACTTGACCAGAAGACCATTGAAAAAAGTGTCATGGCTATCTACAATGCCGATCTGCTGATCGTGGCGGGCACCAGTCTGACAGTCTATCCGGCGGCGGGCCTGATCGAATACTACCGGGGGAACCGGCTGGTGCTGATCAACCGGGACGCGACTGCCTACGACCGTAAGGCAGACCTGGTGCTGCATGAGAGCCTGGGCAATGTATTTTCAAAGCTGTAAAGAAATGCAACGGGCGGAGGTTATCCTCCGCCCGTTATCTGTTTCGCTTATGGTTCCGGATCAATCACATCAAAAACGCCGACAACTTTATTGCAGCGTCCGCAGTAGAATGCATTGGGGATCTTTACTTCCCTTGTCGGAAAAGAAAAGGCTCCGATGGCTTTTCCTTCCTTATAGTAAAGCGCCTTGAACCATTTTTTCTCAAATTCCTTCAAAGGGTGCCAGCTGATGGCGGCTGCGCCGGAGGCTACCAGACCGCCCTTTTCCATTTCCTCGCCGCAGCAGGGACACTTCATATGGTTACCTCCTGTGCAGCTTCCAGTCCGAATACATCCGGAAGCCTGTGGAACCCAGCAGGATGCCAACGGCCATGATTCCGGCAACGGCTGCGGTGAACATACCCTTAGCTGCGAACAGCTCCATCTGGCCCTGCACGGCGTAGTTCATGGTGTAGTACACACCCGCGCCGGGGATCATGGGGAAGATGGAAATGACCAGATAGGAAATGGCGGGATATTTGCGGATTCTTGCCATGATCTCGGAATACAGCGAGGAGAAGAGAGACGACCAGAAATAAGCCGTGATATCGCTGCCGCTGAGCTCCTGGGCGATTAAGTAAACGGCCCAGGCCAGGGCACCGCCCAGGGCGCACAGAACGCTGCCTTTTCCGTGTACATTGAACTGAATGCAAAAACCAACACAGCCAACAAAGGCAAAGAAGCACTGGGCAGCCATTGGATATTTTGCGGCGGGAACCGAGACCGGTGTTCCCCACAGCATTGAGGCAATGCGCCAGGCGCTGGCTGTGCCCAGGGCAATTGCAGCGGCCACAAGGAATACCTGCACGATCCGGTTGATGCCGGAGTTGGTGTCCCCGTAAATGATATCCCGCATGGCATTGGTAAACAGCAGCCCGGGCACCAGGATCATCAGTGCACCGATTGTAACGGCATCGGGATTCTTCGTAATGCCGGCTGCACCCATGGCATAGGCCAGTATTGCCATCAGAAAGGCACTGGCAATGGTACGGAAGAACTGGTTTGCTTTGCGCCTGTCCAGAAATTCATTGACGAAGCCCACCAGAAGGCCGCAGATGCCTGCGCAGAGTCCGTCGATCAGATTGCCGCCGAAAAACAGACCGTGTCCTCCGGCTCCCAGAAAGTATCCCAGGTAGAGAATGGGCAGGGGATAAACCGATAGATTTTCCCGAACGAGGCCAAACCACTTCATGCCCTCGGAGGGCTCCGGTTTTCGGTTGCAGAAAGCGCGGCTCAGGCCACTGTATTTTTCCACCGCATCCAGATTGTTGCCGTGATGGCCGATCCGGCGCATCCGGGTAATGGGGCGGCCCTCCTCGGTGATGATAGAGACCACAAGATAGTTGGGAATGGCAAAGACCTCGGCTTCGACACCGTAGGCGGACAGCACGCGGCTGATGGATTCCTCCACCCGGAAGGTCTCGGCACCGGCCATGGCCAGCTCATAGCCCAGGTCAGTCGCCAGGTCAAGCAGTCGGTTGTAATCCATAAGGATACCTCACAATTACGAAATACAAAACAGCATATCAAACCATCGGAAAAGGGAAAGCGGAAGCTACTGATTTTTGCAGTGATCGCAGGGGTTGCTGTCCATCATGAAGCAGCAGGGTTCCTGATCCTTACTCCGCAGGTATTCCGCACCCCAGTCCCGCATGGATACAAGAATCGGCATCAGACTCCGTCCGGTTTCTGTCAGGGAGTATTCCACCTTCGGCGGGATTACGGGATACACCTCCCGGTGCACCAGCTCCTGGGTTTCCAGCTCCCGCAGCTGCTGGGTCAGCATTTTGGGTGTGGCTTTGGGAATGCGGCTGCGCAGCTCGGAAAAACGAAGGGTGCCGTCTGACAAATGCCAGAGGATCAGTGCCTTGTATTTTCCGCCGATCAGATCCAGTGTTGCTTCCACCGGGCAGTTATCCTTAACGTCCATTGCGCATCCTCCTAACAGTACCCAAAAGGGTAGTATGGCACAAAAATGTGCATACTTGCGATTTTGAAATCCTATGGTAAAATAATAGCATAAGGAAGGAGAAAGGTCAATTCCTATTGATTTTTCTTTTGTCATAGCGGATAATACAAACAGAAATGAGGGATGAGTATGAAATTGAAGTTTACCGTTACCGGCATGACCTGCGCGGCCTGCGCTGCCCGTGTGGAGAAGGTGACCAACGCGGTTCCCGGTGTTCAGAAGGCAGAGGTCAATCTGCTGGCAGGCACCATGCAGGTGGAGGCCGAGAACCCGGAGATCGCATCCGACATTATCCGGGCAGTGCAGAAGGCCGGCTATGGTGCATCGCTTCCCGGTGAGAAAAAAACCGGGAAAAAGGAAGAAAAGGCACCTGCGGAGGATGCGCTGAAGCAGATGAAGAAGCGGATCATCGGCTCTTCCATCTGCCTGATCATTCTCATGTATTTTACCATGGGCCATATGGTTGGCCTGCCTGCACCCCATTGGTATCATGGCCTGGAAAATGCACTGGTTGCCGCTCTGCTGCAGTTTTTCCTGACGCTGCCGCCGGTGTACCTGAACCGGGTGTATTATACCAGAGGCCTGAAGGCGCTTTGGAACAAGGCACCCAATATGGACTCTCTGATCGCGGTGGGGTCTCTGGCTTCCCTGATCTACGGCGTGGCGGCCCTGTTCCGCATGGCCTGGGGTATGGGCCACGGCGACTGGGAGCTCGTAAAGATGTACAGCGAGAACCTGTACTTTGAATCCGCCGCCATGATCCTGACCCTGATCACCCTGGGCAAATTCCTGGAGACCCGTGCCAAGGGCCGTACCGGCGATGCCATCCGGGCACTGATGGATCTGAGCCCCAAGACGGCTACTGTCCGTCGGGGCAGTGAGCTGAGCGAGATCCCTGTGGAAGAGGTCAAGGTGGGCGATATCATCGTCGTCCGTTCCGGCGGCAGCATTCCCGTGGACGGAACCGTGCTGGAGGGCCGTGCTTCCGTTGATCAGAGTGCCCTGACCGGTGAAAGTGTTCCTGTGGAAAAGGTACCCGGTGACAGCGTTGCTGCGGCTACCATCAATACCGAAGGCTATCTGGAATTCCGGGCCGACAAGGTAGGCGAGGATACCACCCTGGCCCAGGTCATCCGCATGGTGGAGGAAGCAGGCGGCTCCAAGGCGCCCATCGCCCGGCTGGCAGATAAGATTGCAGGTATTTTCGTTCCCGTGGTCATGACAATTGCCGCAATTACGTTTGCGGTTTGGATGCTGGCGGGCTATGGTCTGGAATTCAGCCTGAACTGCGCCATTTCCGTGCTGGTCATTTCCTGCCCCTGTGCGCTGGGTCTTGCTACCCCTGTTGCCATTATGGTTGGCACCGGACGGGGAGCGCAGATGGGTGTGCTTTTCAAGAATGCGGAAGCTCTGGAAAATCTGCACCATATCGATACCGTGGTTCTGGATAAGACCGGAACCCTGACCACCGGCAAGCCTGAGGTCACCGATATTCTTCCCGGCAAGGCAGATGTCAGCGACCTGATGCGCATTGCTTCCGCCCTGGAAAGCAAATCCGAGCATCCCTTCGCCAAGGCAATTCTCAAGAAGATGGGTAATCATGCCTATCCCGAGGCGGTTGATTTTGAAACCCTGCCCGGCCGGGGCGTGGCAGGCACCATCCGGGGTGTCCGGTACTACGGCGGCAATGCCCGTCTGATGCAGGAAATCGGCGTAACCGTTCCCGAACTTCCCGAACTGGCCAGCCAGGGCAAGACACCCCTGCATTTCGGAAGCGAAAAGGGAGAATACCTGGGAACCATCGCTGCCGCCGATGTGCTGAAGCTGGACTCTCTGGCAGCGGTTCAGGCCATGCAGAAGCTGCATCTGGATGTGGTGATGCTCACCGGTGACAACGAAGCCACCGCAAAGGCCATTGCGGCCAAGGCGGGCATTACCCATGTGATCTCCGATGTACTGCCTACGGACAAGGCAGGTGCCGTGCAGAAGCTGCAGCAGCAGGGACATAAGGTTCTGATGGTGGGCGACGGCATCAATGATGCCCCCGCTCTGGTCACGGCTGATGTGGGCATGGCCATCGGTGCCGGTACGGACATTGCCATGGAATCTGCGGATATTGTGCTGATGAACAGCACGCTTGCTGCCGTCAGCGGCGCCATCGAGCTGAGCAGGGCCACCATCCGCAATATCCGGGAAAATCTGTTCTGGGCTTTCTTCTATAACACGCTGGGCATTCCTGTGGCGGCAGGTGTGCTGTTTATCCCCTTCGGCCTGCAGCTGAGTCCCATGCTGGGCGCGGCAGCTATGAGCATGAGCTCCGTATTTGTGGTTTCCAATGCCCTGCGGCTGCGGTTCTTCAAGGCCAAAACAGTGCCTTCTGTAAGCTGCGCCTGTGAGGAAATGGCGGAGCCTCTGGAAATTGAGGAAGAAAAGCCTCAGGAAATCGTAATCCGGGTCAATGGTATGATGTGTTCTCACTGCACAGCTGCCGTGGAAGCTGCCTGCAAAAAGGTTCCCGGAACCCAGTCTGCTTCTGCAGACCTGGAAGCCAAAACCGTTACCGTCATCGGTACGGCAGACTATGAAGCCCTGAAGCAGGCGATCATTGCAGAGGATTACGAAGTGGTGGAAGCACCCAAGGCAGAAACCAGAGTCATCCGGGTCAACGGCATGATGTGCTCCCACTGCACCGCAGCGGTGGAAAAGGCCTGCATGGGCGTGCCCGGCACGGAAACAGCTGTTGCCGACCTGGCGGCGAAGACCGTCACCGTTACCGGCACGGCGGAGTATGAAGCACTGAAAAAAGCCATTATTGCAGAAGATTACGAAGTTGTGGAGGGCTGAGTATGAGAACAGACATTTGGTACGATTCCAAAGGCGCAGGCAAGATCCACGCCTGCCGCTGGGTACCCGAAGGTGAGCCGAAGGCAGTTTTGCAGATCGTCCACGGAATTGCCGAGTTCGTGGAACGGTATGACGCGTTTGCGGATTTCCTGACGGAGCACGGCTTTGTGGTTGTTGCGGAAGACCATATGGGCCATGGTCAGTCCATCAATGGCGGCGGCATCCGGGGCTATTTCCACGGCGGCTGGTTTACCGCCATTGAAGACACCATGCAGCTGATGGAGGACACAAGAAAGGAATATCCAAACCTTCCTTACATCCTCTTCGGCCATTCCATGGGCTCTTTTATGGCAAGAACCATTCTGTGCAAATATCCGGATTCCGGCATCCGCGCAGCCATCATCTGCGGCACCGGCTGGCAGCCTTCCTTTGCGCTGCCTGCTCTGATCAAAGTGGTGGAATCCATCTGCAAAAAGACCGGGGAGACACTGCCCAATGAAAAACTGCAGGGCATGGTCTTCGGCAGCTATAACAAAAAGGTGGAGCATCCCCGCACGGCCTATGACTGGCTGACCCGGGATGCAAAGATCGTGGATGATTATATTGCCCATCCCCTGTGCGGCTTTACGGCCTCCTGCGGACTGCTGCGGGAGATGATGAAGGGCATCCATTTCATTGAGCAGAGCGTGAATCTGGCTGCTATGCGCAAGGATCTGCCGGTATTCTTCATTGCCGGCGGCGATGATCCTGTGGGAAGCTACGGCAAAGGCATCCATCAGGCGGTCGGCGCCTTCCACAAGGCCGGCATGACTGATGTGAACATGCGGATCTATCCCCTTTGCCGTCATGAGATCCTCAATGAGATCAACAAAGAAGAAATCTATGAGGATGTTCTGAACTGGATCGAAGAAAAACTGTAATTGTCGAATAAAGTCCGATTTATTGGACTTGGTGTTTCGTAGAATATAGTCACAAACCAAGAGAAAGAAAGGTTGATGGCTATGTTTACGATCCGCTATGTTCACGGACACATTCAGGTTTATGATGTTTACGGCAAGTTCCTGTTCTCTGCAGACAATGAACGGGAGGCCAGAGAGGAATTGGAGTATTATGCGGAATCTGCGGCTTGATATCTGCTATGACGGTACCCGCTACCGGGGTTGGCAGAGGCTGCCCGGTAAGGACGATACCATCCAGGGCAAGCTGGAAACCACACTTTCCCGGATTTTGGGAGAAGAAATTGAGATCAGCGGCAGCGGCCGCACCGATGCAGGCGTTCATGCCAGACAGCAGGTGGCGAACTTCCACTGCGAAAGCACCATGGCATCGCAGGACATTCTCACGGAACTGCGCAGGTATCTGCCGGAGGACATCGGCATATACTCCTGCAGGGATGTGTCGCCCCGGTTCCATGCCCGGCTGAATGCAAAGGAAAAGACCTATCAGTACCGGATCTGGAACAGCGAAGAGCCCTGTGTCTTTGACCGCCGCTATGTGGCGGTGATGGAGGAAGCTCTGGATCTGAATGCCATGAACCGGGCAGCGTCGCTTCTTTGCGGCGAGCATGATTTTTCCGCCTTCTGCGGCAATGCCAAAATGAAAAAATCCACAGTCCGCTTTATCCGGGCCATTGAAGTCTTCCGTACAGGCGAGGAAGTGCGGCTGCGCTTCACCGGAAACGGTTTCCTGCACAATATGGTGCGCATCCTGGTGGGAACGCTGGTGGAGGTTGGCAGGGGAGAACGGGAAGCGGACTCCGTTGCAGAGCTGTTCGGCGGAAAGCGGGCAGAAGCAGGCTTTCTGGCACCTGCAAAGGGACTGTGCTTAGAGGAGGTCATGTATTGAACATTCAGATTTTCGGCAAAGCCAAGTGCTTTGACACAAAAAAGGCCGAGCGGTATTTCAAAGAGCGGCGCATCAAATTTCAGTCCATAGATCTGAAAAAATACGGCATGTCCGGCAGGGAATTCGACAGTGTTCTCCGGGCAGTCGGCGGGATCGACAACCTGATCGACTGGGACAGTAAGTCACCGGAGATCACCCTGATGAAATATATGGATGACAACCGGGCTAAGGAGGACAAGGTTTTCGATGATCCTATGCTGATGAAGACCCCGGTGGTACGCAACGGAAAACAGGCAACTGTAGGCTACTGCCCGGGAATTTGGGCTGCCTGGGAATAAAATTTGGGTTACACAAAAGCAGTTTCGGGATAACCGGAGCTGCTTTTTTGTCATTTCTTTAGATTTTATGCAACATTTATCTTGCAGTATCCACAAAAAAGTGGTAGACTAGGAGGATGCTATGGCAGTATCGTTGGATGTGCTGCACCGACTGGTATGGGGCGCGCCTGCACTGATCCTGATTTTGGGCGTGGGACTGTATCTGTCCTGCAGGCTGCACTTTGTTCAGCTGGCGCTGTTTCCCCGGGCTTTCCGGATGTTCTGCCGGAAACTGAAGCCGGGAAACCGGAGCGACCAGGGAGTTTCCTCGTTTCAGGCCCTGTGCACCGCTCTGGCGGCAACAGTGGGCACCGGAAATCTGGTGGGCGTAGCGGGAGCTATTTGTCTTGGGGGACCCGGTGCGGTCTTCTGGATGTGGATCTGCGGCCTGCTGGGCATGGCGGTGAAATATGCCGAGGCTTTGCTGGCGGTTCGGTTCCGGGTAACGACTCCGGAGGGCTGCCAGGGCGGCCCCATGTATGTCATGACTCTGGGGCTGGGAAGAAGCTGGCGGCCCATGGCCTGTCTGTACTGCCTGTTCGGCATTCTGGCTGCCTTTGGCGTTGGCAACGCGGCTCAGATCAATGCGGTCATCACCGGGATCAATGAGGTCCTTGTCCGGATGGGCAGGGAAGAAAGCGGGCTGCGCAATCTCCTGCTTGGGCTGCTTCTTGCTTTTTCCATTGGCACGATGCTCCTGGGCGGTGCCAAACGGATCGGCGCGGCAGCGGAGCGGCTGGTGCCCTTTGCGGCTGCGGCGTATATTCTGCTGTGTGCCGGTGTGCTGATCGTCAGGTTCCGTCAGATTCCGGAGGCGGCTGCTTCGATCGTGTATGGAGCTTTTTCACCCAGAGCGGTAACCGGCGGAATGCTGGGCTCTGCCTTTCAGGCACTGCGGGTTGGCTGTGCCCGGGGTGTATTCACCAATGAAGCAGGCTTGGGTACGGCATCCATCGCCCACGCTGCTGCACAGGTTTCCCATCCCGGTGAGCAGGGGCTGATGGGAATCATGGAGGTGTTTCTGGACACCATCGTGATCTGTACACTGACGGCCCTGGTGATTCTGGTCAGTGGTGTGCCCATTCCCTACGGAACCGATGCCGGAGGAGCCTTGACGACCCGGGCGTTTGCGTCCGTATACGGGGACAAGGCAGCTTTCTTTCTGGCTGCTGCGCTTACCCTGTTCGCGGTTGCCACGGTGCTTGGCTGGGGGCTGTACGGTGCCCGGTGCGCATCCTTCCTGTTTGGTCCCAGGGGCTGGAACTGCTTTGTCTGGGCCCAGATGGCTGTCATTCTTTTCGGTTCCGTTATGGATACCGCTTCTGTCTGGCAGCTGTCTGAAACTGTCAATGGCCTGATGGCCATACCAAATCTGATTACGCTGGCGGCAATGGCTCCCGAGCTTGTCCGCCTGACAAAAGACTATAAAAAATCCGGCGGAATCGACGCCGGTGGAGGTACTTATGCAGATTTCCATCAATGCAAACCGTTGTGAACCCTCTCCTATGAGAAAGTTCCACCCTCTGGCAGTGGCTGCCAAGAAAGAGGGTAAGAAGATCTATCACCTGAACATCGGCCAGCCTGACCTGCCTACCCCCGAGGCTTACTACGAGGCCATCCACAAGTTCGCAGACCGGACACTGGAATACGAAGCTTCTCCCGGCCGTCCTGAGCTGATCAATGCGGTGAAGAATTATTATAAGGAACTGAATGTGGATCTGGAGGACAACGATATCCTGATCACCACCGGCGGCAGCGAAGCATTGCTCTTTACCTGCCTGTCCATTCTGGACCCCTATACGGAAGTGATCATTCCCGAGCCCTACTACCCCAACTATACAACCTTCGTCCATGCGGCCGGCGGCGTTATCCGTGCACTGCCTACCAACCCCTGGGAGGGCTACCGCTATGCCAACCGGCAGCGCATTGAGAGCCTGATCACCCCCAACACCCGGGCGATCATGATCACCAACCCCGGCAACCCCACCGGTGTCGTGCTGGATCAGGAAGAAATGCGGATGATCGCGGATATCGCCAAGGAACACAACCTGTTCCTGATCTGCGATGAAGTGTACCGGGAATTCTGCTATGACGATAAGTTCGGTGTTCCCACCATGGCCCACTTCCGGGATATCGATGACAATCTGGTCATCATCGACTCCGTTTCCAAGCGGTTCTCTGCCTGCGGTGCCCGTGTTGGCTGCGTGGTTACCCGCAACAAGCAGCTGCAGGCTGCGCTGCTGAAGTTCTGCCAGTCCCGTCTGGCGGTTGCTACCGTGGACCAGGTGGGTGCAGCGGCTCTGTACAGCGTGGATCATGAATTCTTCCGTGTCTGTAAGGCGGAGTATCAGAAGCGCCGGGATACGGTTATCAAAAAGCTGCGCAAGATCCCCGGCGTTGTGGTGGAGGAGCCCATGGGCGCTTTCTACGTTATGGCCAGCCTGCCGGTGGACAATGCGGATAAATTCCAGCGCTGGCTGCTGGAGAAGTTCAACGACAAGGGCGATACCGTTATGTTTGCTCCCGGAGCGCCTTTCTATGAAACTCCCGGTAAGGGCATCAATGAGGTGCGAATCGCCTATGTGCTGAAGCAGCAGGATCTGGAGCGGGCTATGGATGTGCTGGCAAGGGGCATCTCTGTGTATCAGAAGCAGGTCATGGGTGTAAAGTCTGCCTCTGTGGAAAAATAATGCAGCAAAATGCAGGACGAAGGATATCCTCCGTCCTGCGTTTTTTTATGCCATAGAAAGTGTCACGTTGTGGGAAACGGAAAAAAGGGCAGGGTATCTTAATGCAATTCGACTGTATCTTTTCCGGTGGATGTGTATACTGACCGTACCAATTGCGAAAGGGGAGCGGTGCATGGGAAGAAAAGTGCTGGGAGTGCTGACAGCTGTATTGCTGGCGGCAAACCTGTCATTGCAGGCAGATGCGGCGGAAGCGGGAGGGCGTATCCGGATCAGTCTGGATACCGGAGAACTTCCGGTGACGAACGGGGCCGTAACGCTGTACCAGGTTGGCCTGCCGGGGGCGGAGGGCTATCAGATCACAGAGGACTTTGGCGGCGGAATGGTCAGGCAGGAGGACGCGGAATCTGTGCACCTGGCCCAGTGGCTGGCAGAGTCTGCCGGGGATCTGGGCAGAACGGTGTTTCTGGATGTGGAAGGGGATGTGAGCTTTTCCAATCTGGAGGCGGGACTGTATCTGGCGGTGCAGACCCAGCGGACGGATGGGTTCTATCCGTTCAGGCCCTTCCTGATCGCCATCCCCACAGCGGGCAGCTGGACAGTGGAAGCCCAGCCGAAGATCGAACCCATCGTCCTGGAAAACCCCAAGACCGGACAGAGCTTTCTGCCGCTGCTGGGAGCCATGGGCATGGTGATCTCCGGGGTGGGATTGTACGTGTGCATTGATACGAAGCGGAAAAAGTAACAGACGGGCGTGCTGTATTTTTGCAGCACGCCCTGAAACTGTTTTATTCCTGAAGGGAGCCGGGGAATGTTTTGTTGTTTTTTTGCAAAATCGTATGGAAACAGTTGACATGCCGTGATATACTATTCTGTAGAGAATTTTTAGCAAAGGTGTGTTTTATTATGACCAAAATTGATAGTTATTCATAGTACACCTTCCGGACATTTCCCGTGGTGTAGGAAGATGGTGTATCATGGACGGAAATCCTTTAAAAACCGCTGACTATGCCAAAAAAAACGGCAGATTTATTCTGGAAAATGTTTGAAAACAGGAGTATGAATAAAAATATATACTACGCTTTCAAACTATGACGAAAAACTGCCTACACCAAATTTACACCATTTTTATGGATTGAGCCTTGACTTACACAAAATTCAATAACGATTGAACGGTTCTTGTTAACGCAAGAGCCGTTTTTCTATTTCCCGGGAAAGGAGGAAATCATGAAGAAGTGCTTATTAAAATTCCCATGGGTCAAAGTGCCCAGAGAGGAAATCCAAGCTTTGAAGGGCCTGCTGGGTTACTGGCTGAAGCTTGTATCCCGGGCTGCATTCTGGAAGGGAATCTCTGCCTACTGCGGCTATGAGAACGCTGTGGAGCCCGGAATGTGGGTTGGCGGCATCGTGGGTCTGAAAAGTATTCTGGACGTTAGAAACCGCGAGAAAGCCCTGCAGATCATGGAGGAGCTGCAAAAGCTGGGCTACATCACCTATACGCTGGAGCCAGGAACCAAGATTCTTACCTATCGGATCACGGATTGGGTTTTGAAGTGCTCCGGTGCGGAATGCTGCGACGGTGTGGTCTACACCACGGACCGATATGGTTTCCTCTGTATGCCCCGGAACATCACGGAACGGCTGGCAGAGCAGGGGAGAGTCTTTGATGAGTCCGATGCCTGGCTGGATCTGTGGTGTCATACGGTCTTTCGGGATTATGGCAATGCCTTCTCCTTTGAGGCGCCTGCGGTTCAGTATGGCAAGTTCGGTTCTGTGCTTACCCTGCAGACTCTGGGCAAGCGCTGGGGCTGGGAGAAGACCAAGGTTTGGCGATTCTTCCAGAAGCATACCTGCACCTTTCCTCTGTACCGCCTGCCTGGTTCCTTTGGCTGCGTGATTTTTAATATGTGCTATCCCACCGGACAGGAGATTGCCTTCCCTGAGGCGGAAAACGTAAAACGCATTATGGCCGTAATGCGCATTAGCAGAGCTAACACACATTACGGTAAGACCGAAAATGAGCACATCAACTGTCTTGTAGCTTGGATGAGTCGTAGGATTCTGAAAAAGAGACAGGAGGAGTCTGCCCAAAATCAGTTTGGGGATGTGGCGCCGGATCTGGATGACCCTGGGGAAAGTGCGCCTTGCGAAAATGAGTCCGACAGCCGCGTTGCACTTTCGTCCCCTATAATACGCGCGTATCTTTCTCATGGTAGGAACTGTAAGTATAGTAGGAATTGTATTTATGACTGCCAGGGTGTGTTAAAGGAAGGGGAGGAAATTTCGTCAAAAGACGAGACAGGGATACTATGTCCATGTGCATGGGATATCCCGTTCTTCTAGTTTCAGGAGGTATGATTATGCAGAAATCTTATTTTGAGATGACACTGGAAAAGACGATTAAGCGAGCGGAGAAGTTGCTCCAGAAGCTGAAATCGGTTTGTGAGTTATACGGGGAAAGGCGGATCGAGACAGCCATGAAAGAATCCGTATCCGCAGTCAAACTGGCTGAGGAGCTGACTCTGATGGTAAGATCCTTACCTGCACATACCAGTCATCCCCAGGCAAGAGAACTGGTACAGTCAGCGATCCGGGCAACTGTTCCGGTTGATATCGGATTTACCGAACAGGGATGGCTCTGCCTGCGAATGCCCATCCTGCTGCCCCGGAAGGGGAAGTCATCCCGAAACTATATCCGGGACTTTCTTTATCCTGTGCTGGAACAGTTTTCTGCGGGAATGGAAATGATCCGGTATTGGAACTGCGTGCTGATCTTCCGCCACGTCTATGACCGGAATCGGCCGGAACGGGAATACCGGGATCATGACAACATCGAATTGAATACGGTGGTGGATGCCCTGGCCATGTTTTTTCTGGTGGATGATACGCCCCTGGAGTGCCGGCATTACTACTGCAGTGCCCGGGGAAGCAACGAACGCACTGAAGTCTACATCGTCCCCAGAAATGAATTTGAAACTTGGCTGGCTATGGAAAACAGCATCCGGGATATAGGTGTTTGTCTCAAGGAAAATGCCGGAAATATCCCCCAAAAAGATATGTCAAACCCGGGCGGCTTGACGTAATTGTGAATAACGTATCTTTTCGAGAGAATGGAAAAACGAAAATGTGGTTGTGCTGCAACGACTTTTTGAGTATGAACGAAACTGGGAATTCAGGCCAGGAGGCGAAAACCGTTGCCTGATTTCCGAAAATGAGTTAGGAGGTACCAATGATCACCATCAGACCGGGCAGTCATGTCCACACGTTGATTATGATGCTCTCTTTTGTGGGAGAGTTTCCTGTTTGTTCCCTGCATCTGCTGGGTTCTTTCCGCTCTTACAGAGACCTGATTCGGAAGCTGACCCAGGAGCAGGAATTCCGCATTCCGGGCTTTGAGGACCGCTTTGCCTGTCGGCTGCTGACAGTGTCCGGAAAGCAAAAGTATAAGACCGTTCGCTTTCACAAGAGCGGCCTTCCTGTATTGGAAGCGCTGAATCCAGATGCGTACCAGTATTATCTGGAATCTTTCCGGGAGCACAGTTTCTCTGGAAATCAGAACCATGTGGATCGGAATCACAGGTTAGCGGAAACGGCAGTCATGTTCCTGCGGGCAGGCATCGAGGCCCGTCCCGGGATTGCGGCGGATCTGATGAGCATGGAGGTCAGGTTACTCAGAGTTTCTTCTCCCAATTTTTATCTGGCCCGGGAGCTGAAACAGGTCAATGATTATGAACTGAACAAGATCCGCTTCACCAGGCTGGTTGGTGCCATTGCTTATCCCGGTGGTGCTTACGCTGTCTACAACAACTGGGATCAGATGCTGAACTGGATGGGGGAAGGAGAGTGGAAAATCCGGAATCACCTGCATAGTATCTTCACCCCAATGCAGAGTTTTTCTTATCCGCTCCGGCAGGCTGCAGTCATGCTGGGAAACAGCTATGATGTGGCGTTGGATATGATGAAGGAGCTTCGGAATACCCAGAAGATGGACAACGGTTTGTTTGCGACCTATACCAATATTTTCTTTATTCCCATGGATGACTTCGGGGTGAGGCTTCTGCGGATCCTCACCTTGCCCAATTGGTATGAGCGGCTCCAGCAGGGACTCTTCAAGCGGGAAGTACGTTCCTTTGGGAAGGGGAGTTTTACTTATGATGCCTACCAGAATGGGGTCTTCTGTCTGTCTTTTCTGGACAGTGATTTGTGGCGGCTGTTCCGTTTCCGGGAGGCGATTCTTAAGAGAGATGGCAGCTTTTGCGTATACTGTTTTCATGAGCAGGTTGACTTTTTACGGCAGTATCTTGGGGATAGGATAAGACTTGCAACAGTCAGTATAGAATCCGTAGAACGAGTATTCAAAATTGAAGGGAAGTGCTTATTGTAAATTATCTATGATACGAAAAACGCCCCTATTCGGAAGAATAGAGGCATTTTGGTTCATTTGTGGTTAACCCTTGGTCAGAGTCAGACCATAAGTAGTATCAGCAACAATCTCTGTGCCGTCAATACCGGTAGTGGCATACTCGCCATTGATGTAGAATGCCCAGTAGGTCTGATCGGCATCCCAGTCGGCGGTAATACCATTGACAGTATCGATGTACAGACCATACTCAGTTTCATGGCCTTCAATCAGTCCTTCCGCAACCAGTGCTTCACCAACGGAAGCTGCATTGGAGGAATACTCGAAAGCAGTTTCATTACCGTCGAGATCGGTGACAACCACCTTAAAAGAAACGGCATTGGAGGCAGGGGCTTCTTCCTTGTCACCGCAGGCAGTCAGAGCAAAAACAATGACCAGTGCCAAAAGCAGGGAAATCATTCTTTTCATTGTGTGTTCTCCTTATAAGCAGTATTTCCCAAGCCGGTGCTCGCAGCTTATAATGAGATGTTGTTGTTTCGTAAAACCGGCTTCATGCAAAGCACTTCACGGCGGCGGCCCCGCACAGGAGTTTCACCTGTTTCCTACGAAAGCAAAGCTATTATACCACTGAGTCATTGTGTTATCAATACAAATTTCAGTCAAACACATACATTCCGAAGAATGCCAACAGTCCATCTCCGCAGTCATATTCCATGCCGCATTTGTCTGCCAGCTTTTTCACGAAGATACAATAAGCAGACATACAGGAATACTGATACTCCGGGAAACTGCAAGGCTGCCCCAAGGTTTGATTGCAGGAAGAACACAGGGCACAGCCGCTGGCACCTACGATAAATCCGTCACACCCTTCGGCCCGAAGCCGTTTTGCCAGACGGATTTCTGATGCGTTGTGGGATGCTTTGGCAGGCTTAATAAGCGTCATATCGGAGTAGTCGGAAATCTCCCAAATGGTTTGCAGCACCAGTGCTTTCTTATGGGCGAGAATCCGCTGTTTCATGGCTTCCGGGCTTCCGCAGTCCGGAGGGCAGGAATAGTTGGCTCCAAACTGGCCGCAGAGGTTTTCCTCACAGTAAGGACGGAAGGAAGGGTCAAAAACAATCTCGTGGGTGTCTACGATCTCAGCGGCGGCGAAACCCTCATCAACGGCGTATTGAATCATTTGTTCATTTGTCATGGTATATCATCCTTTCCAGCTGGGCTGCTGCAATACTCAGCGGCATATCCTTTCGTTTCAGGAGGGAAATGGTTCGCTCCGGGGGCTGTTCCTGCAGCTGTAAAATCGTAATGCTGCCATCTCCGGAAGCTTCTTTTGCGGTTTGCTCCGGGATAAAACCGATTCCTAAGTTTGTCCGAACCATAGGGAGAATTTGATCGGCGGTGGCCGCTTCGATGTCCGGGGAAAAAGTTAAATCATGCGCCCGGAACCAGTCCGAGTAAAGCTGATGGGTAGAGGTACCTTTGCACAGGCTGATAATCGGAAGAGAATCCAGATGCTCCCACGTCAGGGGCTGGTCTGCGAGGTACTGATAAGCTTTTCCGCAGACAGGAACCTCTCGAAATGCTGCTACATCCCTCCGCAGGAATACATCGGAACCATCGATGGGAGGCGTTACAAGAGAGAAATCCACAAGGCGGTTTTTCAAGGCCAGAACCGCCTGCTGGGTGTTGGAGTTGAAGATCCGCAGACGGATGGCCGGATATTCCTGACGGAATCTTTCCAGAACAGGCAGGAGTACCTGATGCAGCGCAATTTCACTGACGCCGATGCTGATGGTGCCGCCCTTCAGCTTGCTGTGAAGCAACACGGTTTCCTCTCCGTCCTTGATCTGCTGCATGGCGGGGGCAATGTGGGAGAAAAGTTCTTCCCCCTCTGGGGTCAGCTGAACACTGCGGCTAGTGCGGCTAAAAAGCGTGCAGTCCAGGGCTCGTTCCAGATTCTTGATTGTCCGGGTCACATTGGGCTGATTACTGTAGAGCATCTCCGCCGCCTTGGTGAAGCTGCGGCACTGGGCCACATAGTAAAACACCCGGTAGGAATCCAGATTGATATGCATGATACCACCTCCAACTATATCATAACAACATAGATACTATCTCAACTATACATTTTACAAAGGATACTGTCAAGGTGTATAATACTGCGGAAAAAGAAAGAAGGTGCAATATGAATAAGGATTTGACCATTGGAAAACCCAGCACCGTGCTGTGGCAGTTCTGCCTGCCTCTGTTTGGCAGCATCATTTTCCAGCAGCTTTACAACATCGCGGATAGTCTGGTAGCAGGCAAATTCATCGGTGAGGACGCTTTGGCAGCTGTGGGAAACAGCTATGAGATCACGCTGATCTTCATTGCTTTTGCATTTGGTACCAATGTAGGATGCTCCGTTATTGTGGGTCAGTTGTTCGGAGCGAAGCGGTTCCGTGAACTGAAAACCGCGGTGTACACCACATTGATCGCAGGCGGTGTCCTTTGCGCAGTGTTAATGGCAGGCGGTTTCCTGCTTTCCTTCGAGCTGCTGCATCTCATCAACACGCCGGAGAATGTTATGGCGGACAGCAAGCTTTACCTGGACATCTATATGCTGGGTCTGCCCTTCGTGTTTTACTATAATATTGCAACGGGTGTGTTCTCTGCTCTGGGTGATTCTAAAACACCGTTTCTCTTCCTGGCAGCATCCTCTACAGCCAATATTGCGGTGGATATATTGTTTGTGACGACATTCCAGATGGGTGTGGCCGGTGTGGCCTGGGCCACTTTTCTGTGTCAGGGAGTTAGCTGCATCTTGGCAGTGGTCGTGGTGTTCAGACGATTCAAAACCATCGGAACAACTGAGAAAACACCGCTTTTCTCTTGGTATTTGCTGAAGCGGATCGCTGTGGTAGCTGTCCCCAGCATTCTGCAGCAGAGCTTTATCTCTGTGGGCAATATCCTCATTCAGGGTATTATCAATTCCTTCGGCTCTGCGGTGATGGCAGGCTACTCTGCCTCCATTAAGCTGAACAACCTGGTGATTTCCTCCTTTACCACGCTGGGCAACGGCATTTCCAACTATACTGCCCAGAACCTGGGGGCGCACAAATTTGACCGTATCCATGCAGGCCGGCAGGCTGGACTGAAGCTGGTATGGCTGCTGTGCATTCCTATCGCAGTACTGTACTTTTTCGGCGGCAGGGGGGTGGTATCCATCTTCATGGACAGTCCCGGCGGAGAAGCAATGAACGTTGGTATTCAGTTTCTGCGGATTGTAGCGCCGTTCTACTTTGTGGTATCTGCAAAGCTGGTGACGGATGGCGTCCTCCGGGGCAGCGGCATGATGCGGCAGTTCATGATTGCCACGTTCTCCGACCTGATCCTCCGGGTGGTGCTGGCAAAGCAGCTGTCCGGAATACTGGGAAGTGTTGGGATCTGGCTTGCCTGGCCGATAGGTTGGATTGTTGGTACGATACTTTCTCTGTTGTTCTATTACAGAAATGTTCAGCAAATCCATTGTACGACGGATGCTGCTTGAGATAGAAGAAATAGTCAGTGCCTAGAAAAAGTAACAAAACGCAACAAAAAGTTACGTGCGCGTGCGTTTTGACCACAAGATGTTGTGTATGGGCGGAAAAATATATTGACATTTTGTTAAATCGGTATTATCATATTAATTGAACAAACACGAGCAGAGGCTGTGTGCCGTAACGGTATCTTCACCAGGTGCATTGCTTAACAAGGGAATGGGGTAAGGTTTATCCAAAGCCCCGCATTGACCAATACCGTGTGCATCGAGAAATAAATCCGTTGGCGAAAGCCAGTCATTGGGGGGATTCCCTGAGAAGGCAGGATCTATCTTCGTTTGAGATGTGAGTCGGGAGACCTACTGAAAAGACTTTCCCATAGGGGAGTCCCTCGTCAGAATGTTGCTTTGGAATGGTTATGGTGATGTTCTTTTTCTGGAACTGCATCATAGCCATTTTTATTTTTAACTGAATAGATATTTCCGTGGCCGGGCGGAGCGCGCGACGACTGTCCGGCTGAACAAGAGAATGGGGTGAAAGTCCCCGCGCACCCGGCGCTGTAAGTGTCGAGATAGCCTGTTGTTGGTGAAAGCCAGTCATTGGGGGATTCCCTGAGAAGGCAGACAGGTTATCGCTTGAGACGCAAGTCAGAAGACCTACGGAAATGGATTCTACCGCTTTGCTTCGAGAGATAAGGCAAAGTGGAAACTTTGCTTTGCAGGAAAACGGCTGCGGCAGTATCGAAAGGATATTGCCGCAGCTTTTTTTATTTGGAGGAAGATTATGCCCACACCCAGCAGAAATGATATTTATGAAGCTGTAATCCGGAAGATGATCACGCAAGCTTTGGAAGAACAGGAAACAATATTTGAACAAAATCATGGACAGGATACCGATGAAGGATTGATCCTTTATCTTCGGGGTTGTGCCCAAGATTTGGGATATTCCCCCAGATACAAGGAAGTCATCGGTTGGCGACTGCTGGAACAGCGGTTCGGTGGCTGGAATGCCGCACTGCAGCAGGCAGAACTTGTCCCGGGAGTCAGATGCCCGGTAACAAAGCTTCCACGTATTATAGAGGAAACAGAAAAGCAGAAAGAAATATACCGTCAGAGAAAGGCGGAGAAAAAACTGAGAAACCGGCAACGGTTACAGGAACAGGAGCGAAAGAAGAAAGAAAACGCAAAAGCATAGGTCTGTGTTCCTCCCCCCTTGCACGGACCTGTTATAGAAAGGCTGTCAGATTGCCCAACGGACAGCTTTTCCTGCCTTAATGCCGCTGATTGCCTATGGGCGGCATTGAGGCAACCAAAGAGACAGCCATTCTGCCCGGATGGTACAAATAGAAACCCGGCTTATTTTGTGGCAAATGCGCGACCCGGAGAGCAATCAATGGACACGCATTCTTGTTCTGCTGAACAAGGGAATCCGGTGCAAAACCGGAACACGGCGGGCCGTCCCGCGGTGCTGTAAACACGGAGCTGGTATCCTTTCTGCGAAAGCAGGTCATTGGGAGAAATCCTGAGAAGGCGAGGTAACAGCGTTGAGGAAACCCCTCTGAACGTGTGAGTCAGAAGACCTACGAACTGTGCCTTTTTGCGCAGCATAAGCAATGTACACTTTGACCGGTATGGCTTTGGGGTATGCGCCGGCTAACCCTGCTTTGCGCCTCACGGCGATTAGATAGAGTAACTATGAAGGAGGTTTTTTCATAATGAAAAAACGTATTTTGGCGATGCTTCTGGCCATCACCATGCTGGTTGGCATGGTCCCTGTCCCGGCCTTTGCAACCGAGACAGAGCC
>JAFQHF010000043.1 GCA_017398105.1 Oscillospiraceae bacterium | reverse complement strand
TTCCTGCAAGGTAGTCTTGCACCGCCAGTAGTTTGAATTCTGCACAATACTTCTTTCTCTTTTTTGACATAAAATAATCCCCTTAGTGTAGTCCTCGAAATTTTTGTTATTTCGAGTGTCTACTCTAAGGGGACTATATCAGCAGGATGCCGGGGTTTGTTTTGATTTTTCTTGCAAAATCCGGGAAAATGCGATACCATATAGGCAAACGCTGGAAAGGATGTGCCATATGAATCCGGTTCTGGAATATGAGAAGAAACTGTATTTCCGTGACAGAACGCACTATATCATCAGCCGCATCACCCATGAGGACAACTATCTAATCTGGAAGTACCTGACCTACCTTCGCCGGGAAGAGGCCGCAAAAAACAAGCTGACCGCTTTTTACTGGCGCAGGAGGAAAAATGATCTGGGCGCAAAGCTGGGCATCATTATCTACGCAGGAACCTGCGGCAAAGGCCTGCAGATCTGGCATTACGGCTCCACCATCATCAGCGGCGATGCCCAGATAGGCGAAGACTGTATCTTCCACGGTCAGGCCTGTATCGGCAATAACGGTGACAATCCCGCTGCACCTGTCATCGGAAACCGGGTGGACATCGGCGCAGGAGCAAAAATCATTGGCGGCATTACCATCGCAGACGATGTGCGCATTGGCGCCGGTGCCGTGGTAACAAAAAGCTGCCTGGAAAAGGGCGCCATACTGGTGGGAATCCCCGCAAGGATCGTAAAATAAAGCAAGTCAGGGTGGATTCCAACTCCACCCTGATTTCCGTTATGCAAAAGAGCTGTCGTAAACACTAAGAACAGCGCGAACCATGTCATCTTCACTTACCAAATTCGGATCGTAGGATATAACGCCGCTTGCAGCTGCATTTGTCGTGTAGCAGATATAGTTACATGCCTCTGTCTGGTATATCGCCGCCGCATGACCGCTTGCATCAAATTCTTTGATCAATACAGCATCCTCCACACTGAAAACCGCTTCGAAGGCTTCGGTATGCAATCCAATGAGCTCCTCCGGTTCCGCTTCAAAATAGGTAGTCAGACAAAGATACAATTGGATTTCACTTCCCTTCGGCTCCCGGAATGTGTACTGGATAACTTCTACTTCGTATTGCTTTCGGTATTCTGTCGGAATCGCCTGTTCAATTTCTTTTTGTGCTTCTCTTAATGTATCTATCTCAGATTTCTTTCCGCAGCCGGAAAAAGCCAAGAGTATCACCGTCATCAAAGCAAAGAATCTTACTTTCATTATGATCTTCTCCTCCCTATATTGACCAGTATGGCGGTCAACATTTTACTCGATAATAGCATAGAATATCAATAATTGCAACCAATATTGGTCAAAAATTGCTATTATCGGGGTGAACAAGTGGAGCAAAAAATAAGGCGTGATCGCAACATGGGTGACAATCTGCGTAGATTGAGAAGCAACGCTGGACTTTCCCAAGAAAAAATCTGTGCTGAGTTGCAGCGGCGTGGGTGCGATATCGGAAGGACAACCTATGCAAAATACGAAGCCGGAGAGCTAAACATACGAGCCAGCGTAATTATTGAACTAAAAAAGATCTACAAGTGCTCCTATGATGAATTCTTTGTAGGTTTGGATGTCCCCGAAATTATATAATGAAATCAGACGATCTATATAAACCATAATAAGCAAAGGCGAACCGTGTTTCCAACGGTTCGCCTTTTTCTCTATTGTGCAGTGTCGAATCGGGCTGACCGCCCAATTGCGTGGGATGTGGAATCAGCCGAAGCCCAGCCATTGACCGGCAACTCTGCCGCCTTATAATTCGCAGTTGCCTACGGTTCTGGGGAAGGGGATGGCATCGCGGATATTGCCGATACCGGTCAGATACATGACGCAGCGCTCGAAGCCCAGACCGAAGCCGGCATGACGGGTGGAGCCGTACTTGCGCAGATCCATGTAGAAATCATAATCCGCAGGATTCATGCCCAACTCTTCGATGCGGCTCTTCAGCAGGTCGTAGTTATCCTCACGCTGGCTGCCGCCGGTGATCTCGCCAACACCGGGCACCAGGCAGTCCACGGCGGCAACGGTCTTGCCATCGGGATTCAGCTTCATATAGAAAGCCTTGATATCCTTGGGGTAATCGGTAACAAAGACAGGCTTCTTGAAGACCACCTCAGTCAGATAGCGCTCATGCTCGGTCTGCAGATCGCAGCCCCAGCTGACAGGATACTCAAACTTGTCGTTATGCTTCTCCAGCAGCTCCACAGCTTCCGTATAGGTGATGCGGCCGAAGTCATTGTTCAGAATGTTGTTCAGGCGATCCAGCAGACCTTTATCCATGAACTGATTGAAGAAGGCCATTTCCTCGGGTGCGTGCTCCAGAACATAGGAGATGATATACTTCAGCATATCCTCTTCCACACGCATCAGATCCTGCAGATCCGCAAAGGCCATCTCAGGCTCGATCATCCAGAATTCCGCTGCGTGACGGGTGGTGTTGGAGTTCTCGGCACGGAAGGTGGGTCCGAAGGTGTAGATATTGCGGAAAGCCATGGCATAGGTCTCGCCGTTCAGCTGGCCGGAAACGGTCAGATTGGTGGGCTTTCCGAAGAAATCCTTGGAGAAATCCACCTTGCCATCCTCGGTCAGGGGGATATTATTCAGATCCAGAGTCGTTACCTGGAACATCTCGCCGGCACCCTCACAGTCAGACCCGGTGATCAGAGGGGTATTGACATAGACAAAGTCACGATCCTGGAAGAACTGGTGGATCGCCATTGCAGCCAGGGAGCGAACACGGAACACAGCCTGGAAGGTATTGGCACGGGGACGCAGATGAGGGATGGAACGCAGGAACTCCATGGAATGCTTCTTGGGCTGCAGGGGATAATCGCCGGAGGAAGGGCCTTCCACGGTAACGGTCTTGGCCTGGATCTCAAAGGGCTGCTTGGCATTGGGAGTCAGAACCAAAGTGCCCTTGACGATCAGGGCAGCACCCACGTTGATCTTGGAGATCTCCTGAAAATTCTCGATGGAGTCGTTGTAAACCACCTGGACAGGGGTAAAGTAAGTACCGTCATTCAGGACGATGAAGCCGAACTGCTTGCTCGGGCGCTTGTTGCGCACCCAGCCGCCGATCTCAATTTCCTGATCGACATACTTTTCGGTGTTCTTGAACAGATCGCGAACAGTGATAAGGTTCATATGGGATTCCTCTCTTCTTGCTGAAATAATAGTTAAGTATACGCCAATTTGGATGATTTTACAAGAGGAAAATGATATTTTTGTGAAAAATATTGAACTTAAGAATTTTTTAAGTATACACCCGGGAAAAAATATGCTAAGATATCCATATTATCGATATGCGTCAGAAGGTATCGCAGCCTCTGATGACCCAAAGGAGTATCCGCCCAATGGCAAAATACAAGGGAAAATACAAATCCCGGCCCAAAACACCCGTCAAAAAACAGACCATCCGGAAAAAGCAGCCTATACATCTGCCTTTCCTGCTGATTTTCCTGTCCTTCTTTTTCATTGAGCTTTTCGCCTTTCCCTTTCTGTCCCTGAACGGCCCCTTCTCCCCTGCCCAATTGTGGCCCCTGGCCTTTGGTCTTCTGTGGGCTGTGATATTATCCTGCCTGATCCGTCTGCTGCCAAATAAGGCCGCCCGGATCATATTTGGCATCGTTTACTTTCTGTCGGCAGTCTACGCCGGGGTTCAGACCGGCTATTATATCCTGTTTTCCCAGATGATGTGGCTGTCGGATTTCCGCTATGCTTCCGAAGGTGCGGACTATGCCGATGTGCTCCTGACCTATCCGATTGGCTGGTGGCTGGGAATCTTCGCCATGATCGCCCTCGGCGTATTGCTGGTCGTGAAGTTTCCGGTCTGGGAAAGAAGCTGGAAGCGCAGGATTCTGCCCGGACTTCTGGCAGTATCCGCAGCTCTGGGTGCCTTTTTCCTTCCGGAAGCCGTTTTTATCAGCGACAGCAGTATCCGGTATGCCGGAAGCGACTATGGGCGTGCACAGTCCGCAGAAGCCGCCTATGACAACATGTTCAATACCCACCGCCTCTATCAGGTCTGCGGCCTGTATCAGACCTTGTGCAAGGATGTCTACGCCCATGCCATCTATCCCCTGACTCCCAGCCACGCACTGGCCCGGAAACAGGCGGAACAGGAAATCGATGCCTACTTTGCATCCCGTCCGGAACCGGCTGAAAACGCCATGACAGGCCTCCTGAAAGGCAAAAATGTGATCCTTGTGCTGATGGAATCCATGGACGACTGGATGATCGGCCAGCACACCCCCACCCTGAACCGCCTGATGGCGGAAGGCATCAACTTCACCCGGTTCTATACCCCGGTTTATGGAGGTATCCGTACCTTCAATACGGAGTTCTCCATCAATACCGGCTCCTTCCTGAGCAGCCAAGGCGGTTACGCCTTTGACTATGTGACCAACACCTACACCCAGTCTCTGGCCAGTCAGCTGCGGGAGGAAGGATATTCCGCCAAAACCTTCCACTATAACGATCCCTCCTTCTACAGCAGGGGAGAATTTTCCCCCGCCATGGGTTACGAGGAATACGTCTGCTATGCCGATTATATTGAAGAAACTGACGAAAAAGTCGTAAAAGACCTTCTCTATGACGATCTGCTTCTGTTCGATAATGTCCGCCTGAACGCAGAATTTTTCCGTCAGGGGCAGCCATCCTTCAATTTCATCATTACCCGTTCTGCCCACTTAAGCTACAAATACAACGAAGTTCTCAGTTACTGGGGCCTGAAGAAGTATCCCGGCTACAAGGGCTTGACCGGAAATGAGGAAACCGACTGCGCCTATCTGAAGGCCCGGCTGGTGGATGATATGTTCGCCCGGCTGATGGAAGAGCTGGATGCGCACGGGCAGCTGGAAAATACCGTGATCATCGGCGTGACCGATCACTATACCTACGGCTATAAAAACATGGAAGCCCTGTATGCCCTGAGCGGCACCACGGAAGACCTGCTGCTGGAGCGGACTCCCTGCTTTATCTGGGCTGCCGGCCTGGAACCCATAGAAATGGATAAGGTTCTCAACACCTCCGACCTGCTGCCTACCGTACTGAATCTGCTGGGCATCGACCGGGAACACAGCTACATTGGTCACGATGCATTCGATGACCGGTATGACGGCTTCGTTCCCTTCTCCAACGGCAGCTGGATCTATGGAGACACCGCCTATGATGCAGGGAAAAAGAGCATCCTTTCCATCAGCGGTGATCCGCAGACCGTCAGCGCACAGCAGCAGTCCCAAATGGCGCAGCGCGTGCAGGAATTTATCCGGATCAACAATCTGATTCTGGATACAGACTATTACAAATAAACCAAGGGCGGGAGTATTGTTCCCGCCCTTAAATACAATTACCGCAAAACGAGGAGACATCTGCATGAAGAAAATTGCCGCGATTCTTTTGCTTCTGCTGGTGCTCTGTGCCGGAGCTGCCTGCAAACTGTATCTGATCGGCGAACCCATTGACGGTTCTTTGCTGGGCTGTCATACAGAAACACAGGACAATCAGCTGAAGTTGTACGTTTCAACCCCTGCCTCCGCCATCGCACTGCGCGGCTGGAAGTACCGTCAGGTTGGAGATACCCTGTACATCTCTGCACGGAAGGTACTGGTTTCCTCCCTTTTTTCCGATGGTACCTATCAAACCACGCTGGATATCTCCCTGATCTCCCGGATTTACTTAGGCGGAAGTCTTATCTGGACGCAGCCCGACAGAATTCAGGTTCCGGCAGGCTCAGAATGATGCCTCGAAATAATACCAGCCATCGCTCAGCTTCCGGGTAATGCCATGATTGTCCCCATCTGCCTGCCATGACCATTCCTCCGGGCCGTTCTGTACCAGTTCTGTCCCAGGCTCATACGCTGCCGGAAGATCACGCAGGGAATAGTAACAGCCGCTGTAAGTGCTGCTCGGCACCAATCCCCGGGCCATGATCAGAAATTCTACAATGGTGTTCTGTCCGTCCTGCCGAATCCACATGCGGGAAAACCCCATATTTCCGGGCATCCCTTCGAAGATCCGATACTCCTCCCCTTCCTTCAGGTCAGGAAGGGATTCGATCCGCTGCTGCAAGGTATCCCCGTGAACCGTCAGAAACAGCTTTACGCGCAGGACCGGGCTGTTCCAGCAAGCCGCAATACCGACCAGGATCAGCGCCACCAGGAGGCAGTACCATTTCCTTTTTGAATTTTTCGGTCTTGGATGCGCCTTGCGCCAGGAATACCACAGGCATCCCAGTGCCGCAATCGACAGTCCCAGAAACACCCAGGAGCCCCAGCTCATCATGGCGAACAGAGCATGTCCCCCGCCGAACAGAAGAAGATAAAGGACATAAATCCCTATTTCCTCCTCCGGAAACCGCTTTTCCAGCGCCAGATACAGCAGTACCGACAATACCACTGCCGTTCCCAAATTCAGCAGTGCGCAAATGGCCGTGAACAAATCCGCTATGTACATGTCATGGTGATACGGATACAGCACTGCGCAAAGTGCAATCGCGAATCCCAGACTGATCCAGAAATTTCGTTTCTTCAGCATAAATAATATCCCCCCATCCATCACCCTCAGTATAGCACAGAAAAAACTGTCCCGTCAAATCGTGCTGAAAAAGATAATAAATTCTTAATAAAATTGCTTGACAGAATTGGGAAACGGTGCTATAATACGCCTCGTGGTGATGAGAAGCACCCGTTATCTATGGGCCTTTAGCTCAGTTGGTTAGAGCCTCCGGCTCATAACCGGATAGTCCCGGGTTCGAATCCCTGAAGGCCCACCAGCAATTACAGGCCTTCGCCTTAATGATATATAGGGGTATAGCTCAATTGGTAGAGCGGCGGTCTCCAAAACCGTAGGCTCAGGGTTCAAGTCCTTGTGCCCCTGCCAAGAAAGAACTATTATTAGGATACGCAAGTGTCTTAATAATGGTTCTTTTTTGTTATATTTTTAGACTTTTTCCGTCAGCAAGGGTGTACTCCCCTGCTGGCGGTTTTTTTGTTAAATTGCTATCGTGGCATTCGTGGGTAATCGTGGCATTTATGGGCTATCGTGGCATTTATAGGTTATCGTGGTATTTGTGTGTAATAGTGATTTACGTTTTTTCTGATCATTGATATTGCGAAATACTTTGTACATTGAATTATGGAAAAGCATATGATATAGTAAGCTAAAGAGGTGGTATAATTGGAGTTTGTATTAAATGATTATCATCGCCATATTTCTGATAATGATCTAATCGAAGATTTACAAAACGTAGCAGGTATTATCAACCAAAATACCGTCACAATAGATGATTATAATGAATATGGTCATTTTCATGCCACAACATTAACTCGAAGATTTGGTTCGTGGTTTACTTGTCTAACCTTAGCAGGTTTAGCTCCGTCAAGGTCTAAAATTGGAATAGCTGATGAAGAGCTTTTCGAGGAAATCGAAAATGTATGGATACGGCTTGGCAAACAACCTTCATATGCTCAAATGCGCGATTTATCAAAGTATTCCATTGGAACATATGAAAAACGTTTTGGTGGTTGGCGAAATGCATTAGTTGCCTTTGTCAACTATGTTAATGGTACAGCTGATAATCCATCAAGCCTTGAATCATCTAGTTGCTATCATATAGAGAACGGACATAAAACATCACGGTCAATAAATTTGAGGACACGTTTTCTTGTCCTCCAGAGGGATAATTTCAAATGTTGTATTTGCGGTGCTTCTCCTGCCAAGAATCCAGATGTTACCTTACATATTGACCATATTAAGCCATGGTCAAAAGGCGGCGAAACAATTATTGAGAATCTACAGACACTATGTTCAGAGTGCAATTTAGGAAAAAGTGATTTAGTATAGCTGAACCCCCTAAATCATAAGTGCACCCCCCTAAAAAAGAAAACGAACCCCCTTTATCCCCAAGGGGGTTCACCGCAAAATCTCCATTCCTAATTTTGTATCCTAATTACAGTCATTTGCCAAAATCGGAAATTCGTAGTTAAAATCTATGAATTTCCGATTTTTGTTTATCTAAAAATTCGGAGAATGATTTTCTGCACTTCAAAAAAGCACTTCTGAGCCTACGGTCTCGGCAAAAAAGCGAGATCGCTATGCGTCAGCAACCGGGAATTTTTGGCTGATATCGGCAGCAGTCCGGCTGACTGGGACACGATCGATATTACCATCGACGACATCAAAACAGAATAAGCAGAAACCAGGAGCATCCCATCTGTGGCGGCTCCTGGTTTTTCATGGCGGTGCTCTCCCCTGCCCTGTCTGCTCAAAAATATCACTGCTGCCATTCTGCATTCTTTTCAGCAGATATCACTTCTGTATGTTTCTGTTTTTGCTTCAATTTTTCATTCAGTCTTTCTGTGTTCTTTTTGGTTATGGAATAAATCACCACCCAGATTCCCAAATAACCAAATACAAAAACACCGGAAAAAACCAAAATGGGCATGATTCCCTGTTTCAGCCAGCCATTCAGCAGATATGTGATCAGATAGCCGATATACAAAACCCCGCCATGGATCAAAATCGCTGCCATCAGGGGGAGCCGCTCAATCTGGTAAACCACATTCATACCGCCCGCAATGAACGCAAGGGCTGACAAAGAAACGATCCCCAGACAGACTTCATGGACTGTCAGGAACCGCACATCAGCCTGCTCCTGTAAAATCAGATAAACAACCACCAATACAATCGGCCCGAAACCACAGGCCGCAAATCCCCGGCGAAGAAATTCCAAAACTGTCTTTTTCATTTTCCTTCATACCTCCTTCTGATTTCCGCAAAACAACGCCGGGAAACGTATTCCCGATAACCGCACCGAAATACCGCATCCACCCCACCGCTGAACGCTGCATCGAAGTGAAGAATGCTATGTTCATTGGCAAGGGCAGATTTGTTAATACGAATAAAATAAGAGGGCAGAACCTCCTCCAAATCACGAAGCCGGTCCTTGACAGAATACCGCCTGCCTTCCAGATCAATGGCTATCACCTTTCTGCTGACAATGGTGATACACTCGATTTCAGAAAATGCCAGCTTCCGAATTTCATCATCCCGGTATCCCAGAATGCAGTCCATACCCGAAAAGCTGCAGACAAGATTCTCAATCTGCTGCGTCAGAGAGGACGGTGCATGGACGACCGCTATAATTTCTTCCTCTGCATTTTTGTCAATAATGAGTTTGTATTTCATCGTCTCAAATCCTCACTGTTTTTTCATCTGTCTGAGAAAGCAGAACACAGCAGCCGCCGTTATTGCCATACTGTACAGCAAGACCGAAAAAAAGTGGGCCTTTGCAGCTGCAAAATCTCCGCTGAACAGCGCTTTTTCCATCTCTGCCGCGTGAACAAAAGGCAGCGCATTGGCGATCTTTTCAAAAAGTCCTCCCACAAGCTTCAAATCAAACCACACTCCGGAAAGCCATGCAGAAAGATTGGTAAGCAAGGCACCGCAAATACCACCAACCTGTTTCACCCCAAAAACGCTGCCGCACAAAAGTCCCAGCGCAATGTTGAAAACAGCCATCGGTATGATACCCATGATGGCATAGAGTATATTTGCGCTGACATGCAATCCCAAAGCAATGGCAAACAGATAGCAGATCACGGTCTGCCCCAGGGCGATCGGCAATATCGGAAGCATGTACCCCATGATAAAGTCAAATCCCGTAAGCGGCGTTGTATACAGTCTCTGCAGCAGGGCGCTTTCCCGGTCTTTAGCAACCAGCGTTGCAGAAAAGAGGGTCACGAAAGACAGTCCGAATACGGTAATACCCGGAGTCAGCGTGTTGATTTCAAACAGGTTCACAGGAATATTGGCCTGCAGACTGCTCAGAAGCAGCAGCAACACCAAAGGAAATCCCAGACCGAAACCAACATTGACAGGATCACGCAAAATCTCTTTTGTACATCTTTTGGCAAATGTGAACAGTCTCATGCTTCCCCCTCCTTCACAATGGAAATAAACGCGGTTTCAAAATCATCGGCTCCGGTTTTTTCTTTCAACGCTTCTGCCGTTCCTGCCGCAAGCAGGCGGCCATTTTTCATAATGCCGATGCGGTCGGAAAGAGCCTCTGCTTCTTCCATGTAGTGTGTGGTCATAATAATCGTTATCCTGCCTTTCAGCGCACGGATCACTTCCCAGAGGTCATGCCTTGCAATGACATCCAGGCCAAGGGTGGGTTCGTCCAGGAACAGAATCTGCGGTTCGCTGATCAGGGCCATGGCAATACTGACTCTGCGCTGCCAGCCGCCGGATAGTCTGCCTGCTTTTCTTTGAAGGACGCTGTCCAGAGACAGCTGTGCGGCCAGCTCTGCGATCTTTGTCCCGGTCTTTTCTTTGGAAAACCCATGAATACCGCAAATCAGCTCCAGATTTTCCTTCACGGAAAGGTTTGGTGCGACAGCCGTCTCCTGGGGTGATACGCCAATCAGCCGCTTTACATGCTCCGGCTCCCCTGTGATGCTGCAGCCGCCTACAAGGGCATCACCGCTGGTCGGTTTTGTCAGGCAGGAGAGCATTTTGATCGCCGTGGTTTTTCCCGCTCCATTCACGCCCAGCAGAGAAAACAATTCTCCCTGCTGCACTTCCAGATCCAGCCCGTCTACGGCAGTCAGATTCTTGAATTTTTTGACCAGCCCCATTGCTTGAATTGCCTGCATTTGTGTTGTCCTCCATTCCTGCAGCTTGCCTGCAGGAACATCATAGCAAATGCAGAAGGAGAAATGTTGATTTTTGTCTGTTCGGTCGTTTTGGGTGTCCGATCGGTTCCTCTTCGCATACAGAAACCGGAGTGTCTGTCAAACGCAGTCACCCCGGTTTTGTTATTGTTTTGCCGCAAACATGTCATGCTTCCGGAAACAGAGCAAGCTTCGCTTCCGAAACCGCGTTTTATCTGTCACCTGAATATGCCATTCATCCAGTCCGGGCAGGCCCATGGGAACCCCCTCCCGGCGGAATCTCATAAGGCTTTCAATCTCCGTTTTTCCGCTCATATGGAATGCCTGCGCCTGAGGCAGCTCTTTGCGGAAGACCTGGATGACCCGGGCATTTACACCGGCACCAATGAGAACCTCCGGGCCGTTTGTCTTTTCCCGCAGCGCAAGGAGCGCCGCAATGATCTTCTTTCCTGCCAGACAGTTACCGGCAGCGCCGCTGGTCAGAACCGTGTCAATGCCGATCCCTGCAGCAGACCTGTAAGTTTCCAGAGGATCGCAGGAAACATCAATGCAGCGGTGAAGCGTCAGGCCTGCGCCCTGTGCAGCTTCCAGAAGGGGCTTCATAGCTTCCCTGTCAAGTTCTCCATCTGGATTGAGACAGCCGATGACAAAGCCGTCTGCGCCCTCTGAGCGAAGCACACACATTTCCATGGCCATCTGCTGAATTTCTTCCCGGGTATACAGGAAATCGCCGCCCCGGGGACGCATCAGGCAGCGGACAGGAATATCACTTACCCGGCGGATCTGGCGCAGCAGAGCGGCGGACGGTGTCAGTCCGCCCACTGCCAGAGCGCTGCACAGCTCCAGCCGGTCAGCACCGCCACGGATGGCAGCCATGGCGGATACATAGGAATCCACGCACACTTCCAATAATTTTGCCATAAGAACACCTCCTGTAA
This sequence comes from Oscillospiraceae bacterium, assembly GCA_017398105.1. The sequence continues at coordinate 23,349 of JAFQHF010000043.1, read as the reverse complement.
GCTTTGATTTTTATTATAATTGATACCCCATTTATTGGCAACAGAAAGTTGACGAAAGAAGCAGAATTCTGTATAATACTAGATACAGGCAAAGTAAATTTTACTTTCGGAGGTAATTGATATGAGCAAAACTGTTCAGGACGTTATGAACCTGATCCAGGAAAAGAACATTCAGATGGTGGACTTCAAGATGGTGGACATCCACGGCCAGTTCCGCCATGTGACGATCCCCGCCGCTGACTTCAACGAAGACATGATGGTTGAAGGCGTTGGCTTCGATGCTTCCAACTATGGCTACGCCGTGGTGGAAAAGAGCGACATGGTCTTCATTCCCGATCCCGACACCGCTGTGGTCGATCCCTTCTGCCAGATCCCCACCCTGTCCATGACCGGCAACGCCATGATCATCGACTATCCCCAGAACCGTCCTCTGGCTCAGTACCCCAGAAACATCGTTCTGGCTGCTGAAAAGTATATGCAGGACTCCGGCATTGCCGATACCATGCTGATCCTGCCCGAGTTTGAGTTCTATCTGTTCAACCAGGTGGGTTGGGAGGTTCAGCCCTTCTCCATCGGCATGAATCTGGATTATGCCCAGTCCTACTGGAACAGCGGCATCCAGGGTCAGGGCGTTGTGGTTCCCAAGCAGAAGAACTACCACATCGCAAAGCCCTTCGACCCCACCTACGAGTGCCGCAGCGAGATGTGCCTGCTGATGGAAGAAGCCGGCATTCCCATCAAATATCATCATCCCGAGGTCAGCGCCTCCGGCCAGTTCGAGATCGAGCCCAAGCTGGGCCAGATGTCCAAAATGGCAGACGCTTCCATGATGATCAAGTATATCATCCGCAACACCGCCCTGAAGCACGGCTTCAGCGCAACCCTGATGCCCAAGCCCGTTTACGGCGAAGCCGGTTCCGGCATGCACGTGCACATGCTGCTGCTGAAGGACGGCGAGCCTGTGTTCTCCGATGACAACGGCTATTCCCACCTGAGCAAGGAAGCCCACTGGTTCATGGGCGGTCTGCTGAAGCACATTGCTTCCCTGTGCGCCCTGACCAACCCCTCCACCAACTCCTTCAAGCGTCTGGTGCCCGGCTTCGAGGCTCCCGTAACCGTTGGTTATGCCACCTCCAACCGTTCCGCCGTCATCCGGATCCCTGCCTACGCCAAGACCCCCAAAATGCGCCGGTTCGAGCTGCGCAACCCTGATGCCACCTGCAACCCCTACTTCTGCTATGCCGCCATCCTGATGGCCGGTCTGGACGGTATCAAGAACCAGATCGATCCCCACGAAAACGGCTGGGGCCCCTACGACATGAACCTGTACAACCTGCCCGAGGAAGAAAAAAAGAAGCTGAAGAGCCTGCCTACCTCCCTGGACGAAGCCCTGGACGCTCTGGAAGCCGACCACGACTACCTGACCGCCGGCGGTGTCTTCCCCGAGATTCTGCTGAAGAATTTCATCAAAACCAAGCGCGCCGAATGCGCCGAGCTGGCAAAGATTCCCCATCCTGCAGAGTTTGACCGGTACTATAACCTGTAATTGCAAAACGTATGAAAGCCAAGCTGCGATTTTTGCAGCTTGGCCTTCAATGTTTCTGGAAGTGTTTTGGGATTCATTATTCCGTGCCAGGTTCCAGCAAGGTGAGTGTTTTTCTGCCGCAGTCGATTTCGTATTTCAGACCCAGCGGGAAAAGCCCGATGGGATAGGCATGTCCCACATTTACGTTATACAGGATTGGAAGATCGGGCAGCTTTGCCTCAAACCCGACAACCTGCCTGTAAACCGCCTTGTAAGCGTCTGATTTTTCCGCTACTGCAGGTTTTCCTACAAGGATTCCGCTGATCACATCCAGGATTCCCTGGGCATGCAAATTTCTCAGGAGCCAGCATAACACCATTTCCGGCATGTCCGCTTCGCTTGTTTCTATCAGCAGGATCTTGTTTTTCCATTCATCCGGTGCAGGCCACAGGGCTGTTCCCAGCAATTCCGGGAAAACATCGATGCAGCCGCCCAGCAATTCTCCAGTCACCTTTCCGGTTCCCTGGAGGATTTCATAGCCCGTATTCGGAAATCGCGGTGTTGCCTGGTCTGCGTTTTCTTCTTTCCACCAGATTTTATCCTTTTCATAGCTGCAGAAATCACTGCATTTGATCTCCAGTGTTTCCTGGGGCGCAAACAGGATTCTTTCCATGGCTTCTTTTGTGTATTCGTTGATGGAAACATATTCCGCAATGTTGTTCATCACAGACAGGCCGTAGTAGGAAACAATGCCGGCCTTATACATCATGAAATGATTGGTAGTGGAATCGGAAAAGCCGGTAAATATTTTGGGATTCTGTTTCAAAACATCAAAATCGATATAAGGCAGTAGCCGGATGGTATCATCTCCGCCAATGGCATTGAAGACGGCTTTGATCTCAGGATCCCGGAAAGCATCCATCAAATCCTGTGCCCGTGCTTCAGGATGCTGATACAAATAGTCCATCCCTTTTAATGCATTCGGCATAGCCACAACTTCCAGGCCGTATTCTTCCTCTAATCGCTTTTTGGCGAGGTCATATTTATGCCGGAACATCTTCTCACCGAGCATGCCCCGGGATAAAGAAACGATTGCAACTTTGTCGCCTTTTTGCAGTCTTTTTGGCTTGATCATACAATACCTCCTGATTTCTCTGGGTATTCTTTCTTATTTTTCTTTATTACACAATGCACGCAGAGGATACAAGTACAGGCACAGCAGAAAAATCTGTTGTGCCTGTTGTTTGTTTCAATTTGGCAGTTACAAAAGCGCTTCCTGCCACTTCTCTTCCTGAAAGCCCACCAGAACGGTTCCGTTGTCCGTAACCACAATGGGCCGCTTTACCAGCATTCCGTCGGAAGCAAGAAGCCGCAGCTGCTCCTCCACAGTCATGCCGGGAAGCTTATCCTTGAGCTCCATGGACTTATACAGCAGTCCGCTGGTGTTGAAGAACTTCTTCACCGGCAGGCCGCTCATATTGAGCCATGCAGCCAGCTCCTCATAGGAAGGATTCTCTTCCTTGATATGCCGGGCAGTGTAGGAAACGTTGTGGGTGTCCAGCCACTTTTTTGCCTTTTTGCAGGTGGTGCAGGGAGGATACTCAAGAAACAGCATGGTTCTCTCCTTACTTTACAAAGGCGTTGACAATGTCCGCAATGTGCTGCACATCCTCATCGGTCAGATACATGTGCAGGGGCATGGTGATGATGTGCTTCGTGATCTCGTGGGCCACGGGACAGGTACCCTGGGCATAGGTATACATGGAGAATTCCGTATTGTCCCGGTAGTGGACACCGCCGTAGATGTCGTTTCTTGCCAGCTCGCTGAGCAGGGCCTCCCGGTCGGGAACGGCGATCTCGTAGATGTGGTAGCTGCACTCCTGGGGATAGGGTGCCCGGATGATGCGGATATTGGGATTACTCTCAAAAGCCTTGTCATAGATGGCAGCCATTTCCCGGCGGCGGGCATTTTCCTCATCCAGGTAGGGCAGCTGTGCCAGGGCGATGCCGGCCATGATGGCATTTCCGTTGTACTTGAAACCGACATAGTCCACGCCGTAGTTCCACTTGTAGGTACCCTCGCTGCTGGTGCGGGCATAGGTATCCTTGTTGATGCCCATCCAGGACACCATACGGCATTCCTTATCCATGGACTCGTCAGCGAAGCAGATCATGCCGCTGTCGCCGGTGGGCAGGTTCTTAACCGCCTGATAGGAATAGACGGTAACATCCACGCCCTCCCAGGTGCCGGGGGTCACGCCGTTCACCCGGGTGCCGGCCATGTGTGCAGCGTCCAGGATCAGCTTCAGACCGTACTTTTTACACAGGGCGATGATCTTGTCCAGCTGACCGACACGGCCGCCGTAGCCCACGTAGGCGATGGCACGGGTTCTTTCGTTGATCTTCTTTTCAACGTCCACAGGGTCCAGGCACAGGTATTCGTCCACGTCGGCAAAGCAGGGCTTCATGCCTTCGTAGAGAATGGCGTGGTTGGTGGCCACGAAGGTAATGGGGGTGGAGATGATCTCATCGCCGTCCTGCCAGCCGAAGCGGCGCTTCATGATATTCACAGCCAGGTGCAGTCCGGAGGTATTGGAGTTCAGGAAGCAGGCATGAGGATGACCGGTGTATTCCTTCCACTTGGTTTCCAGCTCAGCGGTCTTGAAGCCGGAGCCGGTCCAGCTCTTTTCCAGGCACTCCCGAACCTGATCCAGGCATTCTTCGATATGGAATTTGGGTTTCAGAACTTGGATAGACATAATCTGATATCCTCTCAATCTTTCTTGATGATCCGCTTGATGAACTGCTTGAAATAGTGCAGTTCAAAGTAATGATGCCAGCGGAAGGGGCGTTTGCCGTCCAGGTAGTCGCCGAAGAATGCATGCCCCGCCAGGAAGCCTTCATGCTGGGATTCGGCAAAGGGGCCATACCAGTCGTGCATGAACCAGTTGTAGCGGTACAGATCCTGATAGGCGTACATATATTTCCGGAAGCATTTTTTATAGTGCTTTTTGGTCAGGTACTGTTCATCCGGAGGAAGATACCCTCTGTCTTCGGCAAAGCGCTGCAGCTCGGGGGTATAGCCCATGATGAAGGGACCTACAAAGTCGATGGTATAAATGGGAATGTTGGCATCCACATAGACAACATCCAGCTCTCTCATCCGGTTCACATCGGTCTGGTTGTCATCGCTAATGACCAGCCGCTCGATGATTTCCAGTTTCTGTCCCTGGTTCGCAAAGAGCATATTGTGCGGCAGGGAGCCGGAAAGGGATGCCACCACCTTGGCATTGCGGATATAGTGGATCATCCGGCTTAGGGGCACTTTTTCGGGATAGAGAATGGTATAGCCGTTTTTCTCAAAGAAATTGTCCAGAGAATCAAAGCCGAACTCAAACTGCATGCCCTTCTTAAACTGGCTGCGGCTGTAGTAGATCTTTTCCGGGGTTTCCCAGGCAGGATCAGGAACCACATTTTCCGCAGCCCGGTCAAACACATCCAGCAGCTTGGGCGTATAGCTTTCCCGGCAGACGATGCCCAGCTCCGGGACGATGACCTCCCGATAGGTGGTAGGCTTGTTGATGATCTCCAGCTTGTCCCAGATCTTCAGCAGCTCCAGGAATTCCCGGTAGTTGCCCCTAATCTCCCGCTGTTCGTTTTCGTCCAGGAAGAAAACGTATTTGTCAACGCTCTCGTCATTTTCCAGGAAGTACCACAGACGGGTCACACCTTCGATCAGGTAATGGCCCCAGTGGTTCACCAGATAGCCGCAGTAGACGACTTTTTCATCCTTATACTCTGCGTTTTCAAAGGGATAGCTGTACTGCACACGCAGAGGGATGGCGGACAGATTCACATAGTTTCCGTCACAGTCCACAACACCGCCCTTGCCGAACAGCAGACCAAAGCTGGGGTCCCGGCGCAGGGGCAGGATGGTGGCGTTTTTACCCTGCCAGACTTCCGGATTCTCCCGGACTTCGATGGGGGCATCCACCCATTTTTTCAGGGCTTCCGCTTTCTTGGGGCGCAGATATTGGTAATCGATATGCTGCATGGGTGATCTCCTAGGTTATAGTAAGGTAGAAAGTTTTTGATCCTTTTCACTGAGCTTCAGCGGGGTGCCGTCTTTCAGGCAGTAGCCTTCCGCGCTGGCGCTGCCCCGGTATTCGCCGGTAACCTCCGGCCAGAGGATGCCGATGGAAGGATCGTTCCAGGCAACGCCCAGCTCGTCATTGGGGTGGTAAAAATCCGTGACCTTATAGCAGAATTCCGCAGTGTCCGACAGCACCAAAAAACCGTGGGCGAAGCCCTCAGGGATATAGAACTGTTTTTTATTCTCGGCGGACAGCTCAACGCCGTACCATTTACCGTAGGTTTCGGAACCCGCGCGCAGGTCAACGGCCACATCGAAAACACGGCCCTGAATGACCCGCACCAGCTTGCCCTGGGGATGCTCCTTCTGGGTGTGTAAACCTCTCAGAACACCCTTGGTGGACATGCTCTGGTTGTCCTGGACGAAAACCATATCCAGGCCATGCTCATGCATGTCATTGAGGTTGTAGGTCTCCATGAAATATCCCCGGGAATCCCCGTGAACCGCAGGCTCGATGATGCACAGGCCCTCAATGGGGCATCTTGTCACTTTGATCTGTCCCATGGTTATCCTCTGTTTCCGTACATTTTCTCGTAGTAATTCTGATATTCGCCGGAAATAATGGTCTGCCACCACTCCCGGTTTTCAAGATACCAGGCAATTGTCTTCTGAATGCCGTCGGCAAGCATGGTTTCCGGCAGCCAGCCAAGCTCGGTGTGGATCTTGGTGGGGTCGATGGCATAGCGCATATCGTGACCCTTCCGGTCTTTGACGAAGGTGATCAGGCTTTCAGGTTTGCCCAAAGCCTTGCAGATGATCTTCACGATATCGATGTTCTTCATCTCATTGTGGCCGCCGATGTTGTAGACCTCGCCTACCCGGCCCTTGTGAATGATCAGATCGATTGCCTTGCAGTGATCCTCCACATACAGCCAGTCCCGCACATTCAGTCCCTCCCCATAGACAGGCAGAGGCTTGTCATTCAGGGCATTGGCGATCATCAGGGGGATCAGCTTCTCAGGGAAATGATAGGGGCCATAGTTATTGGAGCAGCGGGAAATGGTGACGGGCAGACCGTAGGTACGGTGGTATGCCTGCACCAGCAGGTCAGCACCGGCCTTGGAGGAGGAGTAGGGGGAGCTGGTATGGATGGGGGTCTCCTCGGTGAAGAACAGGTCGGGCCGGTCCAGCGGCAGGTCACCGTACACTTCGTCGGTGGAAACCTGGTGGTAACGCTGAATGCCGTACTTGCGGCAGGCATCCATCAGAACCTGGGTGCCCAGAATATTGGTCTGCAGGAAGACCTCGGGATTTTCAATGGAACGATCCACATGGCTCTCTGCGGCAAAATTTACAACAATATCAGGGTGTTCTTCTTCAAAGAGCTGATACACACCGGCCCGGTCGCAGATATCCAGCTTCACAAAGCGGAAATTGGGGTGCTCCATGACGGGAGCCAGGGTGGACAGATTGCCCGCATAGGTCAGCTTATCCAGGCAGATGATCCGATAGTCCGGATACTTGCCCAGCATATGGAATATAAAATTGGAACCGATAAATCCGGCGCCGCCGGTTACGATAATTGTCATATCAAAATCCTCAATTGCGGTTTTTCATGAAACTCTTGAACTTGTCTTCAGCCACCTGGCGCAGATGGCGTCCATAGGGAGACTTGCCGTAAAGCTTGGCGGATTCCAGCAGCTCTTCCGTATTGATCCAGCCAAAGCGGTAGGCGATTTCTTCAGGCGCGGAAATTTTCACACCCTGGCGCTTTTCCACCATGTGGACGAATTCCGCTGCCTCCAGCAGACTTTCCATTGTTCCGGTATCCAGCCAGGCAAAGCCCCGGCCGAAAATCTTTGCATCCAGCAAGCCTTCCTGCAGATACATATCGTTCAGGGTGGTGATCTCCAGTTCACCGCGGGCGGAGGGTTTCACTTCGGCAGCCTTTTCCGCAACGCCGGTGGGATAGAAATACAGGCCGGTGATGGCATAATTGCTCTTGGGATTGGCAGGCTTTTCCTCAACAGAAATAACCTTTTCATTGTCGTCAAACTCCACCACGCCGAACCGCTCCGGGTCGGGGACGTAGTAGCCGAAAACTGTCGCCCTTCCCTTTTCCGCGTTTTCCCGGGCCTGGAACAGGATATCGGAGAAACCGTTTCCGTAGAAAATATTATCGCCCAGGATCATGGCGCATTCGTCGTCACCGATAAAGTCTCTTCCGATCAGGAAGGCCTGGGCCAGTCCATCGGGAGAGGGCTGCACGGCATAGCTTAAGTGAATGCCGAAATGGCTGCCATCGCCCAAAAGGTCTTCAAACCGGGGCGTATCCGTGGGGGTGGAAATGATCAGAATATCCCGGATGCCCGCCAGCATCAGCGTGGACAGAGGATAGTAGATCATGGGTTTATCATAAACAGGGAGCAATTGCTTGGAAGTGACCTTGGTCAAGGGGTACAGCCGTGTGCCGGAACCGCCGGCGAGAATGATACCTTTCATATGCACCCTCCTATTTTCTGCAGGGAAGAAACACTTCCCCCTTTTAACTTTTCTATTTTAACATGTTTCGACCCGGTTGTAAACCGCTATTTCGCAGAAGAAAAACCTGCCGTCCGGGAAAGACGGCAGGCCGTATATTAGGTTTTGATTTTTAAGATCCGCAGGATTTTACGGATGACACGATTGGCAAAATGTTTTCCCTGCAGCCAGTAATAGCGCAGCTTCCATTTGTAGAGAAGCGTTTCCTTCAATCCCAGTGCAGGGGGTGTCTTGCCGGGGCGGATGCCCAGCCGGATCATCAGGTTCATTTTTTCCAGGTCGAATACATAAGGAGGAAGGGAGCAGTTTCGGGTACCGAAATGCACCAGCCTTCCCTGTTCCACACGGGGATGCCATTCCGTTGCATACTGACATTTACCGGTGAAGATATCATGCTCCATTTCGGTCGCTTCCCAGGGATGTCCGTAGTTGCTGGGGTCTGCGATCATGGCATGCATTCCCTGGGCCGCCATGGCAAGGCAGAGAACCGTTTCGTCTGCTTTCGGTGCACAGAAATCCGGCCATTTGAAGTCATCATAGTGCTGGCTGATGTACATGCACTCTTCATACAGCTTGTCACACTTTTCTCCCCGGCGGATAAAATACAGGCCGCCGCAGATATCCGGCTTCCAGTGCACCCGGTTTTCATACACGCCCAGCTCTCCCTGCCGGAACAGACCTCTTTCTGATTCGATGGGATAGTTCGTTCCGCAGCCCGTAAAATCATCGGCACCGGCAAAATAATCCCAGTATGCATTCAGATCCGCATAGGCCAGACAGTCAGAGTCGATGAAAATGGTTTCATCATAGGGTGCGCGTTTTAACAGTTCAAACTTATCCCAGAAGGAATTCAGGGGCTTTTCCAGAATTACCACATCATCAAAAGCCGCGGTATATTCATTTTCACGGTCGCACATAATGGCGAAGGGCATAGGCTGATCGCAGAACAGTTTATAGGACAGCAGCAGATTTTTTGCCAGCCGGTAATAGACTTCCTTTCCGGTTGCAATGGTAATAAACCCTCGGGTCATGGCAGGGCTCCTTTCCGATGAAGCATTTTCACTATGCTAACATTATTCCGCAGGAAAGTCAACGGTTTCCGCAGTCAGTCGCTTTTTCGTGCACCCTTTCCTGGGGAAACACCATTCCCCACTGGTTTCTCAGGGCATCCATAAATTCCATCACATACACGGAATCTGCCAAAGGCATGGACCAGCTCTCTGTCCTGCCGCAGCGGAGCGCCTCAGCGCATTCCAGGAATTCATATTCATAGCCGTTGATCTGCTCCGGCACAGGATAAAACGCGATCAAACGGTCATCCGTATCAAAAACAGACACAGACTGGGGATTGTTGATGTTTTCCACCACGATATAGCCCCGGTCGCCGTGAATGATGCCCTTCCGGTCAGAGCGGGCATACACGCTGTGGGTCAGCACAGCCATACGGCCGTCCTTGTAAAAAATTGTGATGGTTTCCATGCCGTCAACACCGGTTTCCATCATTTTTACGGAAGATTCCACCCGTTCGATTTCCGTGCCAAAGTGCATCAGTGCAAAATTGATGCCGTAAACACCAATATCCAGCAGCGCGCCGCCGGCCAGCCAGGGATTCACGATCCGATGATCCTGATGGATCACATAGGAGAGATTTGCCGTCAGGGTATTGGGCGTTCCGATCACACCGCTGGCAATCACATCATCAATAATGGCTCTGGATGGCATATACCGGGGCCAGATGGCCTCTGCCGCGAAGATCCCATGCTCCCGGGAATAGTCCTGCACCGCACGGGCCTGGGCTGCATTCATAGTAAATGCCTTCTCGCACAGAACCGCCTTACCATAACGCATACACAGCATCATCTGCTCAAAATGGTGGGAATGGGGTGTCGCAATATACACCAGCTCCACATCGGGATCTTCCAGCATCTGTTCGTAGCTTCCATAGGCCTTCTGAAAGCCAAACTGCTGCGCAAAGTGCTGCGCTCTTTCCAAAGAACGGGACGCCACCGCATAGCACTCCACCTCCTGCAGCGCAATCATGGCAGGTGCCGTGGATGCTGCAATTCTGCCTGCTCCCAAAATACCGATTTTCATAGTAAAACCATTCCTTTCTGCCAGATTTATTCTGATGCTTTTATTGTACCTGACAGGGTGGCTTTATGCAATAACCAAAGACCTTCTTTACTTCGCCTTCGTATACGCCCTTGTGGAAACAATTTTATCCTTATTTGAAATGAATAATTCTGTGTGTTCATTATAGAGATGGATTACCAGTCATTATAGACATGCATGAAATATTTTGTGTTCTGTCAATTTGGCAATGCGGACTGAACCTGCTCTCTGAAATTGCATAAAACAATTCTTAATTCACTTTGTTTCATCATGTACTAATGTTGGAAAAATTATAATAATGAGGAAATCAAGAGGACTTCTCTGGGATTTCAAATGCTGCTTTCGCTGCAAAGGTAGATATCCACGCAATGTCCGTCAGTTTGTAAATAAAACAATTAACCGTAGGAATGGAGGCCAGGCAGAAGGGTGTTGACACCCACAAAGGTGAATAAAACTACCGGCACCGCAATGACCACGAACCAGGCCATGACCTTGCCGCTCATCTTTTTACGCATCCGCAGATGCAGATAGATGGCATACAGGATCCAGGTGATCAGAGCCCAGGTTTCCTTGGGATCCCAGGTCCAGAATGCAGACCAGGCCTGCTCTGCCCAGATGGCACCGGACAGGATCACAACGGTCAGCAGCAGGAAGCCCAGAGCCACCAAGCGGTAACAGAGGTAATCCAACTGCACCAGCTGTGCATTGGGCAGTTTCTTTTCCTGCAGCAGCCAACGCAGACCACCACAGCCAGCCAGGACAAAGGCTGCGTAGGAGAACACAGCAGAGCCAATATGCAGACCGAACCAGGCACTCTTCAATGCGGGCATCAGCTCTGTGATTTCTCTGGGCTGCAGGGCAGCATAGGACAGGATCAAGAATGCCATGGGCATAGCCGCTGCCCGGATCCATTGGGCTTTGGATTTCACCTGCAAGCCAATGAGCATTATAGCAACGCCCCAGGCAAAGGCAGTGGAAAACTCAAACTGGTTGGACAGGGGCAGCCGCTGCGCAATCACGCCGCGGACAACCAAATAGACCGTATTGCAAACCGCACCTGCCACAAACAGCCACCATGCCAGGCGGGTGATCTTCTCTTTTTTAAATACCATACCGCCCAGTTCCAGTACCGTAGCAACAAAATACGCGATCAAAGCCGCAAAGAATAATGCATTCAACATAAGGTTTCCTCGTTTCTAATTTCAGATTCCAAAAGGGCGGTCAGTTCCAGGATAAGCCCCTGGGGTTTGGGTCCTGCCACCGTGTAACCTTCCTCACGGACAGCAACAATGGCAGGTGTCTGGAAGAAGCAGAACCAAAGGCCCAGTATCATCAAACCAAAGGCCGAGAACAGCATAACATTGACTGCCTCGGGGGTTCTCTTGATCCGCAGGCCGGGATATTCCACGGGATCTTCAAAGGTGAATTCCACACCACCAACGCTTAGGGTTTCTCCAGGAAAAACCATAACGGGAGTGTAGACACCTTCGGATGCCAGCAGTACCTGGTACACCGGGTCTTCATAGGAACCGGTAGTCTGGGTGATCAGAGTAAAGTTTCCACTCTCATCCCGGATGTAGCCGGGATACAGCGCTTCAAACCAAATACCGTTGATGCTGTCCAGGGACAGGAAGCACATCTCATTCAAAAGGAAGCGATCTTCTCCCCCGGTTTCCGTGTTCCGGACGGTGACCGCACCGGCAGTGCCGTAGGTCTGCTGATAAACCTTGTAGCCACCGAAGGACAGCGGATAGTTGACACTGATCCGCTGCTGACCGCTGGTTCTGCCATCAGGAAGGCGGATCTCAATGACGCTGGCATAATCCAGCTTGCCTTCCCCGTTTTCAATCTGAAAGGATTCCACTGCAATAGAAGTTCCATCTTCCATAGGAAGGCTCTCACCGGGGAAGCAGGTCTGGTCCGTTACCTTGGGCAAATACAGGGCGGCCGCGCCAAACAACACCGTCAGCAGAATAGCCAGATGGGTCACGAAGGAACCATACCAGCCAATGGAATTCTTGCTGTAGACAGTGGTTTCCCCAAATACTTCTTTCTTGTAATGGCGCTCTTCCAGCAGCTGCCGCAGCTGCGAAGTGCCTTCTGCGGTCAGAAATACCTTGGTCTTTCGCTCAGCTGCAGATGCTGCAGCCTTTTTCGATGCCTTCACCACATTCCGAATCCGGATCAGAGAACAAAGTGTCAGATTCAGACACAGCAGCGCCAGCAATGTGATAAAAAACCAGCTGCCGAACACATCATCCAGCCCCAGTTTCAGGATAACACCATGCCAGTCGGGGTAGGTCTGCACATACCAGTCAGGGGTATTTCCCTGGGCAATGACAGAACCGGGAAAGCTGCACAGCAGGATCAATCCCAGCAGGATCATACCGAAGGTCATGGAGCGCAGAAATTTCATCAGTCTCTTTTGCAAAACAGTTTCTCCTTCATAGAAAAATCGCCGTCCGTCAGAAATGGCGGACGGCGATCATCTCTCTATAGCTTACTTGAACATACCCATGGCTTTGTTTGCCAGAGCCTCTGCCTTATCCAGGCACTCGGCATTCAGCTGGGAGTTGTGGGCGCCTTCGCTGTTTTCCACCATGACGAAGTCCCAGTAGAACTGGGCATCCCGGGCCACAGCACGGATGGCGTTCAGCGCTTCCTCGGTATACTCGCCGCTTTCCACAGCCTTCACCAGCTTCTCGGTGAGGCCTTCCAGCAGATAACCGATGGCATAGGTGCGGCGCTCGGTCTCTTCCTGGATCGCGCGGACTTCACCCACCAGATCGGTGTGACACTCGGCGCAGGTGCCGCTCATCAAGGCTTCGTTGTCCAGGGGGCTCATCCAGGTATGGCTGATGTAGGTGGTTCCATCAGCGGCTACAGCTTCGCCCATGTGGCAGTCAGCACAGGTAAAGGTATCCTTATGGACACTGCCTTCACCCATGTAAGTTTCAAACTCGGGGTGCTGTACCTTGATCTGACGGACACCGCTGCGGGGATTGGTGTAGTCTGCGAAGGGCTGACCGTCCACGATGGTACGGTTGTAGTAATCCAGGATGGCATCGGGGGTCATGGTCGCCAGATTCTGGTAAGGCAGGGTAGTTGCCTTGGTAGCAGGAGCAAAGTAATATTCCACGTGGCACTGTGCGCAGGACAGAGTCTCGGGAGCCACCTTCTGCAGGTCCTCACCCATGGCATCGGACAGATAGGTGTGGGTCACTACCAGTTCATCACCGGTGTTGGCATGGCAGTTGTAGCAGCTGACGGACTCATTGACATCAGAGAGCATATCCTCAAAGGGGATGGTGTAGGCAGCATCACCCAGCTCGTTGACCTTAGCGGTAAAGTCGGGGGTCTTGCAGCTGAAGCAGTTTGCCAGGGCATGGGGACGGCCTGTGGCAGTTACGTCCTCCACGGTGTAAACATGTCCGCGTGCACTGCCGTAGAACTTGGAGAATGCCATGCCCTCATAGACGATGGGGATCATGGGATAATCCTTGGTATAATCATGGATCTCGGTGTTTTCGTTGTTTGCCATGTAGGATGCGTAGATTTCGGGATACTCGTCTGCCCAGTCATTGGCACGCAGTACGGTAACACCGGAGCCGGTCTCCACTACCTGAGCGGTGCGGACTTCCTCAGCGACCGGCGCAGCAGCCTCGGTGGCAGCAACTTCGGGGGCAGCGGTTTCTGCGGGAGCTTCCTCGGTTTTCTGGCAAGCGCAGAAGGTCATTATCAGCAGCGCAGCCAGAAGCAACATATAGAATCTTTTCATTTCTTATCCCTCCTGTGTTTTGAACAGACCCATGGCCTGATTCAGAAGTGTTTCTGCCTTATCCAGGCACTGCTTCGTCAGCTGGGAGTTGTGGGCGCCTTCGCTGTTTTCAACGAACACGAAGTCCCAGTAGAACTGGGCATCCCGGGCAACTGCCCGGATGGCATTCAGTTCTTCCTCGGTATAGTTGCCGCTTTCCACAGCCAGCACCAGCTTTTCCGTCAGAGCTTCCAGCTCATAACCGATGGCGTAGGTGCGCCGTTCGGCTTCCTTCTGGATCTCGGCAACCTGTCCAGCCAGGTTCTCGTGACATTCGGAACAGGTACCTTCCATCAGCGCGGCATTGTCCAGAGGACTCATCCAGTTGTGGCTGGTGTAGGTGCTGCCATCTGCGGCAGTTGCCTTGCCCATATGGCAATCGGCACAGGTGAAGTCATTCTTGTGAACGCTTCCCTCACCCATGAAGGTTTCAAACTCGGGGTGCTGCACCTTGATCTGGCGGACTCCGCTGCGGGGATTGGTGTAGTCCGCAAAGCTCTGCCCGTTCACCATGGTGTTATTGTAGTAATCCAGAATGGCATCGGGAGACATGGTTGCCAGGCTGGTATAAGGCAGGGATGTTGCCTTGGTGGTAGGATGGAAATAATATTCCACATGGCACTGGGCACAGGAGAGTGTTGCGGCATCCACATCCTGCAGTTCTTCACCCAGGGCATCGGACAGGTAAGTATGGGTGATCACAAGTTCATTGCCGGTGTTGGCATGGCAGTTATAGCAGCTGACAGATTCGTTGACCTCTGCCAGAACGTCTGCAAAGGGAAGCGTGTAGGCAAGCTCGCCCATCTCGTTGACCTTGGCAGTAAAATCGGGAGTCTTGCAGCTGAAGCAATTGGCCAGGGCATGGGGACGACCGGTGGCAATTATATCCTGAACGGTGTATGTATGACCCCGGGCAGTGCCGTAATATTTATTGAACGCCATACCCTCGTAAACCACGCCGATCATGGGATATTCCTCCACATGATCCTTGACCTCATTGTTTTCATTGTTGGCAAGGTAGGAAGCGTAGATCTCGGGATATTCCGCTGCCCAGTCCCGTGCGCTCAGTACTGTGACACCGGAGCCGGTCTTCACCACCTGGGTACGCTTGATGTCAGAAGAGGGCTTGGTTTCGGCAGGAGCAGAGGA
Organism: Oscillospiraceae bacterium; assembly: GCA_017398105.1. Next base: position 8,112 of record JAFQHF010000043.1, on the reverse strand, counting down.
GGCTTCTCCCATTTCGGGAATGTCCACTGCCAGCGCAGGATCCAGATAAGCTTGCGCTGCTGTCACGGCACGGTTGACACAGTCCACAACGGTTTCAGAGGTAATGGTAGCACCGGAGACTGCATCAATGTTATCACCGATAGTGAAACTGCCGGTATTGCCAATGAACTGACCCCAGAAGTAGGATTCTTCTACCAGGTCGCCCAAGCCTTCGGTTTCCTTGTGCATGGCAGGATCGATAAAGACACCGGCAACCTGACCGCTATGACCGACACCAACCTGAACCTGCATATCACCGTTGCGGCCCTTTCCGGTAACGAAGAGCACCACGCCGGCATCGGAGGTATACAGCGCATCAATGCCCTCAGGAGCAGTCTGCTCTTCCTTGGTGGTAGCACCGGGCAGCACTCCGCCGAACTGCAGATCCTCGGGACGGTTATCCTCTGCGGGGGGATCGATCAGATCCCGGATGAAGTAACCGGCTTTATTGACACCGCTGCTGACAGCACCGGAGGTAATGGTTGCGCCGGTAATGGCATCCAGACCGTCACTGCCCAGCTGGGTGGGAATGGTCAGACCCGCAAACTGATCCATAAACTCAGGATCTTTTGCTTTGGCGCCAAGGCCGGGAGTTTCGGAGAAGTCACTGCCGCCTACCTTGATTCCGGTGATGGTCTGTTCCATATCCATACCAACATGAATCTCAATGGGGCCGCCGAAACCAGTTACGGTTACCTGGGCTACATAACCTGCCAGCTGGCCGTCTTTCATCGCCATGTAGCAGGTATCCACACCACTGTCACCAGCGAGTTCCACCTGTTCAAACGAGTCGGCATCTGCAAAACTGTCGCGACGTGCCGCATTGGCCGCCTCAACAGCCTGCTGGGCAATAGGACCTTCTGTCAGACTGTTGACTACGCCCAATGCACCACCAACCGCAACGCAGATCAGTAAAAGAACCGCCCAGGAGGGAAGACGCAATTTCATAGGAATCACCTCTTACGCTTATTGTACAGATATCAAATAATAGATATAGTTGTATAATTCTAGTATACATGACTGTTTATAAATTGTCAATATTTGTAAAAACACATCTACTGATCTGTCAACGGCGTACGTCCGCATCCTTCGCCAATATCCGGGCAAATTGCTGTGAGAACTATCCGGATCACAAGGTACGGACAGGATCACAATCGGAGGAACCAATTTATTGATTTCTGCTTCTGTGGATCGGTTATGGTTTCCGGGAGTTTATCTTCGTTCCGGCTGATCAGTTGGAGCGACTTCCTATTTGCCGAACTTATAGATGCCTTATCTTCTGATAGATCACTACGGTCATACCAAAATCCTTTCAGGAATTACAGAAACGCACCTGCGTAATTTTTGAACAATCATATATACCAAAGCAAGAACTAAAAGTTGTGTGTAAACACCGTTTTTTGCGTAGCGTGCGCACATCCGTCTTTCCCTGTACTTTGGTACGTACCGTACGTATGTTTTTGGATATTGACATCATATATACAGCTTCGCCATCAGCTCCATTCCCCAGAATCCCCGAACGCTTCTTCCGGCATGATTGTGAACACTAGTATCGCCTTCTTAAGATAACGAAAAGCTCCCCTGAGTTCAGAGGAGTTTTCCACAAGAGGAGTAGAAAATGAGGAGCACTATAGTATAGATATCTTAATTAATTATCAGCAGTATCGCAAAAACAGAATCATCATGGATCAGTCATTGTGATTTACATAATCTACGAACTTCTGGAATGCTGCTTTTCCCTCGGGGGTGTTTTTATAAACACCGGCATCCTCCAGAACGCCTGCAAAGACCTTACCGGTCTCCTGCAGAATGATGTCCAGCGCATTGTCCTCGGTGAAGGTGTACTGCTTCTTCAGCTCCTCCACCCAAGGAGCGTGCTTGCTCAGAACTTCGTCAGCAGCGATATCCCTGCCTGCTACGATAGCATCTGCCAGATCGTGCAGTTCTTTTTTCAGACGGCTGGGCAGAACAGCCAGACCCATAACTTCAATAAGGCCAATGTTTTCCTTCTTGATATGATGCTTGTCCGCATGAGGATGGAACACACCCAGAGGATGCTCGGCGGTGGTGATATTGCAGCGCAGAACCAGGTCCAGTTCATATAGATTGGAGCGGCGGCGAGCAATGGGAGTGATGGTGTTGTGGGGTTCCCCATCGGAGAAAGCAATGATGCTGGAATCCAGATCGGAATAGCCACGCCATGCGGTGAGAATCTTGTCCGCCAGATCTGCGATCCGCTGGGGATCACGACCATTCAGACGAATAACACTCATGGGCCACTTGACGATACCGGCATGGATGTCTTCATAACCCTTGAAGGAGATTTCCTTCTCAATACCGGCAGATTCCATTGCAAAGCGGTAATGACCGCCCTGGAAGTGTTCATGGCTCAGAATAGAGCCGCCAACAATGGGCAGGTCAGCATTGGAACCCACAAAGTAATGGGGGAAGGTCTTGACAAAGTCCAGCAGCTTTTCAAAGGCGGACTTGTCGATCTTCATGGGAATATGCTTGGAATTGAAAACAATACAATGCTCGTTGTAGTAAACATAGGGGCTGTACTGCAAACACCAGGGTTGATCGCAGACGGCAATGGGCACAATCCGGTGATTAGCACGGGCAGGATGGTTCATCCGGCCTGCATAACCTTCGTTTTCCACACACAGCTGGCACTTGGGATAAGCAGACTGGGGAGCGTTCTTGGCAGCAGCAATCGCCTTGGGGTCCTTCTCGGGTTTGCTCAGATTGATGGTGATATCCAGCTCGCCGTATTCACTCTTATACTTCCAGCGCATATCCTTCTTGATACGATAGCGGCGGATGTAGTCGGTGTCACAGGAGAATTTATAATACCAGTCAGTAGCATCAACCGGAGACATGGAATACTTTTCCCAGAAGGTATCAATCACTTCCCTGGGCATGGGAGTAATGGCACCCATGATTCGGGTATCGAAAATATCCTTGGCAGTGATGCCGTCATCACAGATACCCTTGTCAACTGCATAGTCCAGAATGCCTGCCAGAATCTCTTCCAGATCCTCGCTCTGGGTTTCATTAGAGGGTTCATAATCATCCTTACGCAGGATATCCAGCAAACGGTTGGTCAGCACCTGATGATCCAGGGGGTCCGCCAGTCCGGTGTTCATGGCATAAGAGACCAGAGAATCAATGTAGGTTTCGATTTTCATCATTCTACCTCCATCTCTACGCCGCCCTGGGGACGGATAGAAAGAACGTAGCAGGAACCTTCACCCAGAACAGACTCAATACCGTTCTTGAATTCTTCCAGCAGATCGTTGGGAACGAAAGCCTGAATGGTTCCCGCAAAGCCGCCGCCATGGACGCGGCAGGCGCCCCGACCATTCAGCAGCTTTTCTGCGATGGTCAGTGCAAAGGCAACCTCCTGCTTTTCCTTTCTGCCCGCAGGAATGACGTTCTGCAGATACCGCCAGGAGGACAGACCGGATTCCGTCACATAGGACAGGAAAGAAGCAAAGTCACCGGCTTGCAGAGCCTTCTTCTGCAGTTTCACTCGCTGATTCTCATCGTAAATGTGAATGGCACGAAGTACTGCCCGGTCACCGACTTCTTCACGCAGTCTCTGGATATTGCTGTAAAAATCCATCTTGGGAATAGAGCGCAGCTCGCCTTCACCCAGAATATTACACAGAGCCTTCAGTTCGCCGGGTACTGCTGCGTATTCATCCGTCAGATCCGCATGATCTGCACCAGTATCAATGATGCAGAGTGCATGCTCCGCAGAAGCAAAATCAAAGTCAATCTTTTCTACCACAGGAGCCTGGGGATCCTTAAAGTCAATGAATACCATAGCACCGACAGAAGATGCCATCTGATCCATCAGACCGCAGGGTTTCCCGAAGAAGACATTTTCTGCATACTGACCAACCTGCGCAATTTCGATTGCGGACAGCTTCTTGTCAAAGAATAAGCAGTTGATAATGGTACCGATCAGCACTTCGTAAGCAGCAGAAGAGGAAAGGCCGGAGCCGGGCAGAACCGTAGACTCACAGTAAGCATCAAAGCCCTTCACTTCACAGCCAAACTGTGCAAACCGGGCAGCAACACCACGAACCAGAGCAGGCGTAGAGTTAATCTCGCTTTCTACAGGAGTCAGCTGTTCCAGAGAAACCTCACACATAGGATAGCCCTTGGACTGAATACGAATCTTATTGGTACCGTTAACACGAACAGCAGCTACCGTGTCCAGGTTTACTGCACCAGCCAGAACACAACCGTGCTGGTGATCAGTATGGTTACCACTGATTTCCGTACGTCCGGGAGCAGAGAAATAACGCTCGGGCATTGTCTGGAAAACTTCAGAAAAACAAGAATCCAGCTGCTGTTTTACCTTGGGGTTTAAGATAAGTGCGGACATGATATTTCCCTCCATATATGTTGCTGTTTCTTACGAAACGCTATTTTTTGTATGATTCTATTATACTTGTTTTGCAGACAAATTAAAGTCTTTTTCGCAAGAAAGTTGTCTGTTTTTTAGCAAAAGAAACGAAAGAAGTCCAACGACCATTTTTTCTTCCATTCTTCAGATTTACAATCTTCCTATTGTACGGTATAATAGCAAATAAGAACGAACAGGAGGAGCATTATGAAGTCTCTAACCTTTTTAATCAAACCCGCATCCAGCCTGTGTAATATGCGGTGCCGGTATTGTTTTTACCATGATATCTCCGATATCCGGGAAGTAAAGAGTATGGGTATTATGACCGAAGCTACGGCCCAGTCTCTGATCCAGGCAGCCTTCGCAGCTGTGGAACCGGGCGGCTTTGTTCAGTTCACTTTCCAGGGCGGTGAACCGACCCTGGCTGGTCTGGATTTTTTCCGGAATTTTATGGAACTGGAAGCACAATACCACACAAAGGATGTAGGTGTGGGACACGCCATTCAGACCAACGGACTTCAGATCAATGAAGAATGGGCTGCTTTTTTTAAGAAGCACGAATATCTTGTGGGTGTTTCCATTGACGGAAATAAAGCGATCCACGATACTTTCCGGGTGGATGCTGCCGGGAATGGCACCTGGGAACGCATAACCCAATCATTGGCCTTGATGGACCGTCATGGTGTTGAGTCCAATATTCTGTGCGTTGTCAGTTCCACTGTGGCAAAGAATCCCCAGAAGGTTTATGCCTCCCTGCGTACCTTGGGCGACCATCCTCTGCAATTTATTCCTTGTTTAGATCCTATGGAAGCCCAGCGGGGCAGTGAAAAATACTCTCTGAAGCCGGAAGCCTATGGAAAATTCCTCTGCGGTTTGTTTGACTGCTGGTATCGGGATTGGAAAGCAGGAAATTACATCAGCATCCGTACCTTTGATGATTACCTGCGGATCTTGATGTGTCTTTCTCCCAGCACCTGCGCTGCTTCCGGTGCCTGTGGAAGCTATCTGGTGGTAGAGGGTGACGGAAGCCTGTATCCCTGCGACTTTTATGTGCTGGATGAGTGGAAAATCGGGAATATTCAAGAAATGAGCGTTGAAGAGGCACTTGCCTCCCCTGCCAGTGTCCGTTTCGTTAAAGACGGTTCTTTACGTCCGGATGATTGCAACACCTGTCCCTATCTTCCGATCTGCCGGGGCGGCTGCAAACGAGACTGGACCGAGCAGAGAAAGAATTACTATTGCACTTCCTTCAAAACCTTTTTCGCCTATGCCCTTCCCCGTCTGCAGGAAGTGGCCCGGGCTGCAATGCGATAACAAAAAATCTGCCGCCGAAGAGCAATTCTTCGGCGGCAGTTCTATTATATCTCCCGGATAGAAGTACCTTCATAGATCACAGGCTTCATGATGTGGGAGTAATTTTTGTCGTCACAGTTTTTATTCTCAATCATACGCATCAGGCGTTTACCCAGTTCACAACCCATTTCGTAACTGCGGGTAACAGAACAGGTAATCCCTTCCTTTTCCAGATTTTCATCAGAATAATCAAAGCAAACCAAAGAGTAATCCTCCGGTATACTTTTGCCCATCTTTTCCAAGGCCTGACGAACCAGAAGATAGATCATGTAGTTACAGCATACGATTGCCGTGCACTTAGGCAGTCCCCGCAGAAATTTTTCTATGATGCGTGCATAGCCGGGGCTGTGGGCTTCGTCAGAAATGCACCATTTGATATAGTGGTCTTTCAGTTCCACGCCATTGCGCCGCAAGGCTTCCGCCATGCCTTGAAACTTCTCTACGCTCTGATAGTTGTCATAGACAAAGATTCCTGCAATTCGCTTATGTCCTGCCTGGATCAAACGACCCACCAGTTTTTCTGCACACTCCATATCGTTGACAATCACTCTGGGATAGCGAAGATTCTTATAATAATTGTTATAGAATATTACCGGGATTCTCCGGCGATACAATTCCTGATAGCAATCCAGATTTGGGCTCATAATACTGGCTTTCACACCATCCACAATAAAACCCTGGAAATTCTGATGCACCACCGTCTGCAGGCAGCGTCGCTCATTGGAAAACTTATTGTCCGTCAGGAAAATATGCAGATCCACCCGCTGTTCAGCCAATACGCTACGAATCCCATCAATTAACTTGGCGTTTGCATTGGGGTCCTGGCCTTGAAGGATCAATCCGATTTTACACTTGGCATTCTTGTCACTCAGCTCACGGGACAGTGCCTGGTCTTTGTGGAAATAGGTACCGCTGCCTTTAACGCGGTAGATAAGCCCTTCCTGTACTAACTGTTCCATGGCTACCCGAACAGTTTCCCGGCTCACATTCAGTCTGCGGCACAGGGCATTTTCCGACGGCAGCTTCTGGTTGCCAGAAAACTTATTTTCATCAATGTATGCCAGCAGCCAGCGGTATACCTGCTCAGACTTACGGTCGGAAGTAGCCATTTCTTCTTCTCTCCTTTATAGATCCGCTATTAAGGGATAGGGAACGCTGTTTCCAGCGTTCCCTTTGCTATTTATCAGTCGATGATGGTGGGATGTGCGCCCTCAGCCTTTTCCAGCCACTTCAGCAGACGCTTACGCATATCTGCCTTGATCTCTGCGTAAGCAGGATCAGCAACTACGTTGTTCAGCTGATGGGGGTCTACCCGCATATCGTACAGGAAGTCATCTGCGTATACATCAGATGCAGCAGCCACACCGCCATGGACACCGGGAGCGTAGACAGAGTAAGTGAAGTCGGCAGTACGGACACAGCGGCCAACACGGCTCTCGGAGATCTGTGCAAAGACCTCGTTGGGTCTGCTCTCGTCGTACTTCTTCTCGAATACGTCAATCAGGTTCTCGCCGATCATCTTGTCGCCCACATCAACACCGGCCAGTGCCAGGAAGGTCTTGGGCAGGCTCTCGGTGCTGACCAGCTCCTCAACGACCTTGCCGCCCTTGAAGGGACCACCGGCAATGACCAGAGGCACATGGAGGCAGCCGTCATGGCAGGAACGCTTGTAATCATCGTAGCCGTTCAGATGAGCATCGGTGTTACGGGTCTTGAAGTGGGAACCGTGGTCTGCTGCGAAGATGATGACGGTGTTGTCATACAGGCCCTTTTCCTTCAGCTTGGCAACCAGCTTGCCCAGGTTCTCATCCAGGCTTGCGCACTGGCCCAGATAATCGGGATATTCCTCAGCAGCATTGCCGCCCAGAGCCTTCAGGTCCTCGGGCAGAACGAAGTTGGCGTACTTCTCCTTGGAACCGATGGGGCCTTCGTAGTGGTTGCGGTCATTCTGGTGGTGGGGCTCGATCTGGGAGATGGTCATGAAGAAGGGCTTTTCGCCGGTGTACTGATCCAGGTATTCCAGAGCGAAATCGTTGATGCAGTCTGCGCGGTAGCCCTTGAAGTCGATGCGGTTGTTGTTCTCGTCGAACACATAGCCGTCATAGCCGTGGGAGGTGAACTCCAGCACATCAGCGGTACGCCAGAAGCCGGTGTAACCACCGCGCAGCTCCTGGGGGATGGCGGTGATGGTGTAGTCGATGGTGGGCTTCTGCTCCAGCTCACCGTCGGAAGCCAGGTGCCACTTGCCGATGTAGGCAGTTTCATAACCGGCATCCTTCTCCATGTACTCACCCAGGGTCTTA
>JAFQHF010000111.1 GCA_017398105.1 Oscillospiraceae bacterium | reverse complement strand
GCGCTTGACTCCATGATCGACATTCAGTGGATTGACTCCGAGACCATCACAGAGGAAACGAAAGATCATATCCTTGCCGATCTGGACGGTATCATTGTCCCCGGCGGTTTCGGTGACCGCGGTATCGAAGGCATGATTTTGGCGGCACAGTATGCGCGGGAAAACAACATCCCTTATTTTGGTATCTGCCTCGGAATGCAGATCGCCGTGATCGAATACGCCCGTCATGTACTGGGTATCGCAGATGCAAACTCTGGTGAATTTGCCCCCGAAGGAGTACATAAGGTCATTGATTTTATGCCCGGTCAGAGCGATGAGATCGACAAGGGCGGAACGCTGCGGCTGGGAAGCTATCCCTGCGTGATCGCCGATGGAACGACCATGGCACGGTGCTATGGCGATACGATGATCCACGAGCGCCACCGTCACCGTTATGAGTTCAACAATGATTACCGGGAGGCTCTTTGCTCAGCCGGTCTGACGCTGAGCGGCCTTTCCCCGGACGGCAGGCTGGTGGAGACTGTGGAGCTGACAGACAGACCCTTCTATGTAGGCGTTCAGTACCATCCGGAGTTCAAGAGTCGCCCCAACCGGCCTCATCCGCTTTTTAAGGGCTTTATCGCCGCAGCACTGGAGGGTCAGCAATGATGGACATGGGCTATAACAGAAAACTGATTCTGGAGGATGGTGAAGAATACTATGGATTCGCTTTTGGATACACCGGTGACAAGGTGCTGGAGATCGTATTCAATACATCCATGGTGGGCTATCAGGAGATCCTTTCGGACCCATCCTACACCGATCAGGCCGTAGTCATGACCTATCCGCTCATCGGCAACTACGGCATGGCGGCGGATGACTATGAAACGAAAGTACCAACCATCGGGGCCTTTATCGTCCGGGAGTACAATGATGAGCCGTCCAATTTCCGCAGCGAAAAGAGTCTTGCCGAAGTCATGATCCAGCATCAGATCTCAGGCATTTACGGTGTTGATACCCGGAAGCTGACCCGCTCCATCCGGAATAAAGGCAGTCGGAAATGTTTGCTCACCTCTGCGGATACAAGCCTGGATGTGGGCTTGAAGACGCTTTCCAACACATCTATCCCCAAAGATGCCGTATCCCGTGTCAGCTGCGGCAACATCTGGTGTTCTGATGTCAAGTATGGCAGGTTCCATGTTGTGGCCATTGACTGCGGAATGAAAATGAATATCGTCCGTTCTCTGAATGCAAGGGGTTGTGATGTGACCATCGTTCCGTGGAACACTCCGTCAGAAACTATAGAAGCCCTGAAGCCCGATGGTGTGTTCATTTCCAATGGACCGGGCGACCCCACCGACGTTCAACCGGTCATTGATACCGTCCGTGCGCTGCGCGGAAAGTATCCCATGTTCGGCATCTGTCTGGGGCACCAGATCATCGCTCTGGCCTATGGCGCACAGACCTACAAGCTGAAATTCGGTCATCGCGGAGGAAACCATCCGGTAAAGGATCTGACTACAGGAAAGATCGAAATCACCTCGCAGAACCATTCCTATGCCGTGGATGCCCGCAGCCTTGAGAAAACACCCCTGCAATGCACCCATATCAATCTATTGGACAATACGGTGGAAGGCATGGAGTGCAAGGCAGATCGTGTATTCAGCGTTCAGTATCACCCGGAGAGCGCGCCCGGTCCCCAGGACAGCGCTTATCTGTTTGACCGTTTTGTGAAGCTGATGGAGGAGGAACAAAGCCATGCCTAAGAGAACAGATATCAAAAAGATCCTCGTCATCGGTTCCGGCCCCATCGTCATCGGTCAGGCGGCAGAGTTTGACTACGCCGGTACACAGGCTTGTCTGGCTCTGAAAGAGGAGGGCTATGAGGTGGTGCTGTGCAACTCCAATCCCGCCACCATCATGACCG
>JAFQHF010000042.1 GCA_017398105.1 Oscillospiraceae bacterium | reverse complement strand
GGATCGCAGGAATTACCGGGGTAGATACACGCCGTCTGGCACGGCATATCCGCGACAAAGGAACCTGCAAAGGACTGATCACACAAGGTTCCACCCCCAATCTGGTAGGTCTCGCCCGTCTGCACAGCACGCTCCTCCCCACAAATCAGGTACAGCAGGTCAGCACGAAAACGAGCTGGGTTTCCCCTGCAGAAAAAACAAAATATCATGTCGTGGCTGTAGATTGCGGGATCAAACACAATATTATCCGCAGTCTGAATCAAAGAAATTGTGATGTGACCATCGTTCCATGGAACACAACAGCAGAAAACGTAGAGCAGCTGCATCCGGACGGGATTTTTCTTTCCAATGGCCCGGGAAATCCAGAGGATGTGACCCCGGTCATGGAACTGGTACGGCAGCTTCGGGGAAAATACCCGATTTTCGGCATCTGTTTGGGTCATCAGATCATTGCCCTGTCTTACGGAGCCAAAACCTACAAGCTGAAATTCGGTCATCGGGGCGGTAATCATCCGGTGAAGAATCTGATCACAGGAAAGGTTGAGATCACCTCTCAGAACCATTCCTACGCAGTGGATACCGAAAGCCTTGCAGGCAACGGTCTGGAAATCACCCATATCAACCTGCTGGATCAAACCGTGGAAGGTCTGTGCTGCGAAAAGGATCATGTATTCTGCGTCCAATACCATCCCGAAAGCGCACCCGGTCCCCAGGACAGCAGCTATCTGTTTGATGAATTTATCCGCAGAATGGAGGAATGTAGCCATGCCTAAGAGAACGGATATCCATAAAATATTGGTCATCGGTTCCGGCCCCATTGTCATCGGTCAGGCGGCAGAGTTTGACTATGCCGGCACCCAAGCCTGTCTGGCGCTGAAAGAAGAAGGCTATGAAGTGATCCTCTGCAACTCCAATCCCGCCACCATTATGACAGATCCTTCCATTGCTGATAAGGTCTATATGGAGCCGCTGACACTGGAATACATTGCCCGGATCGTCCGCTACGAACGGCCCGATGCCATTATTCCCGGTCTTGGCGGACAGACAGGACTGAATCTTGCCATGCAGCTGGAAAAGAAGGGGATCCTGAAAGAATGTCATACCCAACTTCTGGGAACGCCCAGTAAAAGCATCGAACTGGCAGAGGACCGGGAACTGTTCAAAGAGCTTTGCCAGCAGTTGGGAGAACCTGTTCTTCCATCCATGATCGCCAATTCCATGGAAGAAGGCCTGCAGGCGGCAAAGGAAATCGGTTATCCTGTTGTTCTTCGTCCTGCCTTTACCCTTGGCGGTACAGGCGGCGGCTTTGCAGATAATGCGGAAGAATTCCGGGAAATCATGAAAAATGCGCTGGTGCTCTCCCCTGTTCATCAGGTACTTGTGGAGAAAAGCATTAAGGGCTACAAGGAAATCGAATACGAGGTCATGCGGGATGCCAACGATACCGCCATTACCGTTTGCAATATGGAAAACCTGGATCCTGTTGGCATTCATACCGGTGACTCCATTGTGGTATGCCCCTCCCAGACACTGACCAACAAAGAATACCATATGCTTCGTGACTCCGCCTTAAAGCTGATCCGGGCGTTGAAGATTCAGGGCGGCTGTAATGTTCAGTTTGCTCTCGATCCCAATTCCTTCCAGTATTACCTGATCGAAGTGAATCCAAGAGTTTCCCGCAGTTCTGCCCTTGCCTCCAAGGCCAGCGGTTATCCCATTGCCCGTGTCTCTGCAAAAATATGTATCGGCATGACACTGGATGAAATTCCCCTTGCCAATACCTGTGCTGCCTTTGAGCCTGCACTGGATTATGTGGTCACAAAAATGCCACGATTTCCATTCGATAAGTTCTCCGATGCCAACAACCGCCTGGGGACACAAATGAAGGCTACCGGCGAAACCATGAGTATCGGCAGAACCTTTGAAGAAAGTCTGCTAAAAGGCATCCGGTCTCTGGAAATCGGTATTCACCACCTGCACATGAAGAAGTTTGACCAATGGAGTCAAAAGGAGCTGCTGGATTACATTTCCATCGGCACGGATGACAGGATCTATGCCATTGCGCAACTGCTTCGCTTGGGCGAATCGATCTATGAGATCGTAACCGCAACCGGAATTGATCCCTTCTTTATCCGAAAAATACGGAACATTGTCGGTATGGAATCCCTGCTAGCCAGCAAACACATGGATACCTCTGCCCTGTTTGCTGCCAAAAAGATAGGATTCTCCGACAAAGCGGTGGCAGAAATTTGGGGTGTATCTGAAAAGCGGATCCTGACTTTGCGGAAAGAGAAAAACATTCTGCCCTGTTACCGGATGATCGACTCCTGCGCCGGAGAGTTTGACAGCTATATTCCCTATTTCTATTCCACCTACGAATCCGAGAATGAGTCTGTCGTTTCAAAGCGCAAAAAGGTCATTGTCCTTGGCTCCGGCCCAATTCGAATTGGACAAGGCGTGGAATTTGATTATTCCACCGTTCATGCCGTGCAAACCATCCAAAAAGCCGGGTATGAAGCCATCATCATCAATAACAACCCGGAAACCGTTTCCACAGACTACACCTGCTCCGACAAGCTCTATTTTGAGCCGCTGACCGTGGAGGATGTCTATAATATCGTATCTCTGGAGCAACCGGAAGGTGTCATTGCTTCCCTTGGTGGACAGACAGCCGTCAATCTGGCCCAACCGCTGCACGATTTGGGGATCACACTCATCGGAACCGACTGCGCCGCCATTGAAAAGGCAGAAAACCGGGATGCCTTTGAAAAACTGCTGCTCCAGTTGAACATTCCGCAGCCTCCCGGAAAAGCCGTTACCTGCATAGAAGCCGGCATTTCTGCCGCAAAGGAAATCGGTTACCCAGTTCTGGTTCGTCCCAGCTTCGTTCTTGGAGGACGGGCCATGCAGATCGTCTCCAACGAAGCACAGCTTCGGCATTATCTGCGTACTGCGGTTGAGATCGACGAGGAGAAACCGGTGCTGGTGGATAAGTACATCCGGGGCAAGGAAGTGGAGATCGATGCCATCTGTGACGGCAAGGATGTATTCGTTCCCGGTATCATGGAGCTGGTGGAACGTACCGGTGTTCACTCCGGCGATTCCATTTCCGTCTATCCTTCCTTCTCAATCTCCAACAAAGTCAAAGGGATCATTCTTCAATACGCAAAGAAGCTGGGGCCTGCCATTGGAATCAAAGGACTATTCAACATCCAGTTCATTGTTGACAGCAGCGACAATGTGTTCATCATTGAAGTCAATCCCCGTTCCTCCCGCACTGTCCCCTTCCTGAGCAAAGCCACCGGATATCCCCTTGCGGATATCGCTACCCTGGTTGCCCTTGGAAAATCGCTGAAGGAACAAGGCATCTATGACCTGTATCCCGCAGAAAAGAATCGTTTCTTCGCAAAAGCCCCTGCTTTTTCCTTCTCAAAACTCCGGGGACTGGATGCCTACCTATCTCCGGAAATGAAATCCACCGGTGAGGCAATTGGTTACGACAAATCCCTTACCCGGGCCCTGTATAAAGCATTGCAGGCTTCCGGCATGAAGCTGCAAAACTATGGTACCGTGCTTGCCACGATTTCCGATGAGGATAAGGAAGAAGCGCTTCCCCTACTCCGCCGCTTTTATCAGCTTGGCTTTAACATCGAGGCAACGATTGGTACTGCGGTTTTCCTGCGGCAAAATGGGATCAAAACTCGGATACGTGCCAAAGTGGATGATGGTTCAACGGAAATTCTGGATTCCATCCGTTCCGGTTATGTGAGCTATGTCATCAACACCATGGATGTCCGCAGTGAAGATGTCCACACAGGCTCCAGCCAGATCCGCCGGTGTGCTGTGGAAAACGGCGTAACGATGCTCACAGCCCTGGATACCGTCCGGGTGCTGCTGGATGTGCTCGAAGAACTGACTCTGGGGATTTCTACCATTGATTCGTAAAGGAGCGAGAAATGTCCTTCAAGGAAATGGAATCCCATATATTTTTAATGCCGGATTATTATTTGCACTTTTCCTGCAAAATGGGGAAATGCCGGTCTGCCTGTTGTGTTGGATGGCCAATCTCCATTTCCATGCAGAACTATTTCCACCTGTTGGGAATGAATTGTCCCAAGCACCTTCGCAATAAGCTGGACATCGGATTGCGCGTTTATGAGCATCCCGGCAAAGATCGTTATGCGTATTTTACACCGGATTATCATGGGGATTGCCCACTGCGTATGACCGATGGGCGCTGTTCCATCCATGCCGAAATGGGTGAAGAAGTTCTTCCTGATATTTGCCGCTTATATCCCCGTGGAATCCGCACAGAAAACGGTCTATACGAATGTTCCTGCGCAAACAGTTGCGAAGCGGTTTTGGAACTCTTGCTCGCAAAGAAAGAGCCAATCACTTTTTTCAAAAAGTCGCTGTCCATTCCGTTGCCCCCTATGGCAGAGCGGACAACCTTCTTTGAAACATTAGGGCTCAGTCAGGAAATCAGGCTCAATCTTATCTCCATTATTCAGGATCGCAAAGTACCCCTTCCAGACCGTTTCATCCTATTGGGCGGATATCTCGATAAAATTGATGTATTGATTCAGTCTGAGCACAGACGTGATCTGGAGTATTTTCTCCGGGAGCCTGTTCCCTGCCAGCATCATTCCCCAGAAGTAAGTACAAATCAGATGCTGGAAAGCCTGCGAATTACAAGGGAAATGCTAATCCGTTTGGATGAAAGAAGCAATAGTATTTGTTCCTATGGGAAGTCCGCAATCCAATATTACGGTGCGGAAGGTGATATCCTCACAAGGTATACCTCTGCAAAAGCACATTTTGAAGCATTATTTGCAAATTGGGAAGTATTCTTCGAGAACTGGCTGGTAAATCATATGTTTTTCTCTCAATTCCCTTTTCAGAACCGACCTGTAAGTCTCCGCGAAGAATATTACGCAATCTGTGCCCTTTATGCAATTCTCCGGTTTCTTGCGCTTGGTTGGATGGCAGAGCGAACTAACACATCCGATCTGATCGATGCCATGTCTGCTGCATTCCGACTGATTGACCATACTAACTTTGATCGCTATGCTTCCTATATGCTGGTGCAATTGGGTTTTACAGCTACCGACCAAATCCAGGCTCTGGTTTGTTTGTAAAGTTTCGTATGAATTCTAGGAGGTAATTATGAAGTTTCATGCCGAAGAAATGACAAATGCCCTGATCCATTGGATCCGGGCATGGTTCTGGAAAAATGGCCGTGGATGCAATGCCGTCATTGGCATATCCGGCGGTAAG
>JAFQHF010000041.1 GCA_017398105.1 Oscillospiraceae bacterium | reverse complement strand
GCGCGCATAATTTGTTCGCCTATGGCGAACAAATTCCACACTTGCAGCCTGAGAAGTATTTTCTGCCAGGTACACGCCCCGGCAGAAAATATTTTTCACTTTATTTTCCGCTTGCGCGGAAAACTCTGCGAGGCTTTTTTGACGGTCTGAGGAGGGGCGCTGCCCCTCCTTTTGTTTTTCCGGGACAGCGGCAGTTCTTCAAAGCGCGGCTTGTCCGGTTTCAAAAATTCGCAACTTCCTATTGTACATCCGGTTTATTTTTGTTATAATATAGAGAAAATGTTATTATTGGATGTGTGTTGAAGTGAAATACGGAATTTGGAACGTGAACGAACCGGATGTGAGTGCTGTCAATACCCTGGTGGGGTCAGGTTTCGCGCCCCTGGCCGCTATGGTCCTGGCCTCCCGGAACATCAAAACCGGCGCCCAGGCCCATAAGTATCTGGACTGCTCCGCCCCCCTGCCGGACCCCTTCCTGATGACGGATATGGATCTGGCTGCCGGACGGGTGGGGCTTGCCATGGCCAAGGGGGAAAAAATCGCCGTTTTCGGTGACTATGATGTGGACGGCATCACCTCCACCTGTCTGCTGACGGACTTTCTGCGCCGCCACGGTGCGGATGCAGTCAGCTATATCCCCGGCCGGCTGGAAGAGGGCTACGGCCTGAACCCCATTGCCATCCACCAGCTCCACAAGGAGGGCGTTAAGCTCATCATCACAGTGGACTGCGGCATCACCGCCGTGGCCGAGGCAGAGCTGTGCCGGGAGCTGGGCATCGATCTGGTGATCACCGATCACCATGAATGCAAGGATACCCTGCCCTATGCCGCCGCAGTGGTGGACCCCCACCGTCCCGATGGCGGATACCCCCATAAAAATCTGTCCGGTGTCGGTGTCG
This sequence comes from Oscillospiraceae bacterium, assembly GCA_017398105.1. The sequence goes on along the minus strand of JAFQHF010000041.1, from coordinate 26,434 downwards.
CCTTCAAGCTGGCTGCCGCCCTCTGCGGCGATCAGGAGGAAGTGCTTCGGGAGTATGCCGATATGGTATGTCTCGGCACCGTGGCCGATGTAATGCCCCTGCAGGGGGAAAACCGGGTCTTTGTGGCCCGGGGTCTGGAATCGTTAAGCCGCACCAAGCGGCCCGGTATTGCCGCACTGATGGCGGAAAGCGGCTGTGACCCCAAAACCGTCAGTTCCTCCTCCATCGGCTTCATGCTGGCCCCCCGGATCAATGCCGCCGGACGTATGGGCCAGATCGATCTGGCCGTGGAGCTGTTCCTGACCGATGACCCTGTCCGGGCAGCGGAAGTCGCCAAGGCCCTGTGTGATCTGAACCGCCAGCGTCAGGCTGTGGAATCGGAGATCTACAATCAGGCTGTGGCCATGCTCCCCGCCGGTCAGCCCCCGGAAGCCATCGTTCTGGCGGACGAAAGCTGGCATCAGGGCGTGGTTGGCATCGTAGCCAGCCGCATTGCCGAGGAATATGCCTGCCCCGCCTTCCTGATCTGTCTGGACGGTGAGCACGGCAAGGCCAGCTCCCGCAGCCACGGAGGATTTAACCTGTTCTCCTCCCTGACGACCCTGTCCGATCTGCTGGAAAGCTATGGCGGACATGAGCTGGCCGCCGGCTTTACCATTACCCGCAGCAACATTCCCGAATTCCGCCGCCAGATCTGCGCCCTGGCTGCCGGCTTCTACTGTGACGATGCGCCCCGAACGTCCCTGGACATCGACTGCGCTATCCCGCCGGAGCTTCTGACCATCCACAACATTGAGTCCCTGTCCGTTCTGGAGCCCTGCGGCAACAGCTGCCCCAAGCCGGTGCTGATGATGAAGGGACTGATCATTGAGCGCATCACCATGGTGGGCGGCGGACGCCACATGCGCCTGCGGCTGCGCTGCGGACGCACCAGTCTGAACGCCATCTATTTCTCCGCCAATCCCGAGGCTGTTTCCATCCAGGTGGGTGACCTGGTGGACATCGCCTTTACGCCCCAGATCAACGATTTCCGCGGGGAGCGCAGTGTGCAGATGAATGTGACCGACATCCGTCCCTCCTGCAGCGCAGAGTGTTCCCCCGACACCGCCGCCTACCGGGCTCTGCGGAAAAATGAACTGACGCCCCAGGCCGCCCGGGCACTGCTGCCCGACCGGGCCATGCTGGCTATGGTATGGCGGTATCTGGCCGCCCATCCTGCCAGCATCATCCAGGAATCCCCCATGTGCCTTTGCCGCAAGATCGTGCGCTGGTCCGGCAGGCCCATGAGCCTGGGCCAGATGAGCGTCTGTATGGACATCTTCCAGGACGTAGGGCTGCTGGAATTCCGGCGCCTGCACAAGTACATCACCATTCGGCTGACCCCAGGCACCCAGAAGGCCGATCTCAATACAAGCCAAACCATGCAGCGGCTGCTGCGCGCGAAAGAGAGCTGATTTTTCCATGGAAACCTTTGAAGAACACTATGCCTCCATGCACAAGGCCATCGTAAAGCACCTGCCCAACGCAGACATGGCCCTGATTGACAAGGCCGTGGAATATGCCAACGTCAAGCACAAATTCCAGAAGCGCAAGGACGGCTCCCCCTATATCATTCATCCCCTGGCCGTTGCCCAGGTGGTGGCCGAAATGGGTCTGGACATGGACGCCATTCTGGGCGCCCTGCTCCACGACTGCATTGAAGATACCGATGCCTCCCACGAAGATATTGAGAAGATCTTCGGCACCACCGTAGCCGAGCTGGTGGAAGGCGTTACCAAGCTGACCCGGGCCGATTTCTCCACCTCCGAGCAGGCCCAGATGGAAAACCTGCGCAAAATGTTCATGGCCATGTCCAAGGACATCCGTGTTGTGCTGATCAAAATTGCCGACCGCCTGCACAATATGCGCACCATGCAGTACCAGACCCCCGCCAAGCAGATCAAGAAATGCCGGGAGACCATGGACATCTATGCGCCTCTGGCCCACCGCCTTGGTATGCAGCGGATCAAATGGGAGCTGGAAGATCTGTCTTTGCGGTATCTTGCCCCTGCGGACTATGAAAGCATCATGGCCCATCTGTCCGCCCACAAGGAGCAGGACGAAACCTTCATGCGCACCATCCAGGACAAGATCACCGAGCGTCTGACCGCCATGGGTATCCACAGCAAGACCTACGGCCGGATCAAGCACGTCTATTCCATCTACCGCAAGATGCAGACCCAGGGCAAGACCATCGACGAACTGTACGATATCTACGCCTTCCGCTGTGTGGTGGACTCCATCCCCGACTGCTATAATGTTCTGGGCCATGTCCATGACCTGTTCAATCTGGTTCCCGGCCGGTTCAAGGACTATATCTCCACCCCCAAGCCCAACATGTACCAGAGCCTCCACACCACCGTCATCGGCTCCCAGGGCATCCCCTTTGAGGTGCAGATCCGCACCTGGGAAATGCACGAGACTGCCGAATACGGCATCGCCGCCCACTGGAAATACAAGCAGGGCACCGGTGCAGGCAGTGAAAAGGACTTTGAATGGGTTCGCCGCCTGCTGGAGACCCAGCAGGATTCCGATGCAGAAGAATTCGTCCAGTCCATGAAGATCGACATGTTCGATGACGAAGTCTTCGTCTATACGCCCAAGGGCCGCATTGTCTCTCTGCCCGCAGGCTCCACCCCCATCGACTTCGCATATGCCATCCACTCCGGTGTCGGCAACGCCATGATCGGCGCCAAGGTCAACAACCGGATCGCCAATATCGATGCCAAGCTGAAAAACGGCGATATTGTGGAGGTTCTGACCTCCAAGACCGCCAAGGGCCCCAGCCGCGACTGGCTGACCATCTGCAAATCCAACCAGGCCCGCACCAAGATCAAGCAGTGGTTCAAGAAGGAAAAGCGGGACGAAAACATCGTCCATGGCCGCGCCTCCTTTGAATCCGAAATGAAGCGCACCGGCCTGCCCCTGACCGTTCTGTCCGATCCCGAGCTGGAGCCGGGTTTTCTGAAGAAGCTGTCCTTCGGCAGCTGGGACGATATGTATGCCGCCATCGGCTACGGCGGACTGACCGCCACCAAGGCCGTGGGCCGCATCCGGGATGATATCACCAAGGCCATCAAGGCTCAGAATACCGAAAAAATCAATCAGGGCCCCCTGCGCATCAAGCCCGATTCCGAGGCCGTGCTGCAAAACCGCCACGGCATCAACGGTGTCATTGTAGAAGACATCGAGTCGTGCATGATCAAATTCGCCAAGTGCTGCACCCCCGTTCCCGGCGATGCCATTGTCGGCTTCATCACCAAGGGCTTCGGTGTCAGTGTTCACCGGGCAGACTGCCCCAACGCCGCCAACCGGGATGACCCCCGGCAGGCTTCCCGCTGGGTCCGGGTCCGCTGGGCTACCCAGGAAGAGCAGCCCTTTGAGACCACTCTGGAGCTGGACTGCATCACCAGAGACGGTCTGCTGCTGGATGTCGCCATGGTCATGACCTCTGCCCGTGTCCGCGTCAAGGAGCTGGTGGGCAAAGACCTGCCCGGCGGCCGAAGCATGTTCACCGTCCGCTTTGAGGTCAAGAATGTTGCCGAGCTGGAGCATATCCGCAAAAAGCTCCTGAACATCCGGGACGTGACCGGTTCCCGGAGAGGTCAGGTATAATCCCAAAATTCCGCAGGGGAGGGACAATGCCCCTCCCCTACATATGATACAGGAGGTTTACTCCATGCGCGCTGTATTAACAAGAGTCAAATCCGCCTCCGTCACCATTGACGGAGCGGTTACCGGAAAGATCGGCAAAGGCTTTCTGATCCTTTTGGGTGTGGGCCCGGAGGATACGGAAAAGGAATGCCGGTATCTGGCGGAAAAAGCCCTGGGTCTTCGCATTTTTGAAGACGAAAACGGCAAAATGAACCTGGGACTGGAAGCCGTCGGCGGGGAAGTGCTGGTGGTCAGCCAGTTCACCCTGTACGGCAACTGCCGCAAAGGCCGCCGTCCCAGCTTTACGGATGCGGCAAATCCCGAGCTGGGCAATGCCCTGTACGAAAAATTCCTGACCTGCTGTGAAGAACTGGGGTATCCTCCTCAGCACGGCCGGTTCGGTGCCGATATGAAGGTGGAATCCATCAACGACGGCCCCGTGACCCTGATCCTGGACACGGATCAGCTGATGGATCAGCCCAGAAGAAAGTAATACCAGCATAGGGCGGGGGCTTGCCCCCGCCGTTCCGCCAACAGTCTGTATTCACCAGACACGGATTCCCATTTGCATCCGGCTGCTGCCGGCGGGGGCAAGCCCCCGCCCTACAGTATTATTATGGAGGTGCATACCATGCTGAAAGTTCATGCCCTGGCTCTGGGGGCTTACCAGACCAACTGCTATATCATTCACGAGGAGCAGTCTAAAACCTGCTGTGTCGTCGACCCCGGCTATACGCCGGAGCTTGTTCTGGACAAGCTGGATTCTCTGGGACTGGAGCTGGAAGCCATCCTTCTGACCCATGGCCATTTTGACCATGTGGGCGGTGTGAAGGAGCTGGCTGCCGAAACCCAGTGCCATGTATACATCCACCCTGACGATCTGTCCATGCCCCCCATGATGACCGCAGGAAAGCTGTACTACACCAAAACCTATACGGAAGGTACGGTTCTGCATCTGGCAGGACTGGACATCACCGTTCTGCACACCCCCGGACATACCCCCGGTTCCGTGTGCCTGCTGACAGAAACCACCATTTTCTCCGGCGACACCCTGTTCGAAGGCTCCTGCGGCCGGACCGACCTGCCCGGCGGCGACTGGGCCACGATCCTGAAGTCGCTGAAGCGGCTTGCTGCTCTGGAGGGGAACTTCTGGATTCTTCCCGGCCACGGCGGCTCCACCACGCTGCGGGACGAGAAGCGGTATAATCCCTACCTGCGATAACACGATTCCATGTAGGGCGGGCTGCCCTCAGCCCGCCGTGTATCCCCGAATCATTCCGGCGGCTTGAGGGCAAGCCGCCCTACCTTACCTATTGTGAGGAAATCCCATGAAACTGACACTGATCGGTCATGACGACCGCTATGCGGTGGAGCAGCTGCAGATGGCCCTGTTCCCGGAAGGAACTGAGGGCGAGGCTGTCTCCACCATTTACAGGGGCACCACCCAGCTGACTGCCCAGACCAAGATCACCCTCAACGGCAAGACCGCCATCGCCTTCCGCCGGCTCCGGCTGTGCGATGAGACGGTGCGGCTGCGCCGCCGGGCTTTGCAGCAGAGCTACTACTCTGCCGCTATCCAGCTGCTGCCCCAAAGACCCGCCTGGGGCGCTCTGGCCGGTGTCCGGCCCACCAAGATCACCACCAAGCACATGCTGGAGGGCAATTCCCCCCGGTCCGCGGTGAAGCTTCTGAAGGACGTTTACTACGTTACGGAAGACCGCAGAAAACTGGCGGTGGACTGCTCCATCTCCACGGTCAAGGCTGTGAAGCAGCTGCAGCCGCAGGATATCTCCCTGTATGTGGGCATTCCCTTCTGTCCCACCCGCTGCACCTACTGCAGCTTCGTCAGCCGCACCATCGGCAAAAAAACGGAGCTTCTGGAGCCTTACCTGCAGGCCCTGCGCCGGGAAATTGAGGCCACCGGCAGGCTTCTGGCCCAGTCCGGCAAAACGGTGCGCACCGTCTATATCGGCGGCGGCACCCCCACCACCCTGTCCACCCCGCAGATGATCCAGCTTCTGGATACCATCCGGGATTCCTTCGACCTGTCCCGGTGCATCGAATTTACCGTGGAAGGGGGCCGGCCGGATACTCTGGATGCCGAAAAGCTCCGGGCCATCCGGGAACACGGTGCCGACCGGATGAGCATCAATCCCCAGACAATGGAGGACGCCGTGCTCCGGGCCTGCGGGCGGCCCCATAAGGCTGAGGATGTGATCCGCGCCTACCGGGAAGCAGAGGATGCCGGTTTCAAGGCCATCAATATGGACCTCATCGCCGGACTTCCCAAGGATGATTTTGACGGCTTCCGCCGTTCCCTGGATACCGTTGCCGGACTGAATCCCGCCAACATCACCGTGCATACCCTGGCCCTGAAAAAGGGCGCAGACCTGTTCGAAAAGCGCGAAGGCCTTTCCTCCCCCGAGGAAGTGGCCCGGATGGTGGAATACGCCAACAAGACCCTTCGTTCCCTGGACTACCGCCCCTATTATCTTTACCGCCAGAAGTACATGTCCGGCTCCTTTGAAAATGTGGGCTGGAGCCGGGATGACCTTGACTGCCTGTACAACATCTACATGATGGAGGAAATCCACTCCATCCTCTCCCTGGGCGGCGGCGGAATGAACAAGGTCAACCTGCCGGACGGCAAGCTCCAGCGGTTCCACAATCCCAAATTCCCGGAGCAGTACATCGAAATGATCGACTCTGTGCTGCAGCAGAAGGAAGAAATGTTTGCGCTGATGCGCATTTGACCGCACCAAAGGCTTCCCCCGGGGGGAAGCTGTCAAAAATCTCTGATTTTTGACTGATGAGGGATGGCGATAGGTAACGATACGCGTGCACTTTCGGTGATGGCGTACAGCAAATTTGTTTCTGCACGCCGACCCTCATCCGTCAGCCCTTCGGGCTGCCACCTTCCCCCCGGGGGAAGGCTTTGTAAACTCCCACGAAAGGAAGTATCCCCTTGGACACCTTAATTTCCAACGTCACCGTTGTGACCATGAATCCCAAAATGGATGTGCTGTTTGGGGCCTACATCGGCATCAAAGACGGCAAGATCCTCTCCATCGAAAAGAGCGCGCCGAAGGATGCCCCCAGGACCATCATCGACGGCACCGGTATGGTGGCTATCCCCGGACTGATTAACTGCCATACCCACCTGGCAACCTCCGGCCTGCGAAGCTATACGGACGATCTGGGCAATACGGAGGCCCTGCAGGCACTGCTGCAGAAGGAAGCAAAAATGGACTCCCGCAGCGCAAAGGCCGCGGCGCTGCTGTCCATCGCTGAATGCCTGCGCTTCGGCATCACCTCTGTTTCCGATCTGTATTACTATCCCAACGCCACCGCCGAGGCTGTGGCCCAGTCCGGCATCAAGGCCAATCTGGCACTGTCCTCCTACCGCTTCATCGACCAGAACGAGGAATTCGACTTCGACACCGATGAGCAGTGTCAGGAGCTGGTGAAGGTGGTCAGCGCCTGGCACGGCCACGACAACGGCCGCATCAAAATCGATGCGGGTATCTACGCCGAATACACCAGCAACTACAAGCTCTGGGAAGCCCTGGCAGGCTATGCCAGCGAGCAGAACCTGGGCTTCCAGCTGCACCTGGCTGAAACAAAGGAAGAAGCAGAATCCTGCCTGGACCGCACCGGCATGGGCCCCGGCGAGCTCTTAAGCTGCCACAACGTCTTTGCCGTGCCCGCAACCGCCGCCGGCTGTACATATTTGGAAGACTTCGAGCGTAAACTTCTTGGTAAGAAGAAGGTTTCCGCCGTTGCCACTCCCCTGGCCGCCTACAAATCCGGCCAGCCCTCCACACCCATCCTGGAATCCGTAAAGGCGGGCATGAATGTGGCTCTGGGCACCGGCGGTGCCATTGAATGCGGCAATCTGGACATGTTCGAGGTCATGCGTTTTGCCGCCATGGATGCCCGGAAGGAAAGCGGTGATCCCGCTGCCCTGCCCTCCTCCGCTGCCCTGATGATGGCCACCGTCACCGGCGCCCAGGCCCAGGGCCGCGCCGCGGAATGCGGTATGCTTCAGGCAGGTATGGATGCGGACATCGTACTGGTGGACTTCTCCGCCCCCCATCTGATGCCCTGCCACAATGTTCTCAACGGTCTTGTATGGTCTGCCAAGGGCGGCGATGTGGCCATGACCATGGTTCGGGGCAACATCCTCTATCAGAACGGTCATTTCCCCACCATTGACCTGAAGGAAGTGGTGGAGGAGCTGACGAGCTACGCCATTCCAAAATTGTTTGAAGAAAAGTAATCGTTAGGAAATGCAAAATGCTGAATGCTGAATGCTAAATTATGGTATTGCCTCCGGCAATTTATTGAAATATGCGGGCAGCGCATACCATCATTTTGCATTTTGAATTTTGCATTATGCATTTCATCCTTGGAAAGGATGAAACTATGTCTGATGCTCAGAAAAAACAAAATTTCCTCCAGGGTACCGCCCTGCTTGCCATGGCAACCGCCATTGTCAAGGTCATCGGTGCCCTGTATAAGATTCCCCTCAATGCCATCATCGGTGAGCAGGGTTTCGGCTATTTCAATACCGCCTATGAGATCTACAACGTTCTGCTGATGATCTCCACCGCCGGTCTGCCTGTGGCTATGAGCCGTATGATCTCCCAGGCCAGCTCCCTGAAGCACTACAACCAGGTTCGCCGGATCTACAATACCGCCCGGGGCATTTTCCTGGCCCTTGGCATCACCGGAAGCCTGCTGATGACCCTGTTCTGCCGTCAGCTGGCAGTATTCCAGAACCAGCCGGATGCTTGGGCTGCCATCGGCTGCCTTGGCCCCTGCGTGCTGCTGATCTGCATCATGAGCACCTACCGGGGCTTCTTCCAGGGCCAGAGCAATATGATCCCCACCTCCGTCTCCCAGGTGCTGGAAGCGGTGGTAAAGCTCATCGTGGGCATGGTGGCCGCTCTGGCGCTGCTGAAAATCACGGACAGTGTGCCTCTGGCTGCAGGCGGCGCCATTCTGGGCGTTACCGCCAGCTGCCTGGTTTCGGCCATCTATCTGTTCAGCCGCTTCCGCAAGACCTATGACCTGCTCCCCCAGACGCAGGAGGAACCCCATTCCTTCCTCGACACCGCCAAGGGTCTGCTGATCATCGCCATCCCCATCACCATCGGCTCCGCCGGTCTGCAGTTTTTGACCATGCTGGAAACCAAGATCTACATGGGCCGCCTGCTGGGCCTGGGCTACAGCCAGGCGGCTGCGGATACCATGCGGGGTATTTACGGCATGACCCAGACCATTTTCAATATGCCCTGCTCCTTCATCACCCCCATTACCATCTCCATCATCCCCGCCATCACCGCCCAGCTGACCCTGTGCAATACCGAGGAGGCCCGGGAGACCGAGGAATCCGCCGTGCGCATCACCGGTCTGATCTCCATGCCCTGTGCCTTCGGACTTGGCCTGGTTGCCGAGCCCGTTACCGCCCTGCTGGGCGGCTACACCGGGGACAATCTTGTGCTGGCGACCCGGCTGATGACGGTGCTGGGCTTCTCCATCATGTTCAATGCGGTGGTGCTGGTGACCACGGCCATTATGCAGGCCCACGGCCATGCGGGACGTCCTGTGGTCAACATGCTCATCGGCGGTGTGCTGAAGCTGGCTGCGGTGTTCATCCTGACGGGCAATCCCTACATCGGCATCGTCGGCACCCCCATCGGCACACTGCTGTGCTACTTAGCCATCTGCGTGCTGAACATCACCTCCATCCGGCATCTGCTGGAATCTCCTCCCGCCATCCTCAGGAATCTGGCCCGGCCCTTCCTGGCCGCCCTGGTCATGGGCATTTTCGTCAGCATCACCTTGACCGGCCTGAAGGCCCTTGGCATTGCCAGCCGTCTGATCCTCTGCGGCGGCCCCATCGCTGTAGGCGTTGTGGTGTATGTGCTTGCCGCAGTCAAATTCAGAGTGGTCACCCGGGAAGACTGCCTGCTGCTGCCCAAGGGCGAAAAGATCGCGAAACTTCTGAAATTGTGAGATTTTCCCCAAAAATAACTTGCAATTTTCCGAAAGTTATGTTAATCTAAATCCGATTTTTGCAGGAAGAAGAGAGGATGCACAGTATGAACAAAACCGACCTGATCGCCGTCGCCGCAGAAAACGCCGGCATGACGAAGAAAGATACCGAACGGGTTCTCAACGCCGCCATCGATGCCATCACCGCAGCCCTGGTCAAGGGAGAAAAGGTGCAGCTCAGCGGCTTCGGCACCTTTGAAACCAAGGAGCGCGAGGCCCGCGTAGGCCGCAATCCCCACACCAAGGAGGCCATTGAGATTCCCGCCACCCGTGTTCCCGCTTTCAAGGCCAGCAAGGCCCTGAAGGACAACATTGCAAAGTAAACGCTATGAGACTTGATAAATTTTTAAAAGTATCCCGCCTGATCAAGCGCCGCACCGTGGCCAACGAGGCCTGCGACAACGGCCGCATCAGCGTCAACGGCCGCGTGGTAAAGGCCAGCTACGATGTGAAGGTCGGCGATAAAATCGAAATCTCCATGGGCACCCGAACCGTTGCCGTGGAGGTGCTGGAAGTGGCAGACAATGTCCGCAAGGACGATGCCGCCGGAATGTACAAGGAAGTATAAAAGGCCCCGGCTTGCTTACGCAAGCCGGGGATTCTTTATTGGCAGATCAGAAAATTATCGTTTGTCGGCATGGGCCGACGGCCAATACGTGTTCGGTGCACTGCTTGTCGTCACTTCCCTGACCCGCTCGGTATCGTTACTGCGGTAGATGATCATTTATGCATCAATATCTGTAGGGCGGGGTCATGACCCCGCCGACCCGCTATCGAGGATTGCCGCGGATGGTATGATTGCATTTGTTACATTTTGCACCGTTTTTTACCTGGGCAATTTCGTAACCTGCTCGGCGGGGTCATGACCCCGCCCTACAGTTGATGCTGCGAAAACGATAAATTACCGCAGTAACGAACCGAGCGGGTTTGGGCAGTTACGATTCCCGCCGCACCGAACACGCATTGGCCGTCGGCCCATGCCGACAAACGATAATTTACCGTCCCGTCCGGTGCCAGAGCTTCTCCATAAGCGTACGCAGAGGACGGAACATCACCAGTACGATCACAAAATTTCCGGCGCAGTGGGCAATATCAAAAGGAATTCCTGATACCCACTTTGCCGCTGCATAGGAAAATCCGCCGATGAACACATCCACAATGCCGCACAGGGCGCCGAACAGCAGGCCGTACACCCCAGCCAGGATGGCCCATCCAAAGGGCTGCTGCATATTTTTCAGGCATCTTGCGGCCACCGCCAGCACAGCCCAGATGTACAGATAGTTCAGATTCCACAGGCTGATGCCGTAGAACAAAATCTCCATGGCAACATACAGGTAAGTGGGATACACCCACTTTTTCCCGAAGACCACCGCAAACAGCATCACCATCAAAGACACAGGCTCGACATTGGGAAGAAAGCTCATCACATACTTGGCTGCGAAGGTCATAGCGCCCAGGATGCCGAACAGCACCATTTCCCGGACGCTCAAAGCCATCTCAGAAGGTTTCATAGATCAGCTTATACACGCCTCCGTCCACCAGGACAATACCGGCCGCACTGGCAATTGCATATTCTTCGCCTTCATACAGGGCCCAGTAGGCACCGTCCACAGACCAGTCTGCGGTCACACCGTCCACGGACTCAATGGTAAAGCCGTATTCCTCGGAAGCATAGCCGGTGACCAGTTCCTTTTCCAGCAGCAGCTCGGACAGGTATTCCAGGTCAGTGCCGAATTCCAGTTTCTTCTCCGTTCCATCCTTATGGACGATCAGGATGGTGACCTGCTTCTCCCCCTCTACGGACTGGGGACGGGCGGACAGGTACACACCGGCCATCACGGCGATTACAAGGGCCAGTGCCACTGCGGCAAGAATCATTTTTTTGTTCTTCATACTGTTTTCCTCCTGAAATGCAAATAGGCTGCGGTGCCTGAAGAAAGCACCGCAGCCGTTTTTCTGCGACAAAGCATGCACCCATAATCGCGCAGGTGCAGGGAGAAACCAATGCGTAGGTCTTCTGACTTATGCTCCAAGCGTTTTCACGCAGAGAAGATCGCCTTCCCGGAGTTTTTCTCCAGTGACTGGCTTTCGCCCTGATCTTCCCGTCAGCACATACAGCGGCGGTACCGTCCGGGATTCGCACCCGGTTATCTTGTTCAGCATGTCCGGCCGGACGCCGGGGGATGCCACACATTGGGTTATCAAATTGTCAGAGTTATTGTAGCACGCCGGTTTTAGGATGTCAAGCCAGGAAAGCGGCAGTAGGGCGGGCTGCCCTCAGCCCGCCGCAAGCCGTACCACACAGTCGCGGCGGCTTGAGGGCAAGCCGCCCTACAAATTTCCTTTAACAGAAACAGAACAATCCCCGGCCGCCGCAGCAGAAAATGTTGAACAGGTAGCACAGGCACAGGTTGGTGCAGGGATCGCCGCCCATGGTAAAGCCTCGGTAGGTTCCGGCATGCTGGCGGTAGGCAGCGCCGCCGTGCTCGATCTGCTCCAGAGCGCTCAGATATTCGTAGTTGTCCGGCTCCATGCTGACCGCCTTTCGGATATGCTCCAGGGCCGTCACCTGATTGCCCAGGCCGTCGTTGGCCAGAGCGCTGAGATAGTACCACCGGGCATTGCGCTCGGGGCTGCTCTGCAGGGCATTCAGCGCTTCCCGCCAGCGTCCGAACCGGATATACTGGTAGGCTGCCTGCTGATACTGATCTGCTGTCTGGCCGCCGTAGCTCTGCTGCTGACGGTAGCCGCCGAAAGGATCGTAGTATCCGCCGCCATAGGGATTTCCATAGCCGCCGGACTGCTGATTCTGGAATTTTTCCGGATTCTTGATCTGCTCATAGGCCGCATTGACCTCCTGCATCCGCCGGGCAGCCTCCTGGTCGCCGGGGTTCAGATCCGGGTGATATTTCTTTGCCAGGCGCCGGTAGGCCCGCTTTATGTCCTCATCCGAGGCATCGGGGCTGACGCCCAGCACCTTATAAGGATCGTCGATCATTCTGATCCTCCTCTTTCCGCTTCCTTCTGTAATTTGTCCACACGCCGCTGTAGAGAATATTGTCCAGCAGCGGCTTGTCCTGAACCAGGGGCAGCTTCTCAAAATTCGCCGTGCAGCGGCCCATGGTAAGGATCAGGTATTCTTCCCATCTGTCCCAGTCCTTCCCGGTTCCCATGGCAAGATAGGGATTGTACTTTTCTTTTTTCGCATCCCGGTCATAGTCCAGAGCCGCATCCAGCAGATAGATGAACCGCCCCAGACTTTCGCCCATCCGGCGCAGCGTTGGCGCCCACAGGTCTTCTTCATAAGTAAAGAGTTCCGCCATCAGCTCTCCAAAACAGGCAGCAGGCGCATCCGGGTTGGCGCAGTTTTCCCGTTCCAGCTCCGACAGGCGGCGGATGCAGCTCTGAATGGCGGCGCACTGCCTGGGATACCGGGCTTCGATCTGCGGCAGATGCTTTGAAAACAGATCTGCCATCATTTTGGCGGTGTGCTTGCCATCATCTTCCCAGTCGTCCAGGAAATTATAGTAGGCCAGGGCCACATTCATATCCGCGGCATACTGCACGAACCGGTTGTCCACCCAGGCCCGGGGCTTTACCGGATGCAGCATACAGGCCCGGCTTCCGGTATCCTCTTCCGGCTCATACAGGCTCATCAGCAGCGCAGCCAGAAACGCCATGTCATAGCTCAGCCCCACCCGGGAAAGATTGCCCGACTGCATCCGGATGCGGCGGCAGATACCGCAATATATAGCATTATAGCGTGAACGCTGCTCTTTTGTCAATTCTGAAACATTGGCAGAAACGTATCCGAACACCAAAATCCCTCCTTTTTCCTATTATCCTAGAAAATATCTGTGAACAGGGCATAAACGCGGGAAAAATTTACAGAAAGTCTATAAATGATCATATTGCGCATAATTTACAAACATCTATTGTAGGGGCGGATTTTTAATCCGCCCTAACCCTGCCAATGCATGCACATTGAAATTGGCCGTACTTTTATCGGCATCCGGAGGGCGGATTGGAAATCCGCCCCTACGATTGGTTGATCCCATGCCGATAAATGACCATTCACCGCCCCATCAGGCAGCGATTCAGGGCGCCGCCGTAGAAGACGATCGCCATGCAGCAGTACAGCCACAGCATACTCAGCGCAATGGCATATACCGAGCCGTAGACATTGCTCAGATGGGCAAAATGCTCCACATAAATGGAATACAGGTCTGAAAAGATCAGCCAGCCGGAGGAGGCCAGAAGGGCTCCCGGCAGGCTGTCCCAGAAGGAATTCCTCCGGTTGGGCAGAACCATAAACATGGCAGTAAAAATCGCCGTCTGCAAAAACAGCAGCAGAAAAAACCGAAGATCCACCAGTTCCAGAAGAAACAGTACAAAGGGATGGGAGGTTCTGCGCAGCAGGCCCAGAAGCTTCGTCCCGAACACATGCAGGCTCAGGGTCATCAGAAGCAGCAGCAAAAATACAAAGGTATAACCCATGCTGATCAGCCTTGTCCGGACATATCCCCGATTCTCCGCCGCCCCATACACCGCATTCAGTCCCGTCAGCAGGCCGTAGATCCCCCGGCTGGCAGACCACAGGGCAGTCACCGCCGAGATTCCCAGAGCTGCGCCGGAAGTATTGTCGTAAGTGATGAGGATCAGCTCCTCCGCACTTTCCAGCAGTGCCTCCGGAAGGATGCCGGACAGCATCTCCCCCAGCCGCTCCACCTCCAGCGGCGTATAGCGCAGCAGTCCCAGCAGCAGAAGCAATGCCGGAAACACCGCCAGCACAATAAAATAGCAGGCGTTTGCCGCATACAGCGGAATCCGCAGAGATTGAACACTCCGCCAGATATGCACAGTTTTTCCGATCAATCCACCTCTGGGAAACTCCCGCATGGCCATCCCTCCTTATCGGGATAGTTTATGCCGGAAGAACAGAAACATCCATTTTTGCTACCCGTAGGGGCGGATTTTCAATCCGCCCTCTGCAGCCCATTGGGTAGATCAGGGCGGATTGGAAATCCGCCCCTACAAGGGTTTTTTCCGTTAAAGTAGGCAGCCCGCTGCCCTGTATGGGCAGCGGGCTGTTACAGTTTGCTTATTCTGCAGAAATCAGGTAATAGTACACGGGCTGACCGCCGTTGAGCAGGTTCACGTCTGCGTTGGGGCAGATGTCTGCGAACAGGTCAGCAGCCTTCTGGGCGTGCTTTTCCTTCACATCGGCGCCATAGTAGATGGTCACATACTCCTTGCCGTCGTCCCGGATCTTTTCTGCCAGGGACTTCAGCAGCACCTTGATATCCTGGCTGGTGCCGAACAGCTGGCTGCCGTACAGAGCCAGGTAGTCACCCTCGTGGATGTCGTAGCCGTCAAAATCGGAGTTCCGGGCAGCGTAGGTGATCTGCATGGTGTCCACAGTGCCCAGAGCCTCGGTCAGAGCCTCGGTGTTCTCCTCGATGGAGCCCTCGGGATTGAAGCCCAGCATGGCGGTAACGCCCTGGGGAACGGTCTTGGAGGGGATCACGATGACATTCTTGGGAGTCAGGGCATCCACCTGCTCTGCTGCCATGATGATGTTCTTGTTGTTGGGCAGAACGAAAACGGTCTCAGCGGGAACCTTGTTCACAGCCTCCAGGATATCCTGGGTGCTGGGGTTCATGGTCTGACCGCCGGAGATGATCTGGTCAACGCCCAGATTCAGGAACACATCTGCCAGGCCCTCGCCTGCACAGACGGAGACAACGCCCAGTGCCTTCTCAGGCTCAGCGATCTTGGGAGCCTTCTCGCTCTCGGTCATGACCTTTTCGGTGTGCTGCAGGCGCATGTTCTCGATCTTAACGGTAACGAAGGAGCCGTAGTCGATGGCCTCGTGCAGAGCCTTGCCGGGGTCATTGGTATGGACGTGGACCTTGATGATCTCCTCGTCGTCCACCAGCACCAGGCTGTCGCCCAGGCTGGACAGGAAGTCGCGCAGCTTTTCGGGATCATTGTCATTTTCCCGCTGGATGATAAACTCGGTGCAGTAGGTAAAGGTGATGTCATCGGTGTCGAAGTCAGAGAAGTCAGCAGCTTCCTTCACTTCGCCGGATGCGCTGCCCTCGGGAACGATCACATCGTTGCCCTGCAGGGAAGCCAGCATAGCCTCCAGCGCCACCAGCCAACCCTTGCCGCCTGCGTCCACAACACCGGCCTTCTTCAGTACGGGGTTCTGGTTGACGGTATTGGCCAGGGCCACCTTTGCTTCCTCAATGGCAGCGGCATGGACAAACTCGATGTGGTTATTTTCCTTGGCAGCCTCCGTTGCCTTGGCAGCAGCCAGACGGGCAACCGTCAGGATGGTGCCCTCGGCAGGCTTCATAACCGCCTTGTAGGCAGCGTCCACGCCCTCCTGCAGAGCCTCGGCCCACAGAACGCCGTCAGCGTGGTCTGCACCCTTCAGTCTCTTGGAAATGCCCCGGAACAGCAGGGACAGGATAACGCCGGAGTTGCCTCTTGCGCCCCGCAGCATGGCGGAAGCAGCTACCTTGGCAGCCTGACCCAGAGCAGGGTCCTCGGTCTTGCGCAGGTCGCCGGCAGCGGCGTTGATGGTCATGGACATGTTGGTGCCGGTATCACCATCGGGGACAGGGAACACGTTCAGCTCGTTCAGAGCCTGCTTGTTGATCTCAATGGAAGCAGCAGCGCTGATGATCATTCTGCGAAGATCGGCGCCGTTGATAATCTGTTTCAATTCTTTTACCTCCGTTACTTAACCGATCATCATAGAATCGACATAAACGTTAACTGCACGAACCTCAGTGCCGGTGCACTTGGTGACCTGGTGACGCACCTCGGAAATAATGGATGCGCCCACGGCATTCATATTGACATTGTCCACCACAATGTGCAGATCAATGGAAATGGAGTCATCCTCGTGGAAGGTGATCTTCACACCCTTGCCCACGGACTCCTTACGCAGCAGATGGTACACGCCATCGGTCAGGCTCCGGGCAGCCATGCCCTTGACACCGAAGCAGTTGGCTGCGGCGGTACCCACGATGTCGGTATAAACATTGGTGCTGACGTTCACACTTCCGTTCTCATTTTCATGACGAACCATAAAATCAGTACCTCCAAATTATAATAATTCAAAATTCTGAATGCTAAATGCTAAATTATCAGTTCATTCAGCATTTAGCATTCTGCACTCAGCATTTCTTATCAGACCATGCTCTCTTCCCAGCACTCGGGAGCGGTCAGGCCCATCATCTTGACAACGGTGGGAGCAACGTTAGCCAGGCCGTAGGCGCCGTCCTTGATGGTCCATTCGTTGTCCTTATCATAGATGATGAAGGGAACGGGGTTCAGGGAGTGGGCGGTGCGGACGGAGGTCTTGCCCTTCTTGGTCTCGGTCATCTGATCGGCATTGCCGTGGTCGGCGGTGATCAGAACAGTGTAGCCGTACTTGTCGGCAGCTTCGATGATGGCCTTCAGGCCGTTGTCCACGCACTCCATGGCGTAGACGACAGCGTCCATAACGCCGGTGTGGCCAACCATGTCGCCGTTGGGGAAGTTGCAGCGCAGGAAGTTGAACTTCCTGGAAGCCATGTTCTCCACCATCTTCTCGGTGATCTCCTTGGACTTCATGGCAGGAGCCTGCTCGAAGGGGATCACGTCGGAGGGGATCTCTTCGTAAACTTCCAGAGCCTCGTCAACCTTGCCGGAGCGGTTGCCGTTCCAGAAATAGGTCACGTGGCCGTACTTCTGGGTCTCGGACAGGGCGTACTCGGTGATACCGGCAGCGCACAGAACCTCGGTCAGGGTATTGGTGATAACAGGGGGCTGAACCAGGTAGTTCTCGGGGATGTTCAGGTCGCCGTCGTACTGCAGCATACCGGCAAACTTGACGCCGGTGTAGTCGCCCCGGTCGAACTTGTCGAACGCCTTGCGGTCGAAGGCCAGGGAGATCTCCTGAGCACGGTCGCCGCGGAAGTTGAACAGGATCACGCTGTCGCCGTTGGCGATCTTGCCCAGAGCTTCACCGTTACGGGCAACCACAAAAGCGGGCAGATCCTGGTCGATGCAGCCGGTCTCGGCGCGGTAGGTTTCAATGGCCTCCTTGGCAGAAGCAAACAGACGGCCCTGGCCCTGGACATGGGTTCTCCAGCCCTTCTCGACCATAGCCCAGTTGGCTTCGTAACGGTCCATGGTGACCTGCATACGGCCGCCGCCGGAGGCGACAGCATAATCGCAGCCCTCGGTGTTCAGCTCTGCCAGGACATTCTCCAGCATTTCCACATACTCCAGAGCGGAGGTAGCGGGAACGTCACGGCCGTCCAGCAGGATGTGGCAGTAAGCCTTCTTCACGCCCTCGGCGTGGGCCTGACGCAGCAGGGCGATCAGGTGATTGATATTGGAATGGACATTGCCGTCGGACAGCAGGCCGATGAAGTGCATGGCCTTGTCCTGTGCATTGGCAACCAGTTCCTTCCAGGTGCTGGATGCGTACAGCGCACCGTTTTCAATGGACTCGCCAACCAGCTTGGCACCCTGGGAATAGACCTGGCCGCAGCCCAGTGCATTGTGGCCCACCTCGGAGTTGCCCATATCGTCGTCGCTGGGCAGACCGACAGCAGTGCCGTGAGCCTTCAGGTAAGTATGGGGGCAGGTAGCCAGCAGATGATCCAGAGTGGGGGTCTTGGCAACCACAACAGCATCGCCGCTGCCGCCGTCACCCTTGCCGACACCGTCCATAATCACAAGAACAATAGGTTTTTTCATAGTAAGAATACCTCCAAAAGCGAGTGATTCGCATAGTTTTACATTTTATTGGTTTTACTATTTTACATCATTTTCGGGGAACTTACAACTACTTTTTTATTTTTTCCGTTCCAAACAAAAAAGCTTCCGGGAAAACCACAAAATGTGTGATTTTCCCGGAAGTTGTTAAAATTGTTTTAAATACCGGCAAAAAACATCAGCGGTACCGGCCCCGGCGGCTGGCAATACGGAAGATCAGCGCGCCCAGGATCAGGAAGGTCAGCACACCGGCGATCAGCACGATGCCGATCCAGCTGCTGCTCCCGGCCGGCTCCTCCGGCTCCGTGGGAGCCGTCTCAAAGGTCACGGCAGGCGCTTCGGTTTCCTCCGTGGTGGGCACAGTGGTTTCCTCGGTTTCGGGAACGGTGGTTTCCGTGGGTGCCTCCGTAGGCTCGGTAGTAGGCTCTGTTGTGGGCTCCGTCACAGGTTCGGTGGTTGCTTCCGTGGGCTCGGTCTCCGGTTCGGTTACGGAAACTGCCGCAGCCTCCGTGGCTTCCTGGGTTTCCTCAGCGGGTTCTGTTTCCGCAGCCTCGGTTTCCTCCGGCTCCGTCTCTTCGGTTTCCTCTGCTTCCCCGTCGGTGTTTTCTCCAAGCAGCTCTGCCACAGCAGAATCCTCGAAGTTGCCCATCATGATGCCCAGGCTGCCGCCGAAATTATGCACCAGCTGATTCACGGATTCTGCAGGCCAGGGATTGTTGGTGGGGTAAAATACAGAGATATAGCCGCCGCTCCACAGGCAGCTGCTGCCGAACCGGGGCATACCGCCGTCGCAGTAGACAAATTTCAGGCTGGTGCATCCCTTGAAGCACTGGGCACCGAACTTCTTGAAGGTATCCGGCAGGTGGATAAAATCGATATCCTCGCAGCCCAGGAAGGCCCCGTCGCCGATCTCCACCAGGGAATCGCCGAAATCCACCGTTTCGATCCGGTCATATTTATAGAAGGCATCCTTGCCCACTCTGGTCACGCCGCCGGTGAGCACCACATGCTCAATGTGATCCTTATGCTCGCTCCAGGGTGCGCCGTCGTCCATGGGGCCGCTGCCGTCGATGGTCAGCGTATAGCCATCCAGAGACCAGGTGAGTCCCTCGCCGCAGGTGCCGTCGGCAATGTGCCGGCCTTCCAGAGCGAAGGCTGCGGGCGCCAGAGACGCGATCAACAGCAAAGCTGCCAAAAGATTGATGAACAACCGTTTTTTCATTCTTTCATAGATCCTTTCTATGGGATTTTCTTACCATTTTCACAGTCTTGCAGAGGCCGCCGCCCCTGCAGGCAAAGATCATTTTTTAATTCATGGTTCCTTCCGCACGCTGGAACAGCTCGCCGATGCGTTCCCGGAGGGCGATGGCTTCCGGTTCGTCCGAGGTGCCGTGTTCCTCGATCCAGGCCGCCGATGCTGTCTGTGCCTGCTTCAGGGTTGCCAGGTCGAAGCTCAGATCCGCCACCCGGAAGGCCGGAAGACCCGACTGCCGGGAGCCAAAGAAATCACCGGGGCCCCGGAGCTTCAGATCTTCCTCCGCAATTTTAAATCCGTCGGTGGTCCTGCACAATGCCTTCAGCCGCTGCAGCGTCTCGGCATTGCGGTTGTGGGAGGTGAGGATGCAGTAGCTTTTGGCCTTGCCCCGGCCTACCCGGCCCCGAAGCTGATGCAGCTGGGAAAGTCCGAACCGGTCAGCATCCTCAATGACCATCAGCGTGGCATTGGGCACATCCACGCCCACCTCGATGACGGTGGTGGCCACCATCACGTCCGCTTCCCCCCGGGCAAAGGAAGCCATGGCTTCTTCTTTTTCCGCGCCCTTCATCTGACCGTGCAGCAAAGCGATTCGCAGATCCGGAAATACCGTCTGCTGCAGGGTCTCCGCCCAGACCGTGGCTGCCTTTAGTCCCAGCTCCTCGTTTTCCTCCACCGCCGGACAGACCACAAAACACTGATGTCCTTCCGACACATGCTTACGGATGAAGGCATTGATCCGTGGCCGGTAGCTTTCTCCCACCAGGAAGGTATCCACCGTCTCCCGTCCCGGGGGCAGCTCATCCAGAATGGACACATCCAGATCGCCGTACATCAGCAGCGCCAGCGTTCGGGGAATGGGCGTGGCCGACATGACCAGCAGGTGGGGAGCCTCCCCCTTGGAGGACAGCCTGCTCCGCTGGGCCACGCCGAAGCGGTGCTGCTCGTCCGCGATCACCAGCCCAAGATCCTGAAACTGTGTGGCATCCGTCAGCAGTGCGTGGGTGCCCACAGCCACCTGCACCATGCCCAGGGCAATCTGTTCCCGGACATTGCGCTTCTGCTTCGGGGTCATGGAGCCCGTCAGCAGGGCTACGGTGATGCCAAGTGGTTCAAACAGCTTATGCAGAGAAGCAAAATGCTGCTCCGCCAGAATTTCCGTGGGTGCCATCAGGGCAGACTGCTTTCCGTTTCGGGCGGCGCAGTACGCAGCCGCTGCCGCCACCATGGTCTTACCGCTGCCCACATCGCCCTGAACCAGCCGGTTCATAGGTGCTCCCCGCAGAAAATCCTGCAGGATTTCCTGAACCGCCCGCTGCTGGGCTCCCGTCAGGGTAAAGGGCAGGGCTTCGTAAAACGGCCGCAGGTCAGCATCCCGGTAGGCCGCCGTCTTCTTTTCCGCCCTTGCTGCGCGCATCAGGGAAAGGCCTGCGGAAAAGACAAAGAATTCTTCAAAAATCAGCCGTTTTTTGGCTTCTTCCGCCTCCTGAAGATCCTTTGGCTCATGGATGGCACAGTAAGCCCGGTCTGCCGGGAGGATGCCGTACTGCTTTCGCACAGCTTCCGGTAGGATCTCCGCCGGAGGATCGCAGATGGCCAGAGCCTGCCGCACAGCCTTCAGCATGGCGGCGTTTGTCAGCCCCGCAGTCAGCGGATAAACGGGCAGCACCCGGCGGGTGGTGACCGGCTGGGAATCCAATGTTTCAAACACCGGATTGGTCATGTTGTAGCCGATAAAATCCCCGGACACCGCCCCGTAAAATATGTACTCCCGGCCATACTGCAGCTGCTCCGCTGCGAAGCGGTTGTTGAAAAAGGTCACATTCAGCCGCCCGCTGTGATCCGCCACCTGGACTCTCGTGATATCCAGACCCTTGCGGATATGGTTTGTCCTGGGGGTATTCATGACCATGGCCTTAAAACAGGCCGGTACATCCACCTGAAGCTTTTCAATAGGCACCAGCTGCGTCCTGTCCTCATAGCCCCGGGGGAAATGGCAGATCAGATCCCGGAGGGTGAAAATATTCAGGTTCGCAAAGAGCTTCGCCTTGGTAGGGCCGATGCCCTTCAGAATGGTCACCGGATCGTTCAGATGCGCCACATTTCCACCTCCCGGGAGATTTTTCCTTATTATAATCAAAATCCCGCCAATACGCAACGGGATTTTTGAAAAGGTTTGTCGACGGCTGCTCAATTCTGAATCATAAGAGAACGTCCCGTAGGACAGGGACATGTCTCCGCCGGGCATGAAAAAACTCCCTCCGGAAATTCGGGAGGGAGATATTTTCAGAGAAATCAGGCCAGCTTGTTCAGCTTCAGAGTCATGCTGCTCTTCTTGCGGGCAGCATTGTTCTTGTGCAGCAGACCCTTGACGACAGCCTGGTCAACAGCCTTGACGGCCTGCTTGTAAGCAGCCTCGGCATTGGCCTTGTCGCCGGACACCAGAGCGGCGTCGAACTTCTTCAGGTTGGTCTTCAGCTCAGACTTGTTAGCCTTGTTCTTCTCATAAGCGATCTTGGAAGAAATGACATCCTTCTTAGAGGACTTAATGTTGGGCATGTATCGCACCTCCTTCTTCAAGTTTTCCATACAGACACACATTATAACGCTTTCATCAAACAAAATCAACCCCCTTTTCAAAAAATTTTGCAGTCATATACCGCAGAATGCTTTGCCGGTTTTTTTCATTTACCCACTGGCATTTTTCAGCAATCCATGTATAATAGAAGTATCTATCTTCAGGAGGTTCCGGATATGAAATACGGCTTTGGTATCGACATCGGCAGCAGCACAGTCAGGTTCGCATTTTTCGATGAAACCGGCAAGCTGCTTCATAAATGGAGTATCCCTACCCCATCGGAATACGGCAGCGCCCAGGTGCTTCCCGGCATTGCGGATGAGCTGGAACAGTACATGAACAGCAACCGCCTGACCGAGGACGATATTCTGGGTGTGGGCGTGGGCATTCCCGGGCCCGTGAACAGCGGCGGCACCGTCAACCGGTGCGTCAATATGGGCTGGGGCGTATTTAATATCGACCGAAACCTTTCCGGCCTTACCGGGCTGAAGGTAGTATCCAGCAACATTGCCAATATGGCAGCTCTGGGTGAAAGCTGGAAGGGCTGCTGCAGGGGCTGCAAGGATGTCTTCTACGTAGCCATGAACACCGGCATCGGCGGCGCCATTATTTCCAACGGCCATCTGGTGCAGGGCGCTCATGGCGGCGGCGGTGAAGTGGGCCACATGATCGTCAACCGGCAGGAAACGGAAAGCTGCACCTGCGGCAGCAAGGGCTGTGTGGAGCAGTATTGCTCTCCCTTCGGCATCGTCCGGGTGGCAAAGCGGCATCTGGCCTCCGTGGGACACACGACCTCCACCCTGCGCTTCCGGCGGCACTTAAGCCATGTGGATGTATTCCAGGCTGCCGCCTCCGGCGACAAGACCGCCAAGGAAATCCTGGACAAGGTCTGCCAGTACGCCGGCGAAATGATCGCCAACGTCTGCTGTGTCACCAATCCCGGCACCATCGTCCTCGGCGGTGAGCTGTGCAAATATGGCCCGCAGATTCTGGATGGCACCGCCCGCTATTTCCGCAAATACGCATTCCACGCCAACCGGGAGGTCCGTTTCGAGCTGGCTGCCCTGGGTGAGGATGCGCCCCTGATCGGCGCATTTAAGCTGGTGCTGGATTCGGCCGCGGAAGAATGATCACGCTTTCATTATTTTTAAACATTTTTGGAGGAACGCAACATGAAATACGGCTTCGGCATCGATCTGGGCGGCACCACCGTCAAGATCGCCTACTTTGACGAAAACGGCACCATGCTGGAAAAATGGGAGATCCCCACTGTCACCGCCAACGGCGGCGAGCAGATTCTGCCGGATATCGCCGCTTCCATCCGGGCTTTCCTGGGTGCCCATCAGATCAACGAGACCAGCATTCTGGGTCTGGGCATCGGTGTTCCCGGCCCTGTCAATGCCAAGGGCATCGTCAACAAGTGCATCAACCTGGGCTGGGGTGTATTCAATATCGCCGAAAAGCTCACCGCGCTCACCGGCTTCCCCGTAAAGGCCGGCAACGATGCCAACGTTGCCGCACTGGGTGAATTCTGGAAGGGCGGCGGCCAGGGCTGCGACAACATGGTCTTCATTACTCTGGGCACCGGTGTTGGCGGCGGCATCGTTGTGGAGGGCAACCTGCTCCACGGCGCCCATGGCTCCGGCGCAGAGGTAGGCCATATCTGCGTCAATCCCGAAGAAACCGTCAGCTGCAACTGCGGAAATAAGGGCTGTGTGGAGCAGTACTGCTCCGCCACCGGCATTGTCCGTCTGGCAAAGCTGTATCTGGCTGAAAATCAGACCGGCAGCCCCCTGCATGCTCTGGAAAACCTGACCTGCAAGGATATTTTCGATGCCGCCAAGGAAGGCGACGCAGCTGCCAATGCCATTCTGGATCAGGTCTATCGGTACATGGGTCTGTTCCTGGCCAACGTCTGCTCCACCGTGAACCCCGAAGTGGTGGTCATCGGCGGCGGTGTCAGCAAGGCCGGCGATATGCTGGTGCGCGGCATTGAGCCCTATTTCCACAAGCATGTGTTCCACGCAGCCGGCGGCGCAAAGTTCGCCATGGCTTCCCTGGGCAACGACGCCGGTGCCTACGGCGCCTTCAAGCTGGCCCTGGATGCCTTCGGCAAATAAACCTGTTCCCCAGACCGGACACCTTCGGGTGCCCGGTCATTTTTTATGGAGCAGTTGTAAATTATCGTTTATCGCACGATTAACAAGCATCTATATGTAGGGCGGATTTTTAATCCGCCCTAACTCCGTCAACACATGCACAGCGAAATTCTCCGCACATTTGCCGGTATCCGGAGGGCGGATTGGAAATCCGCCCCTACGATTGGTTGATCTCCGGGCCGCTGCTTATGTCAAGGGTGAATTTTTGCACAAAGATTTCCCCATGGTCAAAAATCACTACCTGCGAAAAAGTGGGAAATCCGGCGAAAGCCGTCGCTTCTGTTTATGTGAACCAAAAATGAATATCCACAACCGAAAAAGGCTGTGGAAAACTCCTGTGGAAAAACCTGTGGACAATGTGGAAAACTATGAGTTATCAACAGGTATTCTGCCTCTTTGGAATTCCCTCACAGCCTGTGGAAAAGTGCGTATACCCATTTGCATATCCATCACAGAAGTTGCGTTTTCCTCGTGTTACGTTACCGTCCCCTTAAGGCGCTTTTTTCGAAAAAGCTTCCGAAAAAGTTTACAAATTGTAAAATTTCCCTGTCAATTTTTGTCACCATTCGAAACCCTTCTGAAAATTTTTGTGAAAAACAGCCAAAACGCTTTCTCCGGGTCGTTCCGGCAAACGCCTTTTTCCGTTTACAGCGCCGTATCAGGTATCATCTTCCTCCTCCGGGGAATACTGTTCCTATCCCCGTTCTGCTCCCTGCGCCTGTGGAAAACCTGCGTTTACCACTGCTGCCGGGAGATTCTGCGGGGTTTTCCACAACCAAACCAACAGGAGGAACACCATGCAGGGAAAAGTAGAGATCTGCGGCGTGAACACATCCGCACTGACCGTTTTGTCCCAGGCGGAGATGGATACCCTGCTCCGCCGGGCCAGGGAGGGCGACACCGCCGCCCGGGAGAAGCTGATCGAAGGAAATCTGCGGCTGGTGCTGTCCGTGATCCAGCGCTTCGACAAGCGTGGGGAAAATCCCGACGACCTGTTCCAGGTGGGCTGCATCGGGCTGATCAAGGCCATCGCCAATTTCGATCCGGACAAGCAGGTGCGCTTTTCCACCTACGGCGTGCCAATGATCGCCGGTGAGGTGCGGCGCTACCTGCGGGACAACAGCGCCATCCGGGTCTCCCGCTCCATCCGGGATGTGGCTTACCGGTGCCTGCAGTGCAAGGAGGCCCTGACATTGCGCCTGGGCCGGGAGCCCTCTCTGGAGGAAATCTCAAAAGAACTGGAGATCCCGCAGGAGGAAGTATCCCAGGCGCTGGACGCAGTCTGTGCACCGGTGAGCCTGTATGACCCGGTGTATTCCGACGGCGGCGATCCGCTGACGGTGATGGATCAAGTGCGCGATACCAGGAACACGGAAGACGGCTGGATGGAGCACATCACTCTGCGCAACGCCTTCCGCAGCCTGAATGACCGTGAAAAGCAGATCCTGTCCCTGCGGTTCTATGACGGGAAGACCCAGATGGAGGTAGCCGGTGCCCTGGGCATCTCCCAGGCCCAGGTTTCCCGCCTGGAAAAAGGCGCCATCGGCGCCATGCGGAAATCCGTCAGCGTTTCCTGATGTAAATGATCGCTGCATTAACTGTAGGGCGGGGTCATGACCCCGCCGAGCAGATTACAAAACGATTCAGGTAAAAACAGCGCAAAATGATACAAATGCGATAGAACGATCCATTGTAAATGTCGATGCCGGGTCGGCGGGGTCATGACCCCGCCCTACAGTAGCATGTGTTTGTTGCGTGATAAACGATTGGTAATCTCTAAAAACTAAATACAATCGCCCAAATATCAAAAGATATGCTAAAATAGTATCAAGAAGGAGGGCGAAAGAAATGCAGATAGGAATATGGGATGAAAGCCTGCGGTTAGAAAAGCTCAGTAAATTGGGAGAT
>JAFQHF010000040.1 GCA_017398105.1 Oscillospiraceae bacterium | reverse complement strand
CTTTCATGTAGCTCCTTTCCTGGGTTGTTGGCACTTTCCAGTATAAAGGATTCGAAAGAAAAAGTAATGGCTTTTTCTATTGAGCCGAGATTGGTTATTTTAGCTGGCCCCTAATTGGCGATTTCCGCCGGGCCCGAACAAGACTTTATTCATACGTTCTCCTTTCTGGTTTACCTATCATATTTATGGTCAGCATCAAATTTTGATACTGACTTAAGTCCTCCTATTTATTGTATAATAAACCGTAGTATTTGTCTATTGGAATCCAATCAGTACGAAATGCAGCAGGAATCTGACTCCTGTATTGTCTCAGTTTTCAATATATCGTCATCGATTCAATCGGTCTATTATCTATACTCGACATTAATAATGATTTATTGTTGACTTTTGGCAGAAAATCCCTTAATATTGTTAGTAAGCAAAGATGTACACATAACTTTGATTTTTTCGGTAAATAGGTGCCATAGTTACTCCTCTTCCTTTCCTGTCTTTTGTCATACTACTATTACCTCCCTAAACCGCCTCTTTTACCTATTTACCATGACACCTTCCTTTCTGCTTGCAGGAAGGAAGGTGTGTCTTTTCATTTCTAAATGCAGCTCGGTTTCCACCTGTTCAATACGAAAAACAGCCCCCTTATGTGAGTCAGAAGACTACATAAGGGGGCTTTCTATTCTTCAGTTCTAATTAGGCACCCTTGTGGAGCCTGATTTGTGTTATACCGCGTGGGCCGCAGCAAACGCAAAGACGCTTACTCAGCGATCTTCTTGAACTCTTCGTAAACGAACTGAACCTTGGGACCGATAACAACCTGAACAGCGGTCTTACCGGGACGGATGACGCCAGAAGCACCGGAGGACTTAATCTTCTTCTCGTCAACCAGCAGACGATCCTTAACTTCCAGTCTCAGACGGGTGATGCAGTGGTCGATGGAGGTAACGTTCTCCTTGCCGCCCAGGCCTTCCAGAATGATCTGAGCCATGGTGGTGTAGTCGTCGTTAGCCAGCTCGATCTTCAGCTCGCCTTCCTGATCGTCTTCACGACCGGGGGTCTTCAGATCCCACTTGGTGATAGCGAACTTGAACACCAGGTAGAAGACCACGAATGCAGCCAGGCCCAGGGGGGCGATCAGCCAGGTCTTGGCAGCTGCGGGCAGAGAAGCGGAGAAGATCAGGTCAGTTGCGCCAGCGGAGAAGCAGAAACCAGCACGGAAGCCCAGAGCAACAGTGATGGTGGTGAAGATGCCGTACAGAGCAGCATAGACAACGTACAGGGGGAATGCCAGGAACATGAATGCGAACTCGAAGGGCTCGGTAACGCCGCAGATGAATGCACAGACTGCAGCAGCGCCAACGATACCGATAGCGTTCTTCTTCTTGCCGGGCTTAGCAGTCTGGATCATAGCCAGAGCAGCGCCGGGGATACCGAACATCATGCAGGGGAAGAAGCCGGCCATGTACATACCGACGGACCAGCCCATATCAGCAGAGGTCTTAGCGCCCCAGTAAGCAGACAGGTCGCCCAGGCCGATGGTGTCGAACCAGAAAACGTTGTTCAGAGCGTGGTGCAGACCGGTGGGGATCAGCAGACGGTTCAGGAATGCGTAGATGCCTGCGCCGACAGCATCCAGACCGACAACAGCGTTACCCAGAGCAACCAGGCCGCCGAAGATGACGGGCCACACGAACAGCAGGATAGCGGAAACGACGATGGAGACAACAGCAGTGACAATGGCGACGGAGCGCTTGCCGCTGAAGAATGCCAGAACGTCAGGCAGCTTGGTGCCCTTGAACTTGTTGTAGCAGATGCCGCCGACAATACCAGCCAGGATACCAATGAAGGCGTTGCCGCCGATCTTGGAGAAAGCAACCTGGTTGATCTCGGATGCGATCATGCCGGGAGCGATGGTGCTGACAGTACCGGGAGCCAGCAGGGTGGTGATCATCAGGTAGGAGACCATACCAGCCAGACCGGCAGTACCGTCGTTGTCCTTAGCCAGGCCAACGCCAACACCGATTGCGAACAGGATTGCCATGTTGTCGATCAGGGCAGCACCGGCCTTGATCAGGAAAACACCCAGAACGTATGCGAAGCCTTCAGTTGCACCGGCAGCGCCCATGGCAGCGGGAGCCAGGGCGTAGCCCAGACCCATCAGAATACCACAGATGGGCAGTGCAGCAACAGGCAGCATCATAGCTTTGCCCAGCTTCTGCAGATATTTCATCATAGAAAATTTCCTCCTATTTTTTCTTTTGCCTTATTATGTATAAGCCGCCGGCCCACGACGGCCAATAGGGCCTGAATAAACTTACAGGTTTGCGCTCAGGAAAGCCTGCAGCTCAGCTGCTGCCTTCTCCTCGTCAGCGCCTTCCACGGTGACAGTCAGCTCCATGCCCTGCTTGGCGGCCAGCTTCATCAGAGCCATCAGGCGGCGGGCGTCAGCCCTGCCGGTGGGGGCGGTGATGGTGACCTTGGAAGCAAAGGGAGCGACAGCCTTTACCAGCATACCGGCGGGACGGGCGTGCATGCCCAAGGGATCAGCGATAACGTGTTTGAATTCTTTCATTGATATTTCCTCACTTTCGTGTTGATTACAGTTCAGACTCGCAGACGATCTTTCTGGCTTCCAGAATCCGGCCTGCGGCCATGCTCAGCTCGGTGTAGCCCATTTCGATGAACTTCTCGGTCATCTTGGGGTCAGCGCCCAGCTCACCGCAGATACCGGCCCAGATACCGGCCTCGTTGGCGGATTTGGCGATGTGAGCCAGCAGCGCCATCAGTGCAGGATGGTAAGGATCGTAGAACTTGTCCAGCTTGGCGTTCTGACGGTCCACAGCCAGGGTATACTGGGTCAGATCGTTGGTACCAACGGAGAAGAAGGCAGCTTCCTTGGCCAGCTCGTGGGCCAGAACGGCAGCGGCAGGGGTTTCCACCATGACGCCGATGGGCACTTCCCTGGTTTCGATACCCTCATCTTCCAGCTCCTTGCGCAGGATGGCACACAGAGCTTTGGCAGCCTTCAGTTCCCATACGGAAGCCACCATGGGGAACATCACCAGCAGGTTGCCGTAAACAGAAGCCCGCAGGATGGCACGCAGCTGGGGACGGAAGATCTCTTCCCGGGTCAGGCAGATGCGAAGACCGCGCAGGCCCAGAGCGGGATTCTCTTCCTTCTCAAGACCCAGGTAGGAAACCTGCTTGTCAGCGCCGATGTCCAGGGTGCGGATGACCACGGGACGGTCGCCCATGATCTGGGCCACCTTCTTGTAAGCTTCGAACAGCTCATCCTCCGTGGGCAGGGTGTCCCGGCCCAGATACAGGAACTCACTGCGCATCAAGCCAACGCCTTCGCAGTCGGCAGCCACGGCAGCTTCGGCATCCTCAGGGCTGCCGATGTTAGCGGCCAGCAGAATCTTCTTGCCGGACTTGGTGATGCTTTCCTTGCCCCGGTAAGCTTCCAGAGCGGCCCGGTCGGCGGCGGCTTCTGCCTGCTTTGCCTTCAGCATTGCCATGGTCTCGTCGTCGGGATCCATGTACCAGTTGCCGGTGAAGCCGTCAACAGCCAAAACGGCGCAGTTTTCAGCATCTTCCAGTTCAATATTCGCCTGAACCAAAGAGGGAATGTTCAGGGTACGGGCCAGAATGGCGGTATGGCTGGAGGAGGACCCCTCACGGGTCACGAAAGCCAGAATCCGCTCTCTGGGCAGCTGAATGGTCTCGGAGGGAGCCAGGTCCTCGGCAACCAGCAGGAATTTGCCCTCGGGCAGCTGGAAGCCGGTGTTGCCGCAGAGGATATCGTACAGACGGTGGGACATGTCCCGGATGTCAGCAGAGCGGGCGTTCATGTACTCGTCGTCCATGGCAGCAAAGACCTGGGCAAATTCCTCACCGGTGTCCAGCGCGGCGAGGGCGGCAGCGGCACCGTCTTCGATGGCAGCGGTGACGCCGTCCAGATAATCCAGGTCGTCCAGCATCAGCATCTGCACTTCCACGATGGCAGCTTTTTCTTCGCCCAGCTCGACTTTTGCCTTTTCATACAGAGCACTGAGCTGTTCCCGGGCGGTGACAACAGCTGCCTCAAACTTTGCCTGCTCAACAGCGGGATCGCCGGAGGAAACAGGTAATGTGCGTTCAGACTTGCGGTAAACAACCGCGGGACCGATGGACACACCGGAGAAAACGGGAAGACCAATACCAGTTTTCATTTTGTACTCCTTACTTACCCAGCTCAATGACCAGATCGGCATTGGTCACAGCAGTGCCCACGTGGGTCTTGAAGGTGGGATAATCGTCGGTGTTGCAGATCAGCACGGGGGTAATGGTGGGCAGGCCGGCAGCCTTGATGGCCTCCAGATCTGCCTCGATCAGCAGCTGGCCCTTCTTGACCTTGTCGCCATTCTGAACGTGAACGGTGAAGGGCTTGCCCTCCAGGCCCACAGTCTCCAGACCCACATGGACCAGGATCTCAACGCCGGATTCGGTGGTCATGCTGACAGCATGGCCGGTGTCGAACATCATGTCAACCGTTGCGTCGCAGGGTGCGTACACCTTGCCGTCGGTGGGCTCAATGGCGATACCATTGCCCAGCATACCTTCTGCAAAGGTGGGATCGGGCACTTCGGTGATAGCCACAGCCTTGCCGGCGATGGGTGCATAAATTCCTTCCAACTTTTTGCCAAACAGTTTGTCAAAGAATCCCATAGTAAACTACTTCCTTTCAAATTGATATATAGTTACATTCAAAAACGATACTCGCCCAATAAGAATATATATTTAAGGATAAACTTAAGTTCACATTTTGTCAACATTCGCTTTGCCATGCTTCTTTTTTTCAGCATACCAACCAGAGTACACATAAATAATTTGTATATTTTTACTACTAAATTTTTTATATTTTGATCCTATAAAATTAAATTTCGGTTGTCATTTACCAAATTCTATGGTATATTTATATTTTGAAAGGACGGTGTCAACATGAAAAGAATTCTCGACTGCCAAAGCTCTGACTTTGCGAAAATGTCCCGTGACGAGCTGCTTGCAGCCATTGCCGGTTCCGAGGGACGGACCATTGCCTGTGAGACGATCGGTGCCATCATGCCCATGCTGGGCGATATCACCAATGCGGAATTCGCCGCCTCCATGGGTGCGGATATTTTGCTGCTGAATATGTTTGATGTGCAAAAGCCCCACATTCAGGGCCTGCCCAAAACGGAGCCCGATTTGGTAATCCGCAAACTCAAGGAACTGACAGGCCGCCCAATCGGCATCAATCTGGAACCTGTGGAACAGGTACTTTCCTCAGAGGATCCTGATGAGAATATGTGGGCTATGACCAGTGGTAGAAAGGCCACCATGGAGAACGCGGAAAAAGCCGTGGCCCTGGGAGTCGATTTCATTCTGCTTACCGGCAATCCCGGTATCGGCGTTACCAATGAAGCCATTGAACAGACTCTGAAGCGTTATAAGCAGGCATTCGGAGATAAAATCATCCTTGCCGCAGGAAAAATGCACGCTTCCGGTATTCTGACAGAGGGTGCGGAAAAGATCATTACCAAGGAGGATATTTCCGCCTTTGCCGGTGCCGGCGCGGATATCATCCTGCTGCCTGCTCCAGGAACCGTTCCCGGTATTACCATGGAATATGTAAAAGAGCTGGTAAATCACGCTCACAGTCTTGGATGCCTGACAATTACGGCCATCGGGACTTCCCAGGAGGGCGCAGACATTGCCACCATCCGTCAGATCGCCCTGATGTGCAAAATGACCGGCACGGATATCCATCATCTGGGTGATGCAGGCTACGGCGGTATGGCTCTTCCGGAAAATATCCAGGCCTACTCCATCGCTGTCCGCGGCATTCGTCATACCTATCGCCGCATGGCTGGTTCTGTAAACCGATAAATCCTCCGGTCACAACACGCTCCCATGGAATGCAAAAAACCAAATTAATATATTAAGGAGAGACTAAAATGAGACTGATCGTTGCCAAGGATTACGCCGATGTCAGCCGCAAGGCTGCCAACATCATCGCCGCCCAGATCCACCTGAAGCCCGACTGCGTTCTGGGCCTGGCCACCGGCTCCAGCCCTGTTGGCACCTACAAGGAGCTGATCGCCAAGTACGAGTCCGGCGAGCTGGACTTCTCCCAGGTCAGAACCATCAACCTGGACGAGTATGTGGGCCTGACCAAGGACCATGACCAGAGCTATGCCTACTTCATGCGCACCAACCTGTTCGATCATGTGAACATCGACCAGGCCAACTGCAATATTCCCGACGGCACCAACCCCGACGCTGCTGCTGAGTGCGCCCGTTACGATGCTGTTATCGAAGCTTTCGGCGGCGCTGACCTGCAGCTGCTGGGCCTGGGCCCCAACGGCCACATCGGCTTCAACGAGCCCTGCGATGAGTTCGTTAACGGCACCAACCACGTCAAGCTGACCGACTCCACCATCGATGCCAACCAGCGTTTCTTTGAGAAGCGTGAGGATGTTCCCACCCATGCCTACACCATGGGCATCGGCTCCATCATGAAGGCCAAGCGGGTTCTGCTGGTCTGCAACGGCGCAGGCAAAGCTCAGGCTGTGAAGGACTGCTTCTTCGGCCCCATCAAGCCCCAGTCCCCCGGCTCCATCCTGCAGCTGCATCCCGACTTCACCCTGGTTGCCGACGAGGCAGCTCTGGAACTGGTGAGAGATTTGATTTAATCACATCTGTACCGATATTTTGCATAGATATTTTCACATCGATATATTATATTCCAAATATAATCCCGGCTTACGTGAGTGTAAGCCGGGATTATCAGCCTCAGTGATCAGAAATAAGACAATTTACAATCCGGGAATGAACCAATTCAAGGGAATTTTGCGTGGTATTCCTCTTCTCGCTAACACGGTCACTGGAACTTCAGTCCAGTGACCATCATACAAAAATATTTATCAAAAAAGGAACGCTGTTATGGGTGTGCTGGATAAGATAACATTCAATCGTTAAAATGTGGCATAGCATTTCTGCTGTGCCACTTTCTTTTCCTATCTATTCGTCCTTTCTTGAAAATAAGTTTACAGCAAGCACAGCAAGTGCGTACCCACTTGCGCATGGAGCAAACACAGCGAGTAATCACACTAATCATTGGGAAGTATGCAACCCCTTGCTGTTGATAGGCCGATTTGACCCTATACTCAATACAATTTTCAAATGCTGATCGGACGAGAATAAGACCGTTAAGTTTTCGCAATCTGTTAACACTCAAGTTTTTAGTATTCACTTATATAGTATTAAAAAAATATCTGCATGAAAAAATGTCTTGACATACTGTGTTCCGCACACTATAATGTAATCACACAACATAGTGCGAGGTGATAGCATGAGTATTGAAGATACCGTATCGGGTTTGGTTCTGGAGCTACGGCGCGGCACCTTGATCTTACTGGTTCTGAGCCAATTGCGGGAACCAATGTACGGATACAGTCTGGTAAGAAAACTGAATGACCATGATGTTCCTATGGATGCCAACACTCTTTATCCGCTGATGCGTCGGCTGGAGAGCCAGGGATTGTTGGCTAGCCAATGGGATACCAGCGAAGCAAAGCCCAGAAAGTACTACCAAATCACCGAGGACGGCCTGGCAGTACTTGAGAAAACAAAAGCTTATTGGAAAACTTTTTCCGCAAATG
Organism: Oscillospiraceae bacterium; assembly: GCA_017398105.1. Next base: position 2,354 of record JAFQHF010000040.1, on the reverse strand, counting down.
TGGATTCGCTATTGGAGGGATAAAAATGAACCACGATCTAATTGAACGCTATATCTATGCTGCTACCAAGCGGTTGTCCAGAAAACAAAGAGACGATGTTGCGCAGGAATTGCGCGGACTGATCGATGATATGCTGAACGAACGCTGTGGTGAAGTCACACCAACAGAAAAGGATATCCGCGTCGTACTTACGGAGTTGGGTACTCCGCAGGAACTTTCCGCCCAATATGATGAAGATGCAAAAAAGTGCCTGATTGGCCAGCCATATTACAGTACATACAAATTTGTTTTGAAGATAGTTCTTCTTGCGGCTGCTGGCGGTATCACAATAGCTAACCTGATGCTGCAGATGGTGGAGCCGCAGGAATGGTTTGCTGCAATTTCCGGTTGGCTGGTTATGGTCTATAACTGCCTGCTAGCTGCTTTTACAATTGTGACGCTCCTGTTTGCTTTTTTCTATCACAAAGGTGTACAGATTACAGAGCCATTTAATTTTGACAATCTTCCGCCTGTTCCTAAGAGAACCCAGGAAATTACCAAGTGGGAGTGCATTGCGGGTATCGTTTTCTGCGTGCTTTTTGCTGTCTTGTTTCTGGTGGTCCCGCAGATTTTGGGCATCATCATAGATGTCAATGGGCAGAAAATCTCTCTGTTCGAAGTCTCAGCGCTGCAGGGAACGTGGTATATCATTCTGGCCTTTGCCGCCTGTGGTATCATCCGCGAGTCTGTTCAGCTTGTGGAGGGGCGATACAATAAGCGTGTGCTGACAACGTCTTTAATTTCCAATGTGATCTCAGCGTTTCTCAGCATCTGGTGGCTGACCGGCTTTGAACTGATACACCCGGATTTTCTCGCGAACATCCCTGTGCTTTTTGAAGGCGAAAATGCTATCGTCATTAACCTGTTCAGCAATTTCCAAATCTTCTTTCTGATTGTCATGCTTTTTGCTTTGATTCTGGATTCCATTGATGTTACTGTAAAAACCCTTCGCAAATAATCCGCTTGCGTCCTTTGCAGACTATGGGGGGGAGAATTACTGTCACAGTTCCCAATGTGGACTTGAAATTGAGGGTGAGATTACACTGAGCCTATACAAAAAGCCACACTGTGACGAAGAAAACTCCCAAACTGAACACAAAAACAGCGTGTACCGCCTGCAGTACACGCTGTTCTTTTTTAGATAGTCAAAGTTTTCTTATCAGGAACTACCGTATCAGCGTTCCTTTTTCTTTTATCAGTCAATGATGGTGGGATGTGCACCCTCAGCCTTTTCCAGCCACTTCAGCAGACGCTTACGCATATCTGCCTTGATCTGGGCGTATGCAGGATCAGTAACTACGTTGTTCAGCTGATGGGGGTCTACCCGCATATCGTACAGGAAGTCATCTGCATAGACATCAGATGCAGCGGCGACACCGCCATGTACGCCGGGAGCGTAGACAGAGTAAGTGAAGTCGGCAGTGCGGACACAGCGGCCAACACGGCTCTCGGAGATCTGAGCGAAGACCTCGTTGGGTCTGCTCTCGTCGTACTTCTTCTCGAATACGTCAACCAGGTTCTCGCCGATCATCTTGTCGCCCACATCGACACCAGCCAGAGCCAGGAAGGTCTTGGGCAGGCTCTCGGTGCTGACCAGCTCCTCAACGACCTTGCCGCCCTTAAAGGGACCACCGGCAATGACCAGAGGCACATGGAGGCAGCCGTCATGGCAGGAACGCTTGTAATCATCGTAGCCATTCAGATGAGCATCGGTGTTACGGGTCTTGAAGTGAGAACCGTGGTCTGCTGCGAAGATGATGACAGTATTCTCATACAGACCCTTCTCCTTCAGCTTGGCAACCAGCTTGCCCAGGTTCTCGTCCAGGCTTGCACACTGACCCAGGTAGTCGGGATATTCCTCAGCAGCATTGCCGCCCAGAGCCTTCAGATCCTCGGGCAGAACGAAGTTGGCGTACTTCTCCTTGGAACCGATGGGGCCTTCGTAGTGGTTGCGGTCATTCTGGTGGTGGGGCTCGATCTGGGAGATGGTCATGAAGAAAGGCTTTTCGCCGGTGTACTGATCCAGGTATTCCAGAGCGAAGTCATTGATGCAGTCAGCACGGTAGCCCTTGAAATCGATGCGGTTGTTGTTCTCGTCGAACACATAGCCGTCATAACCGTGGGAGGTGAACTCCAGCACGTCAGCGGTACGCCAGAAGCCGGTGTAACCACCACGCAGCTCCTGGGGGATGGCGGTGATGGTGTAGTCGATGGTGGGCTTCTGCTCCAGCTCACCGTCGGAAGCCAGGTGCCACTTGCCGATGTAGGCAGTTTCATAACCGGCATCCTTCTCCATGTACTCACCCAGGGTCTTA
>JAFQHF010000110.1 GCA_017398105.1 Oscillospiraceae bacterium | reverse complement strand
GCACTGTCTGGCATCGGGCGGACGGGTCATGTCGGCAGCTGAACCCAATGCAGCAGTCGACCAATAACCTATTATAAAGGAGAAAACCCAAGATGAAAAAAGCAATCATCGGCAAGAAAGTGGGCATGACCCAGATCTTCGATGAGAGCGGCAAGGTCATTCCTGTTACCGTCGTGGAAGCAGGTCCCTGCGTCGTCACTCAGAAGAAGACCGTTGAGACCGACGGCTACACCGCCGTCCAGCTGGGCTTCGAAGATGTTAAGGAAGCCAAGCTGACCAAGCCTGAGGCTGGCCACCTGAAGAAGGCCGGCGTCGAGGCTAAGAAGTACCTGAAGGAGTTCAAGCTGGAAGCTGCTGCTGACATGAACGTCGGCGATGTTGTTAAGGCTGACACCTTCGCTGCAGGCGACATGATCGATGTCACCGGCATTTCCAAGGGCCATGGTTATCAGGGCGTTGTCAAGCGCCACGGCGCACACCGCACCGACATGACCCACGGCGGCGGCCCTGTCCACCGTCACGCAGGTTCCATGGGCGCTTCTTCCCATCAGTCCCGTATCTTCCCCGGTAAGATCGGCGCTGGCCAGATGGGCAATGAGCAGGTCACCATCGAGAACCTGGAAGTTGTTAAGGTTGATGCAGAGCTGAACATGATCGTTATCCGCGGCGCCATCCCCGGCCCCAAAGGCGGTCTGGTCTATATCCGCAACACCGTCAAGAACAACAAGGTCAAGAACGTCGAGACCGGCATCAGCAAGAACCCGCAGAAGGCTTCCGGCAGAAATCCCCAGAAGGCTTCCGCAAGAGGCTAAGGAAAGGAGATCTTAAATCATGCTTAAGACTAATGTTTATGATATGTCCGGCAAGCTGGTTGGCGAGATCGAACTCTCCGAAGCAGTTTTCGGCATTGAAGTCAATCAGGCTGTTGTCCATGATTCCGTCAAGAATCATCTGGCCAACAAGCGTCAGGGCACTCAGAGCGCTCTGACCCGCGCTGAGGTTTCCGGCGGTGGCCGTAAGCCCTGGCGTCAGAAGGGCACCGGCCGCGCCCGTCAGGGTTCCACCCGCGCTCCCCAGTGGACTCACGGTGGTATCGTGTTCGCTCCCAAGCCCCGCGATTACTCCTACACCCTGAACAAGAAGGCTAAGCGCCTGGCTCTGAAGAGCGTCCTGAGCGCTAAGGTCGCTGAGACCAACCTGGTGGTCATCGACACCATCAAGATGGATGCTCCCAAGACCGCTGACTTCGCCAAGTTCCTGAAGGCTGTCGGCTGCGACACCAAGACTCTGGTTGTCACTGCTGAGGCTGACGCAAACGTCGTCAAGTCCGGCCGCAACATCCCCGGCTGCGAAGTCACCTTTGCTAACCTGCTGAACGTTTACTCCGTTGTGAACGCCAACAAGCTGGTTGTCGACAAGGCTGCTCTGGCCAAGATCGAGGAGGTATTCGCATAATGAACGCTTACGATATCATCAGAAGACCTGTCATCACCGAGCAGTCCATGGAGGCTGTCGCTGATAAGAAGTACGTTTTCATGGTGGACGTCAACGCCAACAAGACCCAGATCAAGGAAGCTGTTGAGCTGGCTTTCGGCGTTAAGGTCGCTAAGGTCAACACCATCCGTATGCAGGGTAAGGTTAAGCGCACCGGTGCTTACCCCGCCGGCAAGCGTGCCGCCTACAAGAAGGCTATCGTCACTCTGACTGCCGATTCCAAGACCATCGAGTTCTTCGAGGGTATGGTCTAATCCAATCTCAATAAAGGAGCGAAACGCAAATGGCTATTAAAACTTTTAAGCCTTACACCCCTGCTCGCCGTAACATGACTGTTTCCGGCTTCGAGGGCGTGGACAAGAAGGCAAAACCTGAGCGTAGCCTGGTTGAGACCCTGAAGAAGCATGCCGGTCGCAACAGCTATGGCCACATCACCGTCCGTCATCATGGCGGCGGCAACAAGCGCAAGTATCGTGTTATCGACTTCAAGCGTCTGAAGACCGATATGTTCGCTACCGTGGAGCGCATTGAGTACGATCCCAACCGCTCCGCTTATATCGCTCTGATCAAGTATGAGGACGGCACCCTGTCCTACATCCTGGCTCCCTACGGCCTGAAGGCCGGCGACCAGGTTATCGCCTCCGCAACTGCCGATATCAAGCCCGGCAACTGCCTGCCCATCGCCAACATCCCTGTCGGTACTGTTATCCACAATGTGGAACTGCAGCCCGGCCACGGCGCACAGCTGGTCCGCTCCGCCGGCACCGCTGCTCAGCTGATGGCTAAGGAAGGCGAGCTGGCTCAG
>JAFQHF010000109.1 GCA_017398105.1 Oscillospiraceae bacterium | reverse complement strand
TGCGGGCTTTTCCTCCGGGATCTGCTCCGGCTTGACCACCTCGACTACCGCGCTGAATCCAGCCGCAACCAGCTGCTGCCTCTTCTTCTCGGCATCAATCAGACCGTCGGCATAGACAACTACCTTGTAGACGTTGCTATCATCTTTCTCCTCTGCCTCATAACTGATCCAGGGCAGCTTGCCGTGCTTGACCCAACCGGTTGCGGGATAGCCATCCTTCACGCCCATAGGAAGAACCGCCTGCAGCTGTACGCCGCTTTCCGGCTCGAAGGTGGCCTCTGCCGCCAGGCCGTCCCCCACATAGATGCCGCAATGGCCTGGCAGCCACACATACTCGCCGGGCTGGATGGTGGAAAAGTCTTCGCTGACCTCGATGCACTGCTTGATCAGCTGATCCGCACCGATGTCCGGGATGCCGTTAGACTTATACGCAGCTCCGCCGTAGACCTGATTCGGGTCGCCCTTCCAGCCCCAAAAAAGCCCCTTGATGAAGCAGACGCAGTCAAAGCCGAAGGTATCGGCATCTGCCGCCATGATTTCTGCCGCCCGTTTGGGGTCTGCCTTGGCATAGCGGGCCTTGTTCTTTTCGTTCATGGGCGCGCCGAAGCAGCTTAAAACATACAGGGTCTTAAAATTTTTGGCGGCGTCCAAGCAAGCCGCCACCAGTTCTTTTGCTGTTTTGATCATGTTTATTCCTCCTTTGTTATTCCGTGTAGCCGTACTTTTCCAGCACCGCCAGCACTTCCGGTGTCAAAACCTTTTTTAGCTGACCGTAGGGCAGCTTTTTGACCTCCGCCACCAGAATGTCCAGGTCCGTGGCCTTTTCTCCCTTCTCCCTGACGGACTTGTTAAAGGCGAGGATCTTTTCTCTCAGTTCCTTTTTCATTCCGTCACCCCCGAAAGAAGAAGCTCCAACGCCTCCTCCAGCTCCGTGATCCGCTGCTCCTGGGTAGGTCTTTGACTTTCCGGCCGGTACAGGAAATACTGCTGTGCCATCTCGTAGTCATCCCTCGTGTAAAAGAATTTGGTCACGTTATCGATCGGTGCAGCATCCTCCCTGATCACCTGCACCTCCGTCAGATAGCCCTTGGTCAGATCCAGCTGTTCTTTTTCAACGGTTTTTCCTTCTGCATCCAGATATCTCATGTTTTCCCCTCCTTACTTCCAGGTACCAACGGTGTAGGTGCAAACATTACCCTGCACATCATTGACGGTATTCTCTTCTCTGTCTGCCCGGCAGAAATACACATTTCCCAGACCATAAAGATTTCCCCAGTGGCCACCCTCTGCCCAAACCACATTGCCGCTTAGGCTGGCGAAGGAAACATTGGCATACAAGCAGCTTTTCAGTTCTTCGGGATAGGGCGGCAGAACGAATGCACCGGTCTCATACAGGGAGCCCCATGCTTTTGATGCCGTTGTTGTTACATGGCTCATTTCGCCGGTATTCAACGCTTTTGAACGGCCAAAAATCTCAATGATCCCGTCAGACCATTTTCTGCAGGTATAATCAAAGAAATATGTTCCTACTGTCACCGTTGCGTCATATGTTGCTTTCAGTTTCATTTCCAGATCGGAGACGGTGGCTTGGGCAACGATATAAGGCTGAGACGCAGAAACAGCTCCCACATCGCTGGCTGACAGGGAGATATCAGAAGACAACGCTTTTCCGTTAACCGTTCTAGATGTGGGTACTGCACCAACTTCGGCAGCCGTATAGCTTGGCTTCTTAGATGCCTTTGCCCAAGCATAAACTATGGGGATTTCGCCTTGCTTTGCGAAGGTGTCCCACTCAGACCATACATTTTGGTATTCTGTTCTAAAAGCCATTCTTGCCGGGTCAACAGCATAGCTCCAGGCGATTTGTAAGCGCCAACCGGTCACAGAATTATAATACTGTGTCTGAATATATGCGTCATTTGCATTGCCAAGCAATGACCGCAGTTTCGTGTTTTCTGCTGAAATGTTTAACAGAACAAAAGGCTCTGTAATTGTGTCTGCACTTACTGCCCCGTTAATGTAAGTACACTTTTGGGGCATAAGTCTCACGCCGTTTTCTTTCACAACGCCTGCAAACTCCGCATTGCCAGCCCAGTCCAGGGTGTAGATGTTTGCCCTGTCATCGGCATTCTTGCCACCGCCTACGATATCGGCATATTTGCCGTTGCCATTAGCGTCCGGTGTGTCGGGAATGTTGTATGCGCCTCGCACGCTTTGATTTCGGCTGGTGGCGATGGTGCCTCGGCCTTGTGCGCTGGATGCATATTGCTGAGCCTCCGTATCTCTGCCGGATGCATTTGAGCAAGTGCCGCTGGCTTTTGTCTTATAGCCGGATGCTACCGCATAAAAGCCGCTGGCTTCTGTGTCTTCGCCGGTGGCAAAAGATGTATTGCTGGATGCTTTAGCCTTGTAGCCATGAGCAAATGCGTTTACACCTGTCGCTTCCGACTCCTTGCCCCCGGCATAAGAACGACTGCCCGTTGCTTTGGATTTTAAACCATGAGCAAATGCGTTTTCCCCAGTCGCTTCAACCTCTTCCCCTACGGCAAATGCTTGCTTTTTTGTCGCCTTCGCTTTCAAACCGTAGGCAAAAGAGTTTTCGCCTGTGGCTTCGGACTCTTTGCCACCGGCATGAGCACATCTTCCGGACGCCTTTGTCAGGTGTCCCTCTGTGGTAGCGGCATAGCCACTGGCTTCCGTTTCTCTGCCTGTTGCATTAGCGATGCCACCGGATGCCGTGGAATTCCAGCCACTGGCGCTGGAATACTCCCCATCCGCATGGGTGCCAAAGTTTTGGGCGTGAGCGCCCTTGGCGGCAGTATTGCCGGGGAACTCCTTGGGCGGGTCATCTCCTGTGTACACCGGGTCGGTGTAGAAGTTGAAGATCTCGCCGCCTTCTGCCGTAGCCCTTCCGGGTGGTACCTGCCCGCCGAAGAAATCAGCCACCGCCTGCTCTACCTCATTTTGGGTCACGCCCTGCTCCTCCAGCTGCTTCACCATCTCCAGCACCTGGGCCCAAACCGGCAGACTGGGATCGGTGGTCTCGTCCCCGGAGGGGTCTGCCGCCTCGGTGATCCTGCCGATGGATGCCCACAAGGTGGGGATGGCGACAGTGCCTTGGGCGTCCACGCCGTAGATGCCCAGCTGCAGCAGTTCCCCTTCCTCCCGGGTGCATTCCGCCGGGATCACCACGGCATCCTGAATATCTGCCACATCCTTCGTCACCTCACCGGCCCGGAAAACCGCCGTCTTGGTAAGGCCCTCCCACTCTGCCGAGAAGCTGAGCTTCACCACCGCCCCGATGATCCCCTTGGGGATCAGTGCCGGTTCTGCCCGGGTAATGGTAGTCTTGCTCACCTGCATTTCATATAACTGCATATTTATCCTCCTTCTTGCCCGTTATTAAGGCCAAGCTCCTCCCGAAGCTTGGCCAGTTCCCGGTCTATATACGCCTTGTTTGCAGCATCCGAATCCTCCACCGGATCGGTAAGCCCGGTGATCTTCACCCGGCCCGCCTGCACCGCCAGCAGTAAGGCGACGCCTGTCAACAGATCCTCCAGTGCCACCGTCACCTCTTGGCCTGTGATTTCACCGGTCTGCACATCCTCCTGCCCTTCCCTTCGCTGCACGGTAAAGGCTGTCCGCTTTCCTTTCATCAGCAGCTTGATGTGCGAAAACTCCCCATCGGCTACCTCTGCAGGTGCTTCCTCCGGATCTGCCCCGGGCGGTAACTCCAGCACCTGCAGCTGTACCCCTTCCGGGGCAACCTTCACCGACTGATATCTTCCGTTATCGTCCGGCTCACCGGTGAGCTTCACCGTGCCGGTGATGTTCTCGCCGGTAATTGAGACCGCACCGGGGGTCTGAAGTGCCTCCTTGCTAATCTTTTCTTCCATATCACCGCTCAGATCTTCAGTCGCTTGCACGGCCTTCTGCGCATCAATACTGGCATCCCTTGCCAGCCTCTTTGCTTCCAGGGCATTAGCATCCGCAGTACCAACTTCCTGGCTGACGTTTGCGGCCATCTCCTTCGCCTGCCCGGCTTCCTTTGTCGCGCGGCCAATGTTGTATTTCCGCTCCAACCCGGCCGGGGTTCTTACCCCCTGCCTGTCCTGTTTTTTCATGCTTTGCACCTCCACGATTAAGGGAGCCGAAAGGCTCCCTTAATCCCATGTTACTCTGCCTTCCCAGTCCACCTTGAAGCCCAGCTCCCGCAGGATCTTGCGCATCTGCTCTTCGCTGATGTCGCTGCGGCCGTTCAGGTACTCCACGATGTCATACCCGTAGGCCTCCCGACTTTCCTTTGAGGGATATTTAGAAACATACAGGATGATTTTTTCTCCGTAAGAAATATTCAAGCTGTTGATATAATCCACAACCTTTTCCTTGCGGCTGTTTTCAACGTCGTTGCCGTCCTCATCCTTGTCTGCCTTGAATTTTCCCATCGCGCTGCTGTATGTCTGGTATTTAGCATACCCGCCCACCGCCTGAGATACCGCGTACTTGCCGGGGTTTTGGGTGCCGTAGTCGAATTCTTCAAAATTGGGGTAATCGCCATAGGTGGACATATCGATAGGCTCTTTCCGTCCGGCGATGTTGTTGATCAGGATGTTCTTCTGCTGCGTCGTCAGATTCAGGCCGCCAATGTAGTCGCCCTTTTGGTTCAGCGATGCCGTGCCGGTGTCGCTCTGCTTGTTCAGGGCCTTCAGACCGTCCTGGATCTCCCAGTACTCTTCGATGCTGACGCCCAAGTCAAAGAATTCCTCTGTCTGCTTCTCGCTTAAGGGGCTTCTGCCTTCCTCGATGTACTGCTTAGCATTTTTGCCTGACCATTTGCCAAAAACCACATCTCTCGCAAACGGAAGGACGCCCCCATCTGTAGTGTACCGAAGCCGCCCGTCTGAAGTGTAATTGCCGGGTACTGAGTGATCCTTGCCGGTAAGCCAGTCAAACGCGCCGTACATATCCAAGCCCTGCACCGTCTTTTTAGCTTGTCCGTAACCACCCGGCATCACAAAATACGGAAGTACCTCCAGAGCCGTCTGCCATCTTGGTTTTTCGTTACCATACTGATCTTCCCTGTTCGTAAGTTCTGCTATCGGCAAAGCATTTCCGATGGGAATTCGGCCACCAGTCAGTGCACTGGTATACGGCAGATCCTCCAACAATTCCGCCAATGCTTGCTCAAAATTGTCCTGGAAGGTATCCTCACTGTCGTCATCATCATTCCAGCCAAATGCCGTGGCAATGATGCTGATGATGTCGAATGCCGGATTGTAACCGGCTACTTTTTGGAAGCCCATGCCGAAGACATGCTGCAAGATCGCCAGCTGCGCAAACTTTGACGTCACCTTTGCCGCGATCCTTGCATTTCTTCCCTGGACCTCCGGAGTTAAGGCTTTCGTCTCTTGGATCGTGTCATAATACATACTGTCCAGTTGGTTTCTGACTTCCAACTGGAATTTTGTGAACAAGCCCAACAGCTTTGAGTTGAAAATCAGCGGCATTTGCCCCAAAGAGCGGTCGCCCATCAGCCGGGACACCCACTTATCCGTTTCATAGAGCGCTGTTTGCTCGTCCATCCCCTTCCGGGTCAGCTCATTAAACTTTGTCCGGGCAATCAGCTCTGTGGATATCTGATCTGTCTTACCCATGAACCAGTATCCCGGATCCCCTAGCTTCTGCCAAAGTGTCCTGTTGAATTGGTCTGCGCCTTTTCTCCGGACGATTACGGAGCTTTTTTCGGCAAAGCCATCGTCTTGCCGTGTAATCTTGTTGAGCGCCATCCGTCCAGCTGCCCTTATGAAATCCATCTTGAAGCCTTCCGTCTTCGCCACAGCCTGAACCACAGAAAGGAAGTTTGTCATAGGGGAGCTGATGTTGTAACCAACCGCCTGGGCGCCTACCTGCTTGTTGACGTCGTTCAGTAAGGTTAAGCCTCTGCGTCCGATAAAGCCCTCCACACCTCTGTCAATTAAAGCAGTCTTACCGGCAAGCACGTTGGCCGACTCGTTCAGGAATTTCGCAAAAGTGGAAAGATGCGATCTGTACACATCTTTGATTTTGGCCTCCTGTTCTTCCTCGGTCATTGAGTCCAGGTCATTAAGTCCGTTAGCTCGTCCGTAAATATCCGCCACATAATTGCGTAAAGCCCGCAGCATCTGGATATCGTCGATGTGGAAGATCTGATTCTTCGCACTGGTCAGGTACATTTCCAAACCGCCCAGCAGATCGAAGGACGTCCGCTTGCCCTCTCTGTGCTGTGCACTGGCAAAGTAGGGTTGTCCCGGCTTCAGGTCTGCGGTCACACCGTTTAAGTCTGTGGGTAGATCCTTTGCCCGGATATCGTTGGGATTAAACGGCAATCCAAGTTTCGAGAAAAAGTCTTCCATGGCACGGAAATGCAGATAGTAGTTGTCCAGCTTCTGGATCTCCGGGTAACCGTTGCGCACCCGGGATGCATTGATGCGATCCAAGGTATCATCGTAGATCTGCCGCACAGTCGGATCATTGGCCAAACCTTTGATATTTCTTTGCACCTGGACATCCGGAAAATCCCTAGCAAGTTCCGCGTCTCCGTAAGAAAATATTTCACTTTTTCCTTTTACAAATTCTCCGTCTTTGCCAGTCTTTACAACATAAAATCCTTCCGCATACATCTGCGCCGCTGCGCTTTCCTTGCTGCCTGGCTTAATGTGGTACTTTTCAGACAGCTGTTTCAGGATGCCGTTTTTCCGGTCCGTGTAGGAATTCAGCCATCGAATGCCCTCGGTTTCATTCTGAGCCACTTTGTTGAAAGTCATGTCAGAAAGCACTTGACCGGCTTTGTATCCCAAGGCCTTTTCCAGGACTCTTTGTGGCGTGTTGTCTACGGTTTTTAAGGTAGAAAGGTCTTTGGCCTTCTCCAAAACCGTGTCAAAGTCCATGCCTTTATCGACAAAGGCTTGCTTTACAGACCCAACCAGCTGATTATGAAGGTCTGATCTCAAGATCCGATACTCACTCTTCCGGGCTTCCTCTTTCTGCTGTTCAGCTTTCTTTTTCAGCTTCTCTACATCCTGGTTATACTTTTCGTCCAAAGCAGTCAGCTCATTGACCCGATCCTGGTATGTGCGCTCCAGAACCTCCTGGATGGCTTTTTGGTTTTTGTTAGGCAGAACCGCCCAACCGTCCTTGATGTCAGCCAGGGCATGCTTGATATCATCCCATTCCAGCCTTTGCCCGTCTACCCGAAGATCCCAGATTCTTCCCAGAATCTGCGAAGGCTGACTGCCTTTCACCCAGTCGCTCATTTCCCACAGAACCGCAAACGCATTGTTCTTGATCCATTGGCCTTTATCGTCGAGCCCCTGACTGATTTTTGCTCTTTGCTCATCGTATTTTTTGATAAGCTCCAGTTCAGCCTGTTGGTATTCCGCATCGATCTTCTTATAAGCCTGCTCCAGCCGATCCTGTTTTTCCGGCTTGCTGGTCTGCAGCTTCTCCTCCAGGATTCCAATTCGATTTTGAATTTGATGAATTTGCTTATCCAACTCGATTGGATTTGCCTTCATCAGCTGCAGTCGCATGATCTTCCGTTCCAGTGCCTTGGCACTCTTGGTCTCCTTGTCCGGTTTTCTGGCGTACTTTTCTTGAAGCTCTGCAATTCTCTCAGGCAAGTGATCCCGGAGATATTGTAATTCATCCAGTCGCCGCTTTAGATTCTGCTGCTTGATTTCCAGCTTATCCCGGGTTGTCTCCACGCCTTCGTCCTCTTCAGGATCGTAAAGGGAAGGATCTTCCTCAAGCCCGGCTTGCCGCCGGAACTCATCGTCCAGACTCTGCTGCTCTGCCCGGACGGTATCCCCTGGCATAGGAAGAACCTCATCTGCCTGTGCATTCCCCCGGCTCTGCGTCCGTTGGCTTTGCTTAGGCATTGAAAGTCCTGCTTCCTGCGCCTCTCCTTGGCTCTGAGGCTGACTTTTTTCCAACCCGGGAAGATTGACCGGCTGCGCCTGTTGGCTTGCACCAACCGCCACCGGGCTTTCCTGATACCCTTCAGGCATCGGCAGGCCCACATCCTGACCCCGAACATCCCAGCCGCCTCCGGCAGTTTCAGCCTGTCCCTGGGCAGAAAGTGATAACTGCTGCTTGACAGATTCATCTGGTCTTGTTACAATATCTGTGGTAGCATTGCCGTCAAAAGGCGCTTCGGGCGTAGGCTGCGGGGAAGTTTCTTCCATGTTCAGCATTTGACCTGTGCTACCTTTTTTTATGTATGCGCTAGTAATCCAGATTCTTTTATTTTCGCTATCTGGGACACATTCTGACACATAAACTGTATCGTTATCAATCTTTTTTTCCAGAAAAATTTCTGGTGCCTTACTTTGATCTTTGTTAAAAAATCTTCCCGACAGCTTTATATTGCCTTTTTTGTCCCTCAAAAAATCTCCATTGCTTGCATTTTGGGAAGCCCATGGGATCAGTGCTTTAGCTTCATTCGTTGCCATTGACTTATCCTGTTTGCCATTGGTGCCGTGGCGATCTTCAATATGGGCAGCCCCTGTCCCATCAATCCACAGTTCATAGCCATCTGCGGAAAAATCTGGATTTATTTTACGCATGATGTCATTTACAACACTTGCGTGCTGCTTAGAAACAGAACCGATTCTTAACTTTCTTTTTGAGCGAATTGCTTTATTAACCATACTAGATACTTGGTCAATAAATTGCTGCACTGTTTTACCGTTTCGTAGTTCTTCTTCTGTTAGATTTGCTTTTTCCAAATACTTTGTTGCTGTACTCGGTTCTATTGCAAACTTTACCCCACCCTCTGCGGTGGGATTTTTTACGCCATTTTCGGAAGCTTCCCGGACCACCTCAGTGAACATCTTCTTTGCCTTCTCCAGCTGACGGGCTTCCTTGCTGCCGGCAGTGACCAGCTTGCAAAGATACTTGATCTCTTCAAAGATCCGTTTGAACAGTCCCGGTTCTTCCTGAAAAAGCTTTTCCACAAAGGCTTTATCCGTAAAGATATAATCGCCCACAAGATCCGCAATCAGCTCCTTTTCAAGCTTAGCCTCCGCATTCAGCTCCGCCTGAAATCTGGTATTCGCACCCTCTTCCCCGGTGTAGCCTTCCTTACCCTTGTACAGCTCCCGGATCTGCTGCAGCCGGCTATCGTACTCGCCCTTGGTTTTGGCATAGGCGGCAACCGCCATGGCCAGGCTGTCGTAAAGGTCTGTCCCTTCAAGAATGTGGGTGATCTCATGACCAACCACCCGGTTCAATGCCTTGGCAGAATTGACGTTGATGGTGATACCGTCCTGATTCACATAGCCGTTCACCGTCACGCCATCGATGGCAAAGCCGGACTCCTTCAGCCGCTTGTTGTCTGTAAAGTTAAACTTGACCCCCATCTTTTCGGACAGCTTTGCGATCAGCTCCACAAACTCATGGGTGCGCCGGGTGTTGTTCAGGATGCCGCTGTCCATGGCGGCCTGGATGGTCTGGCGCTGCGCCTCGCTGTATACGCTCAGATCCTCCACCTGATAAGCCTCGCTTCTCCGGTCCCGCTCCCGGTAGCTCTCGGACAGCCGATCCGATTTCACCAAGCCTTCCACAGCTTTAGGAAATGCCTTGTCATAGCTTTCAATGTATTTTTCGTACCCCCGGGAGCCGTAGCCGTATTTATCGCCAATTTCCAGATTCTTTTTGCGCAGCTCATCCCGTCTGTCCAGCTGATTCCCGGTCATCTCCATAGGATTCATTTTGTTTAGTTCTTTGAGCTCTTCAAATTCAGAAACAAGCTGCTCATACTTTGCGCCCTTGCCGATGGAATTCTCGATATCCTTAATATCGATGCGGCCGGTGTTCATATCCTCCACCGCTTGATCATAGATGGCCTGCTTTTCTTTTTCCGAAAGCTTTTTCCCGGACTGCTCCGCTTCCGCCACCAATTTTGCCGTGATCGTGTTGACGACCACCCGCTCCCGGCTCGTCAGGAAGGAATGCTGCGTGATCTGATCCCCGGTAAGCTTTTGCAGCTTCGAATCCTGAATGGTCTCCGATGTGATCCTCGGGCCTTCCAGCGCTCCGGTGGTAAGCAGTGCCACCAATGCGGTGTCGATGGCTTCCTGCGCCGTGGGCATATCGTACTCTTCACCGAAAATGATCGTCCGGAAGGCAGGCTCCAGAACGCTTTGCAGCTCCTCTTCCGCCACTTCACCAAAGGCGCTGATGCCGTACTTCGCCACACCTTTTAATAGGGCATTCTTAATTTTTTTGATGAAGCCTTCCAACTTGGCAGGCAGGCCGCCAAACTCACTGATACCGCCAAGGACGTTCTGCAGAACCGTTTCGGATAAACCGACAAGGGCCGAGTAAGCTCTCGCCGCCGGCTTGTCGTAGCCCTTATCCAGTGCATCCCCGTAGGCTTCGCCTGCGGATCCCAGAAGCAACAGTGCCGAGCCTGCCGCCTTTCCCACTGAGGCAATGCCCGTCGCGCCGCCTGTGAGCTTTGACGCCACTATAGTCGGTGTCATATAGCCCAAAACACCGGCAACCTTGTGGGCGGTCCTGTCAAACCAGTTCAAGTCCTCACCGGCTCCGGCGTAAGCACTGCCCAATTCGAACACCGTAGGCCCGATGGCCTCATCACCAAAGTTAAAGTTTTGAACAACGCCCCTGCCGAATCTCACCATATTGGCAAGGTAGTTGTAACCGATTCTTGTCAGTCCTTCGATCACAGGAATGTCCATGCCGTTGATATTGTCCGCGATCTCTTGCGCCCGGCGGTGCTTCAGGTAGTGCTTAATGGCGGCCTTGTACGTCTCAGCCGTATTCGTGCCGTTTTCCTTATCCTTGCCGATGTAGTACGCCAGCACCTGGATCTCCTTGTTGGTCATGTGATCGGTCTTTTTGTTTTTCTCTGCGTACTCTATGGCCTCGGCTTTTCCTTTTTCCACAAACTCGGCAAAATCCTTGTTTTCCTGCACGGCGGACAATCTGACATATTCCTGCGTCTTTTTGCTTTCCGCGATCAGCTGCTGATTGCGGACGATCAGATTGCTCAGCTCCTCCATGGGGTTGACATCTTCATCGGAGGTGTCGATGCCGTACTTCTTCATCACAGCTTCGTACTGTGCGACGGCAGCTTCCGCGGCAGCTTTTTCTTCCTCGGACATGGTCATTCCGGCAGCGGCATGGTTTCTAAGCGCACCGGTCTGGGACAACTCCAGATATTCCTGTTTCATGATGTCCAGGTCTTTCTGGGCCTCGTCAAAGCCCATGGTCCGCAGGGCCTCGCCGGTGACCCACTCCTTTTCTGCCTCGTCGTCGATAAAATTGATAAGGTTTACCAGCTCGGCACCGGTCTTGCCGGCATATTTTTTGGCGAATGCTTCGTCCTGCTGCGCCTTCTGATACACATATTCAGCCGTGCTGAAAGATGCCCAGTCAGGATTCTCTTCCAAAAACGTCTGCTTTTCCGCAATTGCATTCTCAAGAACCTCCCGTGACCCTTCGTAAGGTTTCATTGCGGCAACCAACCTGTTGTATCTTGCCTGCTGGTCATCATCCAGCGGCAGGTCTTGCTCCACAGCATTTCGCAATACTCCGGTAGCATCCCATTCCGCCAGCAGCAGCTGCATCTCCTCCAGCTCCTGTTCATGGTCAATGGCACCATTGCCCCAGCTGCTCCAGTAGGCATTATCCTCCCCGGCAACCTTTAAGATCGCCGCGGCATTCTCCTGGGCCATGGTCAGGGAGCTCTTGATTTCTTCCACCGTCTCCTTATCGAAGGCGTCAGGGTTCGCAGCCAGCATCGCAAGGATGGCATTAGACTGGGCGATCAGCTGCTGATTGTACGCCGTTGCCTCGTCCAGATACTGCTGAGAGTCCCCCATATAGGCATCTGACATATCGTACTTTCTGCCGCCAAACCGGGTGTTGAAATTGTTCGCGAACTGATCATAGCCGGAGATTACGCCGTTCACCTGATTGATAAAGTCCTTGTACGGCTTGTAGATCTGCTCCAACGCCTGCTCCTGGGTGATGTTTCCCCGCTGCATTTGCCGCTGTAAAAATCCCATCTTGCGTGGATCTATGTCAAAGGCACCGCTTTGGGGGCTTGTGCCGTTGGTAAATCCCCGCTGGGCCTGTCGCTGCAGAAAGGCACTTTTCAAAGCCTCCGTATGGGATGTTTTTGCCGCTTGTCGGGCGGCCTGCCGCTGCTGATACCGTTCCCGCAGCGCCGAATAATCTTGATTGACTGCCATGTCAACACTCCTCTATCACGGTTTTACAATAGGCGTATCGCTGCCCCCATTGCTGGTAGTACTGGTTTTATTTCGCCAACCCATTTTTGTGACATCTCCTGCCCTGTCGATCAGCCCACCATTCTGATTGTCGGGCAGCCCGCCATTCTGTATTTTTTCTAAATACAAGGCAAGGAAGGCATCCGCCACATCCGGACTCAGTCCGTTGCTGATCATCATCTCGTTGATCAGCAACAGATCGTCCTCCGTTTTTGCCGAAGCGAATCGCGCCTCCCAGTAATCCAGCTCTTCCCCGGTCATCGGTTCAAAGCCTGTCTCCTTTGTGTAAGACCCCTTGATTGCCTCCACCTGCGCATCTGTCAGCCCATAGAGTGCCTGATAGCCGCTGAAGTCTCCGGCAGCTGCCAATATCTCCGCCCGCTGGGCTTTCTGCTGCTCCTCTGCGTTTATCTTGGCAAGGGTCAGATTCTGCTGGGTCTCCAGATCCTGCCGCATCAGCTGTAAGCCGGACTGCAAAGCGGTGTAGGCGATCTCCGCAAGAGCAGAGCTGTTCTGCAATTTTGCCTCCGCCATGGCGGTGTCGTAATCCGCCACCAACTTGTTATAGGTTTCCCGGGCAACCGCCACCCGGCCCTGGTAGGCGTTGTAGGCCGCCATCCTGGCAGTCTCATGGTAGCCGGTACCGGTCATGCCCATGGATGCCATCTGCTCAGCCTGTACGCCGTGCTTGGCTGTCTGCTTCTGATAATCCACATAGGCAGCAGACTGCTCTTTCTTGTAATCCTCTGCCGCCTCGGCCTTCTGCTGCTCCATCTGCTGCAAGGTCAGGTCTGTGGCTTCCTGTTGGAGCTTTTTCTGTTCCTCGGCGAAACTGTCCACAGCCGCCTTTTCCTGAGCGTAAAGCTCCTGCTGCTGTTTAGCCATGTTGTTGTAAACAGACGCCACATTCACCTTCGCGCCGCTGCCCGTCGCGGCGGCGGCACTTGTCGGCGTACCGGTAGGCGTTTGCGTAGGATTGTCAGCCGCGGGAGCATCCGCCTGAGGCGTATCAGCCACGGTAGTCCCAGCCGGAGGTGTTCCAGCCACAGGTGGCGCTACCGGTGCTCTTGTTCTGTCAACGTTTCCGTCTTTGTCATAAGTCTTCAGCTGCTCATCTATCACCGGTGGCGTCCCTGCCGCGGGAGCATCCGCCTGAGGCGTATCAGCCGCGGTAGTCCCAGCCGGAGGCGTTCCAGCCACAGGTGGCGCTACCGGTGCTCTTGTTCTGTCAACGTTTCCGTCTTTGTCGTAAGCCTTCAACTGCTCATCTATCAGTGGTTTTCTCATACAGTCACCCCATTATCGTTTGATATAGCCGCCAATGAAGCACTCCAGCGTCACGCTCTCCAGGCTGAACCGGGAGGGGCTGTAGATCTTCAATTGGACGTCCTTGAATTTTTTCAGCTTGATCCGGCTGGTGAAGTAATCCTCCACACAGTCATGATTCGCCACAATGGCAAAGCCCGACTTGTCTGTCTTGGCCTGTACCTCCACCTGCCCGGTAGCCTCCGCAACAGATCCCCGCTTGTTGGTAGTCTTCAGCCGGTGCGGATAGCCAAATTGGTCCTTGGGCGTCACCCACCAGCTCTCCACCGGGTTATGTTCACTGCTGAGGGTGTAAATGCCGCCTTCCGTTCCCAGGTACAGAACGCCGTCCTGGACCTTTGTACAGGTCACTTCCTTGTTCAGCTGCCACCGGAACCACTCATATTCCATGTGGCCGCCGTTATCAAAGGCCGCCCGGGAATCCGCAAGATATACCATCCGCCCGATGATCACCAGCAGATATCCCCGCCATTCCTCCAATATCATCTGCCTGTACCCGGGCTCTGCCGTCAGGCCGCTGTCCACCAGAGAGCTGCGGTGCGCCACCACCTGCTCGGTGGTAATATCGCCGTTGATGCCCTCCATGCCCCGGTCGGAAAAAAACACGATATCGTCGTTGAAGTTGATAGCCTTGCCCACACACCCCGTGGTGACGCTGGAATGACAGGAAGGATAGATCTTGCCGTAGTCAGCATCCAGTGTCGGTGTATGGTAATACACCGTTGTGTTGGCGTCAGAAGGCTCACGGAACACCCACAGGGCGTTGTTGCCCGCCACCATGCCGGTGACCCGGGCAGGATCCAACCCCTCATCGTAGTGATCCTCATCGCTGAAATAGGTAGGATCGTCCAGGCTGCAGTGCCACACCGTGTTGGGATGCTCCGGGTTACCGCTGACGAAGACCCGGTTGTCGAAGATCTGCGCCATGGTGCAGCCCCGGATGCACTCAGCATAACCTGCCACATGGCGTTTGTACCGGATAAACACATTGTCCTGTCCTACCGTCATAGGTGCACCCGGCGCTTCCTTCAGGATCACCACACCGTGTTTCGCGTCCACCTTTTCCACCGCCACCTCGTCCCCGTCCACCGTCACCACCGGGGTAAAATCCGTGTCGATGTCCTCGGTATCTAAGTAGAATTCCACGCTTTCCTTGTCCCCGAGAAAGCTGTTGACCCGGTAGTCCGACAAAAGGTTTGCATCATCTTTGGCGCTGCCGCCACCGGACGGGCTTCTGCCGATGTAGGTTGTGGGAACATACCCTTCCACCGGTTTTAGCTCCTTGCCGTCGTAGCACAGATAGTGCTCTCCGTCCAGAAGATACAGGGTGCTGTCATACACAAAGCCCTGACTGCTCTGATCCGCCAGCCCGTCTCCCAGCAGCACCGTCTCCTCGACACCGATGCTGTATAAGCCGGTGCCGCAGTGAGCGAGCATCTCGCCCCGCAAAAAATAAATGCCGTGGACTGTGCCAAAAAGGGCCGTGTGCTTCTTCATCCCCGGCCGGGTGCGGATGCCGCCGATCTCCCGGTAATCCCGCCATACATTCATGCAGTCCGGCGACCGTCTCAGGTTCACGTCGTCGCCCCGGAGATCCAGTCCCAAGAAATTGGCATATTGCCGCGTTACGACGCTTGCCATCAGATGTCCACCCCGCCTTCCACACTGATGCTGGGCATGCCGTACCGGGGATCCAGCATCTGAAGCATCTGCGCATACCGATCGGCATAGACCTTGCCGTTCCCCGCCGCATCATCACTCTTCAGAAGATCCGCCGCCACACCGAAGGGCAGTACCTCCAGCGCGTCCTCCGTGAGGGTAAATTCGTAATCTCCCCAGTTTTCTGCTGTGATCCGCTCCGGGTACAAATACAAATCGATCTCCGCCACGCCGCCTTCCCGGATCTTCAGCACCGTTCCGGCCGCCTTGCTGTCGTAAGTCACGCCCCGCACACATCCCAGCTGATACACCGTGCCGCCGGCAGCCGCGCCGATCTTGCCGAAGGTCAGCAGCTCCCCGTCCTCCACCGGGATCTCCACATAGGCGGGGATCTTCTTCAGCCGGGCAAGCTCAAACATGACATGGTTGGTGACGCTGAATATCTTCGCCTGAATGTCGGGATCCTTCGTCAGAAGCTCACTATCCGGATTCAGCTCCTCGATCAGCGCCAGGATCTCCCGGATCTTCTCTTTTGCCGTCATGTTTTATCCCTCCTTAAGTGTCTTCCTCTGCTCCCCGGGCAAAGCTCTCCAGAGAGCGAATATCTTCCACCGCCTGCCGGATCGTTACCTTGGGATAGTGAGGCAGGTAATAACCCCGGGCAGGATCGAACAAAAGCACATCCCCTTCGTTCAGCTGGATGCATATGTGGCTTTTGGTCTTGTAGGAATTGATGCCGTTGGTGCCGCTCTCCTCCATGATGGTGTCCAGCTGCAGATCCTGAAGCAGCTGCTCCACCGTTTCATTTTGGAAGGACAGCTTTGTGTCCTTTCGTACCTGAATTCCCTGCTTCAGCTCCAGGTTTGGCTGATCTACAAAAAGTTCTAATGTCATAATTTTTCTCCTTTCATTCTCGTTTGGCGGTACCGCCCCGCCCTTGTCTCTTGAACGAGATATAAGGGGGAGCGCAAAAAGCACTCCCCCAGTGTGTCATTCGGTCTCCTGCTCGGTCTGCTCAGGAGCAGACTCCTTGCCCTTCTTCTCTTCCACCGTGCCCATGACGGTGATGAGTTCCGGATTGACTGCGCGGATCTCCGCAATGCGGTCTTCCGTCAGATTGACCTTCGTACCGGCCTTACGCACCTTGCCGGTGGCAGCGTCGATAAAATCGACATTGATCATAACCTTCTTCATGTGAATTCCTCCTTCTTACGCAGTGACCAGCAGCGGGATCTTCACGCAGACGATCTGCTCCTGATCGATGATCTTGGCACCGTACACGTCGAGGCCGCGGATGTAGTCGCTGAACCGATTCTGCATGCGGCCTGCCTCCACCTCGTTGATCTGACCAACGAAGGCGACGGCATGTCGGGAACGGACGATGGCGTAGGAATAATCCGCATCCCGGTAGATGTTGTTGGTGCTCTTGACCTCGTAGTTATCAAACTTGCCAACAACGCCCCGGCTGACCAGATCGTCATTGTTGGTCTTCAGATCGATCAGCTCGTCCTTGAACAGGGCGTAGTCTGCGGGGCTGAACTCGATGACGCCGGAGTCGTCGAAGTTGTTCTCGCGAAGCTTCACGATACCGGCAGTCAGGGCAGCCCGGATGGCAGCCTTGGTCTTGTTGGTGGCAACAATGATGTTGGTCGCGCCCTCCTTGTAGGTGGCGTTGCCCTCTTCCTCGTCGGCAGAGGACTGAGCCTTGCCGGCAACCAGTGCGCCCACGAACTTTTCCCGCTTCAGGGACAGAGCCTTGACGGACTTCTCCTGATACTTCTCAGGCAGACCGGGGACGGACTGTGCCTTGTCGATGTCAGGCACTTCGAAGGCGAAGTACTTCTGCACGTCAATGGTCAGCTCCTGGGAGCGGCTCTTCATGGCCTCAATGGTGATGTCCTGACCGGTGTAGTTGCCCACAGTGGGATCACCCACGCCCAGGATCTTAACGGTCTGGGCGTACTGGCAGTCGCCCTCATATTCCCGGGTGCAGTCCTTGACCAGCTTGCACTTCTCTTCCAGATCCTTCTGGATCTTGGCAGACCATATGGTCTGAATAAAATGATTAAAAGACATAATGTTTCTCCTCCTGTTTTTTCAAAATGCGGAGAGCATTACTTCCATTGGCTTTGGGATTTCAGTACCGCATTCAGAAGCTTCGGATTCGCCAAGAGCTCTTTTTGGGTGAATTTCGACGCTTCCTCCTGAGTATAAAAATCCTTGATGCCGCTGTCGCCGGAATCGACAGTCTTTACGCTCCCCATGGTTTGTACTTCCGGTTGTCGGGTCTTGGCGTAGGTCTCATAGATCTTGGTGATGGGGGTCCCGGCAGAAAACATTCCGGCAAACTCACGGAAGTCTTTGCCCATGTACACATCCCTGGGCACGCCGATCTTCTCCAACTCCCGACCCTGCTCCTCCTGCTGACGGTGCTGAGACAGTGCTTTATGTACAGCCTTCTCCCGGGGTGTCATCCCCTCGCCCAGCCTGTCCAGCCGGTCCAGCTCCTCCACCACATCCTCATAGCCGCCACTGATGACGCTTTTGGCGTCCGCATCGGCAAGCACCGCAAGATCCTCCTGTGAGTATTCCGGCGCAGCCTTGGGGGTCACACCCCGGGAGCCGTAATACTCCCGCATGTAATCCGTGATCTCCGCCACCGTTTCCTTTCCGGTACCGGCCCGAAGCATCCCCAAAAGCTCCCCATACTCCCTGTCGCTTTCCTTGCGGATCTTGGCTTCCGTGCGTTTGATTTTCCCGGGCATGATCTCATCCAGCTTCTGTTTGACCATCTCGTCAACCTGTTCCTGACTGAACATCACCGGGGTTTGTTCTGCGGTCTGCTCCGTGTTTTCAGTGATTTCCTCAACCACTTGGTTTTCCAGATTTTCCATATTGGTTCTCCTTCCTACTTTTTGACCGGTGCTTGCTCCACCGTGATCCGTAGCTTATTACGCCTTCCACGCCTGGGCGAAAGATAAGACCGCTTCCTGACCGGCGAACGTCAATTTCAGTCAGTCGCAGTCTCGTCTATTCTTTTACTGGGGCAACCCTGCCCCTTGCGGCATCCCGCCACCCATCATGGCTCCCATTCCCTCCATGCCGGGAAGCGGTGCGTTCATCTTCATTTCAGACTCCTGCATCAGCTTCTGGGCCTGCGTCTGAAGATCCGCGATCCGCCGCTGCTCACCCTTGATGTACTTGATAGCCTCTCCGATCAGCTGCTTGGGCGCCACCGCATCATCGGGCAGCACCTTGTAGTAGATCTCCAGCTCGCTGACCCGCTGGGCGTTGAAAAATCCCTGTGTCAGCATGTTTTCTATGGTCTGCTCCTGGGCAAACCGGTCGTAAACGCTCTTGGGCGTCACATCCACCTTGATGGATGCCTTCAGGGCCTGCAAGGCGCTTTGGGGCACCTTTTCCAGCTTGATCTGCTCTTCGCCCGTCTGCGGATCGGTGACGGTGTATTCCATGTCCACGCCCTCAACCGAGTGGACGATGAGATATTCCAGCCAGATCCGGGCAACATCCTCAATGAACGCCTTGTAGCTTTCCTTCTGCTCCGTCATAGGTGCCTGGGATGCCTGCTGTACCGCAAGGATCGCCCGACCGGAAGCGGTCTCCGGATTCACCTGGCCGGTGGCAATGTCACCGGCACCGGCAAGATCCCGGGTCACCTGGATCAGATCATCCTGCAGCTGCTTGACGTCCGGGGACATCTGTGCCGGAGGCAGTGTGCCAACCACCTTGTGCACATCGTCCACCGTCTGTCCCTTGGTGCGGATGATGCCGCCCACCTGATTCAGCTGATCCACATTTTCCACCTTGTCGGTGTCTACCACCTTGTGGGGATACGCCTGGGTCTTCACCGTCAGGATCCGGCGCATCTCCGTCTTGTTGACCTCGATCTGATTGGGGATCAGATTACGAACCTCGCCTTCCCCCCGGGCAGAACCCTTCTTTTCCTCCCACACGTAGTGGGCAACAGGATACACAGGGATTCCAAGGTTGGCATCCTTCACGATCTGACACCACATGGTGGCACAGGAATAGTGCACAACGCCCTTGTCCTTGTACAGCTTGTACACCACCGTGACCTGAGGATCTACCTCCTCCTTGGCAGCGTCGCCGCTCTCCTCGAAGGTGTCCATGTCTCCAACGATCATCATGAGCTTATCGTCCCCGGCGCCCTTGCTTTTCGCAAACTCCCGGGCCTTCACCACCGGCATTCTCCGCCGGATCAGGATGTAAGGCTGAGACTGGATGTCGTCGGAGTTCTCGTTGCCGAAGTAGATGTCATTCTTGTCCACGATCTCGTTAACAGGCATCTTCCGATCGTTGTCGAAGTCCACATACAGCACACCTTCATCGTTGATGGCGGCATCCTTGGTGATTCTGCGGCCCTTGTAGTCCATCTTGTCCTGTTCCCAAACCCGGGCGGCATAGCGGTTCAGCATGTCGCAGATCTTGCCTGCCGTCTGCTGAAACGCAGAATCCTCGTGATTTTGGCTTGAAAACACAATGGCGTACAGGTTGTCGTGGATCACCGACACCTTATACTTGACCACCGGCTTGATGAAGTTTTTCTGCACCGGCTCCACGCCGCCCAGCTTTGCGCCCTCCCACTGATTGCCGTTGTAGAACCGGTGGTTCCGGTCGGTGTCTATGTACATCCGCTGCTTCCGGCAGTAGTTCCGGCCCTTTTCGTAAAGCTGCCAAATGTCCGTCTTTTTGATATCGTTCATGTCCATGCCTATTCACCTCACTTCGGGATCTCTTGCTGCCCACTGGCCGTCCCGTCATAATTCTCAATATTCGCCCAAAGCGCTTCCATCTGCCGCTGCTGGCGCTCTTGCTCCTTCCGGGCCGTCCGATCCTGAACAGCTTCCTTCGCCGCCTTTACGGGATTCGGCAGAGTGACCGGCTTCCCAGCCGCCACCGTTTGCCCCACCTTGGCACCAAAAAGAAAGCAGGCGATATTGATCCCACCCGCCACCAGCAGGGCCAGCGCAATAAATAAAATCTCCATGTTTTTCTCCTTCCCGGTCTTACACGACCACAATATCCTCTCCGTAGTCTCTCTGGGGTTGCTGCTTGGTCTGCGCGCTGAAGTGTGTCTGCGGCCGCACTTCCACCACTTCCGCCGGGAAGTGTACCTGCTCCCGAACCTGATATGCGATCGCAAGGCCCATCATCTCGTCATCGTGGCCGCCCTGGGGCGCTTCGATCCTGCTCTTTTCATTCCGGGTGATGGTCAGCAGCTCTTCCAGCGTCCCCCGGTCGTTGATGAAGTCGCAATGCTCGCTTACCACCTCCACCAACCGGGATATGATCGAAGACCGGTTTACACTGGTGGTCTTAAAGCCGAATTTCTTCTCCGTCTTGTGGGTGTAGTTATCCTGGGCGATCCGCACATACTGGTTGGGATACCCCAGCCGCTGCAGCTCCTCGATGGGATAAATGTCAAAGTTGGCTTCTATGCCGATGAGAGCAGTCTTGTAGTAAATGCCCAGGCAGTACATTTGCCGGGTGTATTCGTGGGGATCAAACTGCTGCCGCAGATGGGCAACCTGTATTCCCGTCCTGGCGTCCAGCACGTGGCCGGTGTAGTAGTCGCTGCCTTCGCCGGCGGTGTCGCCGCCAATGCAGTACTTGGTGACCTCCGGGCTGTCCGGCTTTTGGAAGATAGAAATATATCCGCTGCGGTCGTTGACCCAGCGGATCTTGGTAATTTTAAGACCGTCGTAATCGTAGATGAAATACCCGGTTTTTATGGGCTTCTGGATATGCTCCAGCCGCCGCAGGATGATCTCGGTGTCGAACACCGTCTTGCCGCTGAGCAGGAAGGCTTCCTGTGGCGAGCAGGGATATTCCTGTTTGATCTTGTCCTTGTCGATGTACTTGTCATATTTGTTCCAGTACCAATAAAGCTGCTCTGGCTCCAGATGCTTGTCATCCTTCAGCCAGCGCAGCCGCTGCCAAATCCAGTCATCGCCTTTTCGAATTTTCTCCAAAAAGGCCTCCTTGGCTTCCTGTGTGTGGAATTTGATCCGGTATTCCCTCGTCCGCCACCAAGCGAAAAAGCAGTTGATGTGGGCGCCGCTGTCCCACATCGCCTTGTAATCGTTAAACCCGTTGGCGGTTGATTCGTAGATCTTGATGCAGTCTGCTGTCAGAGCCTCGCCCAGAGCCGCCTGCACAAACGCAATGCCGTACTGCCAAAAGGCCGCCTCCGATCCGTGGAAGAAATTCACCGTCCGGCTTCGGCCCACTTCCTTGGTGGCAGGGGCTACCGCCCAGCTGCTGTTCAGCTTGGCAAATTGCAGCATTCTCCGGTTATTGAATTTCTCCGTGGGCTTCAGCCGTGCCGGCAGCTGGGCGTATGGAAATTTCGCTTTGTTTTGGAAAATTGCCTCTGCGTTCTCGCTGCAGTCTGCCAGGGTAAATCCTTCAAAGTTCCGGTTTAAGATGCTGCATGACAGCTGGTAGGCGGTGATGAGCGTAGTAAATCCCTGCTGTCGCCCCTTAAGCACCAGCAGGGATATTTCTGCAATTTTTCCTTCATGGAAGTCGTCGATTGCCTGATTCAGCTGCGCCATGAAGTCCAGCTGCACTTCGTTGAGGAAGAAAGGCATGGTCTTCTTGTTTTTGTCCACAACCACAAAGACCAGCTCAATGAGCTTTTCCGGGTACCGGCGTACCTCCTGCAATAGCTCCGGATCCTCGGTTAAGGCCCGGGCCACCGCACCCCGGAAGCGCTTGTCCTCTTCAATGCTGTGCAGATTTTCCCACTTTTCTTTGCGTTTTTGGATCAAAAAATCAGCATTCCAGCTCACAGCACATCCTCCACCTTCTGGTCGGTCGATGCCTCCCCGGGCTTCGTCTTTTCAAACATTCCCAGGTGCTTTCCCATGAGCTCTAATGCCTTTAAGGCATTCTTGTGGTCTTTTTCGGCCTGGCACTCGTCATATTGCTTCTTCAGTTGGAGCACAACCTGCTCCTGACTCAAGCCCAGCCGATCTGCCAATTCTTTTTCAAGTTCGCGCACGCGCGCGGCAATCTCGGCTTTTCTCGTCAATCGGTACGCCCGGTTGGCGGCGTCTTCTTCCTTGTACCCCGCCCGGATAGCAGCCTGTGTCCCGTTGTAGTCGATCACATATTCCAGGCAGAACCGTTCTTCTCTTCCCCGCAGCTTGGGCACCCGCGCCACCTCCTCAAAGCTATTCCCGCCCAACCTCCCTCCGGCTTCTCCTATACCGGCAGCAATAGTAGGCGGCAGACAGTCCTTTTCTGTCCTCCGCCTGATCTTCATGCTATCGTTATAGCACATCTTTTTGGCTCTGGGATTCCAACTTTTACTTTCCCACGTCTTTTTTCAGCGCCGCAATATACTCCTGCTCACTGAGGAAGCCGTACATGCACCCCACCAGCAGGATAAACTGCCACCGGTAACGCCTGGCAGTGCTGTCGGCAACCGCCACCGCCATGGCCGCCCCGGGGATAGAGTAACCTTTCCACAGCGTCATCCGGATCACATCCATGCGGAGCTTGGCATCCTTCGTCCGCTTCACCCGGCTCAGTGCCTTGCTCACCGCGTCATACTCCCGCTGCTCCTGAGGGGGTAGCTGACGCATGGCAATACCCTCGGTGGTCCGGGAGGCAAGATTCCCGCCACCGGGCATTCCGGTAACCTCGGCCGTCAGCTTCTGCCGGTGCAGCTCCCTGTACTGTGCTTCCCTCACCGGATAATCCCGGATCATATTTAACACAAACGGCCACCAGTTGTATCTCGGTTTACTCATGTCGCTCCTCCTTTCCTCCCGGCTTGTCCTTCACCGGCAATGTGTAACGTATGTACTGCGGGCACCCCGGCCGGTACTCCTGCCGAAAAACCAGCTTGCCGCCCTTTGGCACCCGAAGCTCAGCATCCGACAGAGCGATCCTGTCCTTGGGTGCCGGCGCAGTCACATTCTGGGTATGCCGGAACTTCTTTGCGTTGGGGATCCGGCGCACCTGCCTGATCCAGTACTCCGCAATAGGTGACCGGTCTGTCTGATTCTCCCACAGGCCTGTATAATCCACATGACCCATGCCGCACTTTTCCCAGGCGCCCATGAACGCATCCAAATGATCTGCCGGCACGATCAGGTGATGATGTACCCGCACCATCTCCCCAGTCTCTCCGTCCATGTCAGAGGTGCAATACACTGCCTTCAGCTCGATCCCCTGCTTCTTGAGCCGGTTCTTCACCCTGCGCAGGCAGTTATCCAGCTCATGATCTGCTGCCATATAAACCGCATCCCGGCTTTGCTGTTCGTCCTCTGCGTCAATAGGCAGCCCGTACTTTCGACCCCACGCCTTGATCTTCTCCAGCCCCAGATCCGAGTAATCCAGTCCCAACAGCAGATCACCCACAACAAAGCAGTTGTTGATAAGTCTTGCCAAAGCCTTCTGAGAGGAATATTCGTTTTGCTCCTGTTTCCGGACAGCATCCTTCGCTCGTCTGCTGATCCTTCCGGTCGGCCTTGCGCCAGGGACAAAAAACTTTGTCTTTTCTCCCACAGCTCCGGCCTGATATGTACGGGTCACCCAATAGCCTTCCTGCATTTTTCTTCCCTCTCTTATACTTTGGTTGAGAACTTAGGCCTAAACCAAGCCCATCCTCGCGCGCGTGCGCGAGGGATTTTCGAATTATTCTCTTTTGGAGATCTGTCACAGATTCCGACTTGGCCCCGGATCTCTCCGGGACCACGGCGCAAGCTGCGCTTTCCTTCTGTTCTCTCCCCCAAGCCTTCCCCCTGGGGGTGGTGCTCCGCGCAGCGAATCAAAATAAATCGATTGCCGGTGGCAATCGCACCGCTACTGATAGGTGGCAAAAATCTTTGATTTTTGACGGATGAGGTGTCCATCTTAAGATCAGCCGGTAACTTGCCGGTCATTTGCCTTCCCACGTAGGGGACGGGTTCCCCGTCCCTGCCTCCCCTTGTAGGGGGCGGCGCCTACGACGCCCCGCGCCCCTGCCCTGTCACACAGAAATGCAAAGATTCTCCCACTTCTTGTAGGCATCCAGGTAGATTTCTTTCTTGTCGCCGTTATATGTAACCTCGTAGTACATACCGTCAAACAGCTTGGTGCTCACCATAGCCTTGCTGTTCTGAAGAGTCTTGCACATCCAAACGATGAATACATCCTCCTCGGTGATCTGCTTCCCGTCGGTCTTGTCCATATGGTCATTGGCATACCGGGCAACCACCTTCTTGCACAGGGCAACAAACTCTTTCTCATTCATGGTGCTGCTCCCCTTCCTCCACGATGTACCAGTCGTCTGCCAGCATATCCGCCTGAGAAGCCAACCAGCCCATCTGCACACCGCTTGTCCCCACAAAGGCAAACGCCTTATTGCCGATGCACTGGTGCTCCGCATTTACGATCCTTCCATCTTTGTCTGCATAGGAAATGCGGCAAGCCAGCTCCACATACTGGCTCTTGCCGTTCCAGCCCTTCCGGGCGATCCGCGCCCCGCGCTTTGCAGCTTCAATAGCCAGCCCGAAGTTCATAGCATCCGTGGGCCGGTACGCCTCCTCAAAGGCTTCCTTGGGAGACCAGCTCACATACCCGTCGGAATAGCGAACCCTGTAACCGACCGCAGCAGCCGTTGCAGCCTTCACGCAGGTAGGGTTTTCCTCATCATGCGCAACGATGATTCTTTCACCGCTTGGCATGTAGAAACATCTCGCAGGCGCCGCTTCGATAATCTTGGTTCCAATGTACTTTTTCATATTAGTTCCTCCTAAATAAAATGTTGTTATCATATCTACGGCATAAAAACTTTGCCATAGTATATTACTGTCCCGCAGGCTGTTTGAGCCATTCTGTTTCTTTGCCGTGCCATTTTGAGCCATTGAAACAAGGCTCTTTGAAAAAGCACTTGTCACAATCGCAACCAGTAGCGGGGCAATCCTCAGCCATAATGACAGCTCTAACAAACACAGCCAGCTCCTCATCGCTCATAGCCCGGATGCGGTCTGCGTTGGTCATAGGCTTGAGCTTCCAGTTGGTTGGCTGTTTATCTTCGCCGAATGTACAAGCAAGACATACCTCTGTAACGGCGGATTTCCCATCACGCCACGCGGAATTAGCGCAAGTTTCGCAAATTTTGAGCATAATCATTCCCCTTTCGGCGGTTGGGGCAGGGGCAATAAAACTGGTGTCCAATGTGTTATTTCTTCATCCTCTGCATCCCAAAACTCCGCATCACAGATCCAATCAAAGCCGTCCCAAATTGCTGTAAGAACCTTTCGCCCAGAAGTCAGTACATTTACTGCTTCGGAATATGCCGTACCTGCATCACAAGGAATTAGTTTCGGTAGCCCGTCCTTGACCGAAATCCACTCCTGCACCGGCTCACCTTTGCCGACCCAGCTGTAAATGTCTTCGGCAAGTGTTTTGTTGTCTGTGGCATTGGCGTAGGCTCTTAATGCTTCTACCGCCGCAGCATCTTTGCCGGGGCGGAGAATAAAGCAATTATCAACCACCTTGCCAGTGTCTGCCTTAAATACAAGATACTTGGCTTTTAATCCTTTGTAAGCATCAAGCAACCGCTTTTCATTTCCCATCTTCCGCCCCCCAGTCAAATGCCTGCCCACAGTAGGGACAATAACTCCACCTTTTGTCTACAAACTCCCCACAAGGGCACTGATATATAAAGGGTTTTACTGGTATCTGCTTTTTTAACATTTCGAGAACCATTTTCTCGTCAATGACCGCAAGGTCAGAAATGCCAGAATTTCGTGCTGTCTGTGCGATTTGGCACACGATATAGTCATCGAATTTATCAACAAACTCCACCATCATTTTCCGTGTTACTCGTTGCACCAAATTGTCATAATCGGTCTTTACATTTTCCGGGAAGTTAAACACAGCACCAAACTTAAACACATTCATCCTCATTCCCTCCATCCATCTTTGCACCGCAACGGCAATACTGGAACATTGATATGGGGTCAGCCGATGTAAACCGAAAACCACACCTTGAACATTTGTAATCTGCCACACCGATTTCTTCCCATCTTGCGTGCACCACTTCCACGGCATCCACGGTGGCAGCTTCATCAACGATCTTCAAAACACTTTTTTTGTACTCTTTCACATACTCATACAGAACACCTTTGCCAAATCTCAGCCCGGTAATCACCATAGTTAGTGAAGAAATTTCTTCACGCAACGCATTGGCATCAATCAGTAGCTTTTGAGGTAACGCCCTTCGCGTTATGCCTGTATATTCCTCTAGTTTTTCAGCAAACTGCTGGTCGTCGGTTTCATAAGCCTCTTTCAGCTCCTCGTATTGCTGCATCGTGATCTTAGCCATCTTTTACTTTCTCCACTCGATCCAGCGCCGTGATCCACGCCCGCCGCCTGACGGAAGGTTCAATGCTTCCGGTCTCCAAATCCTCCAGATATTGCTTTACCCATGCAAGATCCGTAAAGTGATATCCGCCGGCATAACCAAATATCAAATTATCCGGTGCGCATACACACGCCCCTTTTGGTATGCCATTGTATTGGTATTCTGTGGGAAGCTTGTGAATGATTGTATATGTATCGTCATGGAATGCCAGCACATAATGTTCAGACACGCCACAAACCTGAAATCGATCTTCCCACCCTGTATACATTTCATCTCCAGCAACACTGACCTTGACCGTATCGCCAATTTTCAGCCCGGCAATGGCACTTATGATTTTTTCAGTTCTGTTTTCCATCTTCCACCCTCCGATTCCACCGCTCCTGCGCCAAATCTTTATACGCAAAACTGGTATCCTCTGAAACTACGGTTGGAATTTTGACGCCACATTCCTTACACTGCACTGTGCACGCTGGTATTCCTTGCATCTGACGCTCGCTCCAGTCCACAAAGCTCACAAATTCCGCTTGCCCTCCGCAAAGCGGACACGGTTTCAATTTATCCTGCATACTTACACCTCATCTTTCCACTCCCGGACGATGCAGTCCGGACAGTTAAGCTTTTTGCAATAATCGCAGATCAGGTCATTCCCTTCCGCATAGGCCTCTTTGACAATAGCTTCGAGATCCGGGATGTTCACCTGTCTGCGTGGGCTTAACAGCTCCAAGACCTTTGCCAAATATCCGGCAGCATCATAATCCCCGTATAAATACTCTACCGTGCCGCTGGGCTGCATCGTTTCCGGATCCAGCACGCCCATGGCCACGCTCCCACCGGCATCGTCAAAGTCGAAGTGTGCCGGAACGCTCTTCACAACATTTCCATCCTTGTCCCGTTGAGTCCGTCCCAGGTTGCAGTTTCCCCTGCCTATAAAGAAGATGCTCACCGTCTGCCCCCTCTCTTCCTGACCACCAACCTATCCGCCGTCAGCTGATTGGGGTAGAAAACCTCCCGCACACCGCCGGCGAATTCCAGCACTGCGAATCGTCCCTTAGGATGTACCCACGTTACCGTGCCCACCATGCGCACGCCGGAAGTCCCATCCTTGGACGATGTAAACTCCGGCCGCACCCGATACTTTTCTCCAATTTCCATGTTTATACCTCCCGGATCTGATAACCCTTTTCCGCCATCAGCTTCCGTTTAATCCTGTATTCCGGTGTCGTGTAGGCTTCCTGCAGGGTAAAATCCACCTGCAGCCGAAGATCCTCGATGATCCCTCACCGTACCGCCTCCTGCAGCTGCAGGAATCGCCGGTATTCCTTTTTGGAATCGAACTTATTGGGCCCAAGCTCCACCTTCACATTGTGATACTTGGCTTCCTTCGGCCCATTCGCCGCCACCGGCGTTTTTTCTGCCGCCACAGCAAGCCCTTGGCCGCATAGCTTCCGGGCCGCCTGTGCCCGTAAACTCTCCGGTAGATCCGCAAGGGAATCAACTCTCAACCCTCCCGCCATGCTTACACCCCATTAAACAACCCAGGGATCTCAAAATTGCACCAGAGCACTTCTGTCCGCTGATCTGCATTCTGATTGTAGGATTTTCGAGCAATCCGGCTCCACCCCTTTAACTCCCTGTCGTACATTTCACTGGGATATCCGGAAAGGATCACCGAACCTTTGTGTTGCAGGAGTGCTGCCAGCAGATCAATGTGATCCTGTTCGTTCATTTCGTGCCGGTACTGCTTACCGCCTCTCGTGTCCAGCAGATACGGCGGGTCTGCATATATCAGCACATTGTCAAAATTAAACCGACGAATGACATCCAGAGCCGGACGGTTTTCGATTTGTACCTCTTTCAGTCTGCCGCCCAGCTTTTGCACCAATTCCGGCATTTTCGCCCAGTACCTTGCTGCATAACTACCTTGGCGTCCAGCAATATCTATCTTGAAACCAGTCTGGGTATAGGTCTTAAAGCCGTATCCCATCTTGGACCGGATTGCAAAGCGGTACGCCCTGTCCAGTGGTTCCGTGCCCCGGTTATGGTGTGCATCGTCGAACACATCCCGGGCATAGGGCGTCAACTCTATGAGCCGCGCCAGTTCTTCTGGCTGCTCCCGCATGACCGTGAAGAAATTCACGATATCGCCGTCTATGTCGTTCACCGTCTCAATGGCTGATGGCAGCTTGTTGAACAGCACAGCACCACTGCCGAAGAACGGCTCCAGGTACGACCGGTGCGGAGGCATCAGCGCAACGATCTCCTGTGCCATACCCCACTTTGCCCCGGGGTAATTCAGTAATGCGTTCATTTATGTATTCCTTCCCGCACCATTTAGGTGCCGATATTTTCTAAAAGCCTGATTTCTCCGCGCTTGGCGACAGGGTGCACACACTCGGTTGATCTTTCTCTCATAAAAGGTTGCTCCACACCGGACGCAGTATTGCGGTTGGATCCGGATGAACTCGGTGCATCTGTCGCAATCAGTGCAGCCAGATTTACAACCAAGTACATTATCCCAGTTCATGCACATATCCTTTTGCCAGTACTCGCCAAATTCCATTGAGTTCCGTCGTGCCAAAAGAACACGCTGCAGTTGAACGATCAGAGCCTTTTGCTCAAACTTCTCCCGTTTTACTTTGCGTTCCTTCTGCCGGGTATCACCTATGTATCTACCCGTGCCCCAAACATCCAGCCGCAGAAGCCGATGCTCCACACCAGAAGCAGGCCTTCCTAGAGCAGCGCCCATTTCGGCATTGGTCATTCCGCCACGCCGAAACATCGAGATCAGGCGTCGATCTTCCTCTGGTGTCCATTTCTGGGCTTTTCGGGCAGGCTTCTGCGCGTCAGCCTTTCTTTTTTCGACCAACCAGTCATATTCCATACCCAGTCCGAACATCTCTACCCTTCGGCTATCCCACAAATCCTGGTGTGCTTCGAGCCATTCCAGAAGATCCTCAAACATGATAATTGTTGTGGTTTTCTTTGTTTCCCCAAGTCGTTTGGCTTTTCCTTTCAGCCCACATTTGGGGATCCAGTAATCACACACCGTGTGCACATCCACCCCCAGCAGTTCCGACACTTTCCGGGCAGACATCATTTCACCGTACCATTTCTGTCCGGTATAGCCCATGCGCTGCGTTTTGACTTTTACGGCATTTATAGTGCGTCCCAGCTTCTTGGCAATCTCCGGTACCGTTCTCTGCCCCCAAATCTCTCGAATGTAGTCAAGTTCCTCTTGCGACCAGTCTTTTCCCCGGTAGCCTTTGCGCTCACAGAGCCCCAGCTTTCCGCGACGTGCCCTGGTGCTGGTGAGAGGATGGCCGACATTACCTGCCAACTCCTCGTCGCTCATTTCCTGCCAGTGATCCCGGAGAAATTGATCCTGTTCCGGAGTCCAGTAATTCTTCACACCCATTAACTGTCCGGCTGTTCGTCCATTTCCCGCCCCAACGGACACCACTTCGGCGTTCTACCTGTCCAACTAGCCTTGCTGCCAATCTTTTTAGACTTAACCGATGCCAAGCAATAGTAGCAATATTTATCCATGTGCTTCTTTACCTGTACGGTTTTCCCCGGCCGGCACAAGATCACATCCTTGCCGTCGATCGTTACATTTTGCCAACCGCCACCGGTTGGGATTAACCCGTCTTCCTTTACCTCAAAGAAGGCCGGACACTCTCTGCACCTTCTTTCCATCATTTACCCTCCTTCAGCTTTGCAATCGGCACCGGATTCCCGTCTTCGTCCGTTGCCGCCAACATCTTTCCGTCCTGGATCAGGAAACCCAACTGCTGAAGCCGCTGCATAAGATGCACATGACCCACTTCCGGATCTTCGTAATACTCCTGAATCAACTCATGCAGCCGCTTGGCAAACCGGCTCAGCCGGGTATACCCAAGCCCCTCTGTGTCATTCAGCGCAACACAGGCCACCTGCAATGCCACCTGTGCCGCCTCATTCCTGTGCGCCGCAATCTCACTGTGCTTCTGCATCAATAACCGATCTTTATACGGAATATCCGACCGCTGAAATTTTCTCTTAGCCATTGTCTGATCCTCCCTCCGCAGGCATTTGCAGATATGCCGTCAAACACGCCAGGCACTTTTCTTCCGGAACGCCGCCGTCTGTGTCAACCAACTCCTGACACTCCCGTCTGTTTTGGCAGAACTCCAAATCAAAGTCCTTGTTCGCCAATCCATATAAGTACCGTGCCAGATCCGGATCATCCATCCGGCGGATCCGATCGCCTTTAGATGGTGTTTCATCCTCGCACGGGCCAAATGCGCAGTAGTTTACATATCCAGGCTCTTCATATTTCCGGCACAAGCCCTTTTCGTGATAAACACAGGCATATTCAAGACTCATTGCATTATCCCTCCAATAAACACTTGCCAAATTGGAGGCCGTCTGCTATAATAGCCTTGTCGGCCTCCCTGGCTGATTTGTGAATTGTGCTGCGCCCCGTCTTTGACCGGTAGGGGCGCAGCCTTTTTTTACTTGAAGCAGCTCTCCACTACCTTCAAAAACTCGATCTCTGCCTGCGTGTCCTCGCCGAACCGCAGCATCAGCGCATCCAAAAGCACCGACATCTTGGCGGCCTTCTCCATGGCCTCCGCCACAGCAACGGCCTTCTCGTCATCATCTTCTTCCGGATTCTGAGCCTGCCGCCGGGCATTTCCCAGCAGCGTCGCAAGGCTGATTGCACAGTGTTCGCAGATATCCAGCAGCTGTTCCGGAGCAGTGTTTTCCGCCAGCTTCTCCAAAACCTCCCGCTCCCACTTTTCATCCGGGATAAATTCCTTGTTTTCCATAAAAACCTCCTATTTTTTATTCGATCCACTGCATCTGTGCCAGATGGTCAATGTGCGCCTTTTCGCCGCCATTGGCCACCTTCATGATGTAAACGCAGCTGATCTCACCTTCCGCGCAGATGGCACCGCCCACCGCGCGGATGTCTTTTTTGCTCTGCAGCAGCTTTTCAAACTCGGGATCAATCATCAGGATCCCCAAGTCCTCCTCCCGCTGCCAGATGCGGCAGCGCCCCAGCTGCAGCTTGGTCCTCTGAACCGCCACCTCCGGCGCCTCCGGATCGTCCCGCAGCTCCTCCAGCTTCTCGATCTCCTCGTTGGCCACGGCGAAGACTTCCTTCTGGATCACCGGCCCGGTGTCTGTCTTGTAGATCCGGTGGCAGCTGCCAACCACAGGCAAATATCCCATGTGCAGCACGATCAGACTCAGCACCTCATTGGGCACATTCCGCTGCCCGTCAATGGTCACCACCCACGCCCGGGTCTTGAATACCCACTGATCCCCCGGCCGGACGATCACCGTGTAACCCCAGCCCTTGTAACCTTCCTTCAGCTGGCGCACCAGCGCCTTTTCATGTACTACCATGCTTTACCCTCACATTCTTTGAAATCATGACCTCGTTCCGGCTCTTCAGATGCACCATCGCCAAAACCCGGTCATTGTCCAGGATCACCATGAACCCCGCCGGGTCGATCCCACAGTCCCGGCACAGCTCCCGCTGCGCATCGTTCGGTACCGTAAACTGTCCCATGCCATTACCCCCGGAAGAACCGATCCACCCGGATGGCCACCCAGCCAAAGCACCCGATGAATACCGGCACCGCCGCGCCCATGGGGAACACCCCCGCCAGCATGCCGCCCAGCACCACCGCACCGAAGCCGGTCCAGCCCGCCAACTCGCTGATCAGCCGGCCAAACTCCGGCCACCGTCTGCAGCTGCCCTTGGGCAAATACTTCCCAACGCCACCGGATACCTTCTTTTCCAGCTTCACCGGCTCTGTCTTCTCCCGAACACCGTTTGCCATGTCCAATACTTCCTTATCCTCTTTGCTCATGATAAAAATCTCCTTTTCTGTATTTTTGTATGCGACGGATCTCCCCGCCACCCGTTTCCTCTTGTAGGGGACGGGTTTCCCGTCCCAAGCCTTCCCCTTGGGGGGAAGGTGGCAAAAATCTTTGATTTTTGACGGATGAGGGGAAATCACCATCGATTTTTTAACCCAGCCACCCCGCCGTTGGCTGCCCGCTGCGCCGCTAACGCGGCCCGCTCCCGCCCAGACCTGTCATTGCGAAGCCAGTGCGCACACTGGCTGTGGCAATCTCCAACGTCCGGGCACATCCTTCTTCGCCCTGCCGGCATTCCAGCCGGAGCCCATCGGCAAATGGGAGCCGCTCCTTACAGACTGCGGCTTTCACAGAGAAAGGGCCGTGGCTCACATCCCAAACCACGGTGGAGGGCAGGGCCGGATTCGAACCGACTACCTCCCGCTGTGCTTGCGGGTGTGCTTCCTCAAAGCACCTCCTGCCCGTATTCCCCTTCCTGTGTTCTTGTAGGGGCGGCAACCTGCCGCCAAATCTTCCCCTCGGGGGGAAGGCGAGCTAACGCGAGGCGGATGAGGGGAAATCCCCCTCAATTCCTCACCCCGTAGGGTAGTCCCCGCTTCGGGATCATCCGGTACTCCTGGGTGATCCGGTGCTGAATCAAAAACTGCGACGGAAACTCCATCTTAAAATCCCACATCCGGTGATCCAGCCCCTCCCGCCGCATGGCCTGAAGGTGGATTTCCTGATAATCCTTCGGTTTGTTAGCCATTGGCCGCCTCCTCCTTTTTTACCGCGGTGAGGGTGATCTTCAGATCATATTTGTCTGATAAGATCTCCGACAGCACCTGCATTAACTTGTCTACTTCAAAATAAGGTTCCGGCTTCATCGCCTGTCCTCCTCGTGGTTGGTGGGTTTTCATCGTGGTTGGTGGGGGTTGCATTTCTGCAAAATAATTGGTAGAATCTCCTTGTTAGGAGGGATTTCTTTGGGAAAAATCATTTATTACATCGCTGTGATTCTTTTTGTTGGTATCGTTTTGACTTGGAACTCCGATATCAAGCCCCGAATCTTTGCCAATCCTGATGCCGTAAAACTAAAATCCAGTTTTAAGCTCGGCTTTTTGATCTATTCCGGATGCTTTCTTGCGGCCTTTACCTTGTTCAGCGTATTGGTGTCTGTTTTGCCGGAAGACCAAACTCTCCGCATCGTTTTAGGTATCCTGCTCATCTGCGCCGCTATTTTCTTCGGCAATTACTTCACAAGAAGAAAGATGCATCGAATCTTCTTTGAAACTGCCATATCGATGCGCATGGAACCCGAGGAATATGCCAAAACTCTTTGTCCGCATTATGTGACCGAATATATCGAATCGCACTTATCTGATAAGGAACATTTGGCAAAATACATCAAGCACCAAAAGAAGCTTGGTCACATCCCGGAATACTGCGCCTGGGCTTTCCTTGTTGCCTACTGCGATAAACGTCCATAATTCAAGATTCTTCCCTAACCGCCCGCCTGGGCGGTTTTCATTTTTAAAATGTTCTTCCTTTGTGTTTAACCTGTTAACCACTCTCGTTAGAAAAAATTTGTTCGACCGGAACGCCCAGTGCGTTTGCCAACGCTTTCAGGGTTTTTGTGGTCGTGGCCCGCTCGGTGCCATTCTCCAGTCCAGAGATCGTCACACGACTTATTCCGCTGCTACGGGATAGCTCCTCCTGTGTAATCCCCTTAGCCTCACGGATTTCCTTGATTTTATAGCCCATGTAGCCCTCCTTTCCTATGCATTTTGCATATTTTTTAATCGGTTACACATCCATATTACAACAGCATTTTTTCTTTGTCAAGTCTTTTTAACAAAAAATGTTTAATTAATTTTACATTTAATCATTGACAAACCCTCCCTCGCTTTGTAAAATGTATTTAACAAAGCACAGGAGGAATTTTTATGACACTAGGTGAGCTCATTTGCACATACCGCACCTCTCACGGTCTTTCTCAACGTCAATTTGCTATACAGTGTGATTTATCCAATGGTTATATCTCTATATTAGAGAAAGGTATTAACCCCAACACCGGGAAGCCTGTTATTCCTACCTTACCTCAGCTAAAGAAGTTAGCTGATGGAATGGGGCTTACTCTTTCTGAACTCTTTGATCAAGCTGATGACATGCCTGTTGACCTTTCTTTTGACGGTAACGATTCCAATGTTATCCCCTTCCCCACCATGGAGAAGCTGCCGCTGATCGGCGCCATCGCCTGCGGCGCTCCCATTCTGGCAGAGGAGCATATCGAGGACTACGTGGATATGCCCGCCCACATCCGAGCAGACTTTGCCCTGCTCTGTAAGGGCGACAGCATGATCAACGCCCGGATCTTCGACGGCGACGTGGTTTATATCCGGCAGCAGAATACAGTGGAAAACGGGGAGATCGCCGCGGTGCTCATCGACAGCGAAGCCACCCTCAAGCGCGTCCGGATCTTCGAGGATCATATTTCTTTGGAGCCGGAGAACCCCCAGTACCGCCCCCTTGTCCTTTGGGGCGAAGACATGAACACCGTCCGCATCTTAGGCAAGGCCGTCGCCTTCACCTCCACCGTTCGCTAAAAACAAAAAGCCCCTTCCCGGATCCTACCCCGGGAAGGGACAACACAGAAATCCAACCCACCAACCACGATAGGGGAAGACTGCCCTTTTATAGTAGCACAGCTTCCCCGGAAAGGCAAGTTAAAAATGACACAGCAAAAATCACCCTCCTCCGCTGTACTCCGCGTCGCTCTGTATCCCCGCGTCTCCACGGAGGAGCAGTTTCTCAAAGGCTACAGCCTGCAGACCCAAGAGGAAGTCCTCACCCAGTACGCCTTGGAGCGCGGGTATAAGATCGTAAACATTTACCGGGACGAAGGCCACAGCGCCCGAAAGCCCGCCCTGAAACGAAAGGTCATGCAGGATCTGTTGGCAGATGTCCGGGCGGGTAAAATTGACCGCATTCTCTTTATCAAACTTGACCGTTGGTTCCGTAATGTCCGGGAATACCACAAGATCCAGGAGATTTTGGAAGCCAACGACGTCACTTGGCAGGCCACCATGGAGGACTATAACACCGCCACAGCCGATGGCCGCCTGAAAGTCAACATCATGCTTTCCGTTGCGGAGAACGAATCAGACCGTACCAGTGAGCGCATTAAATTCGTCTTTGAAGGAAAGCGGCGCAGAAAAGAGTGGTGCTTCACCGGCGGCCCGGATCAGTGGCCCTACGGCTATAAGCCCGAGGTGATCGACGGGGTAAAGCGCTGCGTGAAGGATCCTGAGAAAGAACCCATCGTGCAGGATTTTTGGGATTATATCGTCAAATACAACAGCGTCCGGAAAGCCGGAATGTATGTTTTTGAAAAATACGGTATCACACGAAGCTACCGGTCATGGATGGGCACCGCCCGCAACGAGCTCTACACCGGCACCTTCTGCGATGTGGACGATTATTGTCCCGCCTATGTCAGCAGATCCGACTGGGAGCGGATCATCCTGGGCCACGAGGTCATTAAGAAAACCCAAAACCCGGATCGTGTTTACCTTTTTACCGGCCTTATCCGCTGTCCCGGATGCGGCAGCACCATGAAGGCCACCTTCAAAACATACCCCTCTGACCGAAGCATCGAATACAACGGATACCGCTGTAATAACAGTAAGCTCCACACCTGCTCCTTCCGCCACCAGCTGTCTGAAAAGAAGATCGAAAAACACCTGTTGGAGAATATCGTATCTATGCTGGAGAGCTATATCGTCAATCCGGAATTGCAGGAAAAAGAAAAACGGCGACAGTCACAGGTTCAGGATCTGATAACCCTAAACGAGCAGCTGCGCCGTTTGAATGTGATCTATATTGCCGGAAACATGAGTGACGAAGACTATGCCGCAGAAACAAAACGAATAAAAGCTTTGATCGAATCCGCCAAGAAACAAGAAGCAGATAATACACCCGTAAACCTGGATGGGATCAAAGCCTTCCTGCAAAGTGATTTCCTCAGCGTATACCATTCCCTCAGTAAGGAAGACCAGCGCAGAATGTGGCGCTCGATCATCAAAGAAATATACATCGACGGAACTGCGGTAACCGGCATCCTCCCCCGCACTTAATTTTTTACCCCCACGGTGGACTAACTAACATAGCTCTGTA
>JAFQHF010000108.1 GCA_017398105.1 Oscillospiraceae bacterium | reverse complement strand
GCAGCAGGCACAGGCATGCCATGCGGGACGCTGGGGCAGCACATGCTCATAGCCGGGGACAATGCCGGAGACGCTGGTATCCACGGTCAGCGGATTCACATAGAAGAACCGTTTTCCGTCCTGCGACATCCCGGCGAGGGCTGCGTTGTACAGCTCCAGCTCCATCAGGTCGGCATACCGTCCATCAGGCTTGATGGCAAGCATGTTATGCGCAAAGAATGTCATCGCGACAGATGCACAAGTCTCGCCGTAGCAGCGGTCCGAGGGCAGGTCGTAATCCACTGTGAAGGCTTCATGATGGGGCGTGGAGCCTACTGCGCCGGTGACGTACATCTGCTGCTGGGTGATGTTGTCGAACAGCCGGTCACAGGCGGCGATCAACTCTGCGTCGCCGGTGTCGGCAGCAGCATCCGCCATGGCGGTCAGCATATACAGCTGGCGCACTGCATGGCCGCGGGCAACGGTCTGTTCCCTGACAGGCACGTCGGATTGGTTGTAAGCGGTATCCTCGGCGATGATGTCATATCCACCGTAGTGGACGCCCGGATGTTTGGGCGTATGCTTTTCAAACCACTGCGGATCCTGTCCGCGCAGGTCAAGGAAGCGCAATGCCATATCGCGGTATTTCGCATTGCCGGTAACATGGCACAGCCGCATCAGGCCGATCTCGATCTCCTGATGGCCGGGGATACCCTCCACCTGCATGAACCTGTCGCAGATATGATCCGCCAGTCGGATGCAGATGTGCAGCAGCTCGTCCTTACCGGCAGCTTCGTGCAGGGCAACGCCCGCCTCGATCATGTGTCCGGCGCAATAAAGCTCGTGGCATTCCAGCAGGTTGGCCCAGCGGTTTTCCGGCTCCTTCACGGTGAAGTAGGTGTTGAGGTATCCATCCGCCTGCTGGCAGCGACCAATGAGGGCGACCACGTCATCCACGCGGGCTTCCAGTTCCTTGTCCGGTTTCAGCGCCAGGGAGTAGGCCGCGGCTTCCAGCCACTTTGCCACATCGCTGTCCTGGAACACCATGCCGTAAAACTCGCCGGTTTCTTCACCCGCAGCCATGCGGAAGTTGCTGATGGCATGGGATTTTTCCGCCCCCGGCACCTCGTCCCGGAGGATCTTTTCCATGTAGGGGATGGTCACGTCGGTCATCAGACGCTGGCGCGGCGACCAGAAAGCGTCCGTGATCCTGACCCGGT
Organism: Oscillospiraceae bacterium; assembly: GCA_017398105.1. The sequence goes on along the minus strand of JAFQHF010000108.1, from coordinate 1,349 downwards.
TAAGCGGGATTTCGCGGATGCTCATATTTTCCTCCTGATGCTATTCTTGTCCTTAAGGAATGAGCAGATCGTTGCAGATTTTGTGGTCAAGACGCAGTTGAGTGTAGGGAGGCGTAGCTGAAGCTACGTTGACCGGAACGAAACATAGTATTGACGCAAAAGATGCGGCGAGATGATCGTTCTGTAGGGCATGAATGGCATCAATTCTTCATGCCGGTCATGACGATGCCTTCGACAAAGTAGCGCTGGCCGATCAGGTAGAACACGATGCCCGGAATGAAGGACAGGCAGGTGGCGCACATGATGGATGACCAGTCGTCATTGAAGGAGCCCTTGAAGATGTTCAGGCCCAGGGCCAGGGTATAGTTCTCCCGGCGGGTGATGTAGGTGACCTGCTGGAGCAGATCGTTCCACAGCTCGATGAACTTGAGCAGGCCCACCACGATCATGGCGGACTTGATCGCCGGAACGATGATGTACACCAGGATGCGGAAATAGCCGCAGCCGTCGATGGTGGCAGCTTCGTCCAGCTCCCGCGGGACGGTCTTGACAAACTGACGGATCAGGAAGATGTTGAAAGCGCCGCCGCCGCAGAAATGGGGCAGGATCAGCGGCCAGTAGGTATTGACCAGACCCACCTTTGCCCAGACGACGAACAGGGGGATCAGCGTGACCATGGAAGGCAGGAGCATGGAGCCCACGCAGAGCATGAACAGGAACTTCTTGCCCCGGAAGCGCAACCGGGCAAAGGCATAGCCGCCCATGGTGGCCGTGATGACCGCGCCGATGACGGAGGGCACCAGGATGGTCATGGTGTTGCCGAGGAACTTCCAGTAATCAAAGACCTTCAGCGTCTCCGTGTAGTTGGAGAAACGCCATTCAGGAGGTGTAAAGGCCGGCGGATAGGCATACAGCTCGCCGTTGGACATCAGGGACGAGCGGAAGATCCAATAGATGGGGAACATGACGATCAGCCCCAGCAGAATCAGCACGGCGATGGACAGGATGTTGGCGGCCTGCTCGCGCTTCTTCCTGGAGGCCAGGCGGCCGGAGGTTTTCTCGATCGTTGCAGCCGTCATTCTCTATCATCCCCTTCATAGAAGATCCAGCCCTTGCTGGTGGCAAACAGGATCGCGGTGAAGATGGCGATCAGGATGAACAGGATCACCGCCACGGCGCTGCCATAGCCGTATTTATGGGACTTGAACGCCTGTTGATAGAGCATATAGCACATATAGTAACTGCCGGTTCCGGGGCCGCCCTTGGTCAGGGACAGCGCCGGGGTGATCACCTGCAGGTTGCTGACGAGACTCATGAGCAGGTTGTAGAAGATGATGGGCGTCATGCAG
>JAFQHF010000039.1 GCA_017398105.1 Oscillospiraceae bacterium | reverse complement strand
TATCGTTTGTCGGCATGGGCCGACGGCCAATGCGTGCTCGGTGCGGTGGGAATCGTGACTGCCCAAACCCGCTCGGTATCGTTACTACGGTAAATGATTGATTATGCATCAATATCTGTAGGGCGGGGTCATGACCCCGCCGACCCGACATCAATAATAGCCATGGGTTGTTCTATCGTATTTGTATCATTTTGCGCCGTTTTTACCAGGATAGTTTCGTAACCTGCTCGGCGGGGTGGTGCTCCGCGCAGCGAATCTGTAATACTGATGATTGCCGGGGGCAATCATACAAAAAAAATATATGACCCCGCCCTACAGATTATCGTACGCTAAACGATCATTTACCCCACTATTATTTCAGATTTGGAGGATATTTTATGTCCAGAGTATATAATTTTTCCGCAGGCCCTGCTGTCCTGCCGGAGTGTGTGCTGCAGGAGGCTGCGGCGGAAATGATGGATTACCGGGGAACCGGCATGTCCGTGATGGAGATGAGCCACCGCTCCAAGGCTTACCAGACCATCATTGACGAGGCTGAAGCAGACCTGCGCAGCCTGATGGGGATTCCTGATAACTATAAGGTTCTGTTCATGCAGGGCGGCGCCAGCCAGCAGTTTGCGGCTGTACCCATGAACCTGATGAAGAACAAGGCGGCGGATTATATCATCACCGGCGTCTGGGCCAAGAAGGCCTGGCAGGAGGCCAAGATGTATGGTCAGGCCAATGCCATCGCATCCTCCGCAGACCAGACTTTCTCTTATATTCCCGACTGCTCCGACCTGCCCATCAGCGAGAATGCGGACTATGTCTATATCTGTGAAAACAACACCATCTACGGCACCAAGTTCAAGCAGCTGCCCAATACCAAGGGCAAGGATCTGGTGGCGGATGTTTCCTCCTGCTTCCTGAGCGAACCCGTGGATGTGACCAGGTATGGCATGCTCTACGGCGGTGTCCAGAAGAACATCGGCCCTGCGGGCGTGGTCATTGCGGTTATCCGGGATGACCTGATCACGGAGAATGTGTTGCCCGGCACTCCCACCATGCTGCGCTACAAGACCCATGCCGACAACGGCTCCATGTACAATACCCCTCCCGCCTACGGCATCTACATCTGCGGCAAGGTCTTCAAGTGGCTGCTGCGCAACGGCGGTCTGGAAGAGATGAAGGCCTACAATGAGAAGAAGGCTGCTGTTCTGTACGATTTCCTGGATGCCAGCCAGATGTTTAAGGGCACCGTGGTGAAGAAGGACCGCTCTTTGATGAATGTTCCCTTTGTCACCGGAAATGCTGAGCTGGATGCCAAATTCGTCAAGGCTTCCACCGAGGCCGGTTTTGCCAATCTGAAGGGCCACCGCAGCGTCGGCGGCATGCGCGCCAGCATCTATAATGCCATGCCCATCGAGGGCGTGAAGGAGCTTGTCCGGTTCATGGAGAAGTTCGAGAAGGAGAATCAGTAAAGTATCATTTTCAGTATAGGGATCAACCAATCGTAGGGGCGGATTTTCAATCCGCCCTCCGGATACCAACAATTGTACGGAGAATTTTACTGTACATGCATCGGCAGGGTAAGGGCGGATTAAAAATCCGCCCCTACAATAGATGCCTGCTGATCGTGGGCGAAACGATCAATTATCTTCCTACATCATGGAAAAGAGGAACGTTAACATGTTTAACTATCATTATTTGAATAAAATCTCTGAGCAGGGCACAGCTCTGTGGACGGAGAACTTTGCCCGTGTGGACGATGTGGAGGCTGCGGATGCCATCGTGGTGCGCAGCGCCGGTATGCACGATATGCATATGCCGGAGAATCTGCTGGCCGTGGCCCGTGCCGGTGCCGGTGTGAACAACATCCCCCTGACCACCTGCGCGGAAAAGGGCATCGTGGTATTCAATACCCCCGGTGCCAATGCACGCAGCGTTATGGAGCTGGCTCTGTGCGGTATGCTGCTGGCCAGCCGGGATATTATCGGCGGTGTCAACTGGGTGCAGTCCATCAAGGGCAGCTCTGAAATCGGCCGTCTGGTGGAAAAGGGCAAGTCTCAGTTTGCAGGCCATGAGATCTACGGCAAGAAGCTGGGTATCATCGGCCTGGGCGCCATCGGCGGCCCTCTGGCAAACCGCGCAAGAAAGCTGGGTATGGATGTCTACGGCTGCGACCCCCACATTTCCGTCGAGGCAGCCTGGCATCTGGACCGGCATGTACAGCGCGTAAAGACCCGTGATGAGATCTATGCCAACTGTGATGTGATCACCCTCCATGTACCTCTGCTGAAGGATACGGAGAAGATGATCAACGCAGAGGCCCTGTCCAAGATGAAGGACGGCGTGATCATCCTGAACTTTGCCCGTGACCTGCTGGTGGACGACGATGCCATGGCAGAGGCACTGGCATCCGGCAAGGTCAGCCGCTATGTGACCGACTTCCCCAATGAGAAGACTGCCAACATGCCGGGCTGCATCGCCATTCCCCATCTGGGCGCCTCCACCGAGGAATCCGAGGACAACTGCGCGAAGATGGCTGTAAAGCAGGTGATGGATTATCTGGAAAACGGCAACATCGTCAATTCCGTGAACTATCCCAACTGCGATATGGGCGTCTGCCAGGCTGCAGGCCGGATCACCATCCTGCACCGGAACATCCCCAACTCCCTGGGCCGGTTCACTGCTGCCATTGCCGCTGACAATGTCAACATCGATGGCCTGATGAACAAGAGCCGTGGCGAATATGCCTACACCATGCTGGACTTTGACCAGCATCCCTCCCAGGAGGTCGTGAACCATCTGAAGCAGGTGGAAGGCGTTCTGAGAGTCCGCGTGATCAAGTAAGATGAAAAAACTCCCGCTGTATGGACAGCGGGAGTTTTTTGCAGGGTTATTTATGGATGTCGAAGAGGGGCCGGGCTACCCGTTTGTACAGGAGCATGGTCAGAATGGAGACTACGGTTCCCTTGACTACATTCAGCGGTGCAACGCACAGCAGGACAAAGGTGGAAACGTTGCGGATACTGCCGTGAATTTCCGCACCCATGGCGATGATGGTTTCCAGAGGCATGCCGTAGAGCTCGGCAAACTTGGGCAGAAGATAAACGGCGTTGAAGGCGCTGCCAAACACAGACATGGACGCGGTGCCCAGAATCAGTCCGATGATGGCGCTGTGCCTGGATTTGTGGGCGTGATACCAGATGGTAGCAGGCAGTACAAAGGAACAGCCCACAACGAAATTGGCCAGATCACCAACAAAGGCGGTGGAGGTTCCTTTCAGAAGCAGCTTCAGCAAAATCTTTACACCCTCGCAGGCGACCGTCGCACTGGGTCCCAGGTAGAAGCCGCACAGCAGAACAGGCAGCTCGGAGAAATCCAGCTTATAGAAACCGGGAGCCAGGAACAGCAGGGGAAAATCCAGCATATGCAGCACAGTGGCAATGGCGGAGCAGATGCCGATGATACTGACCCGGCGGGCTGTGGTCACGGTGCGAATTTCGGGAAGATACCGCTCCGTGAGCTTTGCGGCAAAGCCCAATGCGGCGACAATGACGATGCAGCCGCCCACAAATCCCAGATTTTCCATCAAAACAGTCATATCCATAGTCTCACCTCACAAAAGAATACGCCCTGAGCATACACTCAGGGCGTGAAAAAGAAAACGCAAGCAATATGCGTACCTTCTCCCATCCAGACTATACTGTCGGTTCCGGAATCACACCGGATCGGCGCAGCTGCGCTCGCGGACTCTACCGCCGGTGGGGAATCACACCCCGCCCTGAAGATACTGTTCAGTTCCCCTACAGCATAGCACGCAGAGGAGAACTTGTCAAGAATTGTGTTTTGTGGTATAGTAAATTATCGGTAATCTCTAAAAACTAAATACAATCGCCCAAATATCAAAAGATATGCTAAAATAGTATCAAGAAGGAGGGCGAAAGAAATGCAGATAGGAATATGGGATGAAAGCCTGCGGTTAGAAAAGCTCAGCAAATTGGGAGATT
>JAFQHF010000038.1 GCA_017398105.1 Oscillospiraceae bacterium | reverse complement strand
CCGGCGTAGATACGCAGACCGGGCTTGGAGATGCGGCGCAGGCCGGAGATGACGGGCTGCTTCTTGGCCAGGTACTTCAGGGTGATGTGGATCATGCCCTGGTTGCCGTTGTCGACAACGGAGTAGGACTTGATGTAGCCCTCCTCCAGCAGGATCTCAGCGATGGCCTTCTTCAGGTTGGAAGCGGGGACATCGACGGTTTCGTGCTTTGCAGAGCTGGCATTGCGGATGCGGGTCAGCATATCTGCAACGGGATCAGTGATGTGCATTTTGTTTTCCTCCTTAAATTGAAGTTACGGCGGATGCCGTGAAGATGCGGGGGTATCGGAGTGAATGTACTCAGGGGCGAGCCCTGAGCCATTTTCACCCGACTTCCCGAATCTTATTTACAATAATGTGTGATTACCAGCTGGCCTTGCGGACACCGGGGATCTGGCCCTTGTAGGCCAGCTCACGGAAGCAGATACGGCAGATGCCGTAGTCACGCAGGTAAGCATGGGGACGGCCGCAGATCTTGCAGCGGTTGTAGCGGCGGCTGGAGAACTTGGGCTCAGCCTGCTGCTTCAGGATCATAGACTTCTTTGCCATGTTCGTTCCTCCAATCAAGCGTAGAAGGGAGCGCCCAGAGCCTTCAGCAGCTCCTTGGCTTCCTCGTCGGTGGTGGCGGTGGTGCAGATGCAGATATCCATACCACGGATCTTGTCCACCTTGTCGTACTCGATCTCGGGGAAGATCAGCTGCTCCTTCAGACCGAAGGCGTAGTTGCCGCGGCCGTCAAAGGAGTTGGGGTTGATGCCGCGGAAGTCGCGGACGCGGGGCAGAGCCACGCTGAACAGACGGTCCAGGAACTCGTACATCTTGGCGCCGCGCAGGGTGACCTTGACACCGACGTTCTCGCCCTCACGGAGCTTGAAGTTGGCGACGGACTTGCGGGCCTTGCAGATGACGGCCTTCTGGCCGGTGATGATGCCCAGATCCTTGACAATGGCCTCGATCTCCTTGGCATTGTTCTTGGACTCGCCGCAGCCGACGTTGATGACGACCTTGTCGAGCTTGGGGATCTGCATGACGGACTTATAACCGAACTTCTTCATCAGGGAAGGAGCAATCTCGGTATTGTACAGAGTCTTCATTCTGGGTTCCATAGTTTACTCCTCCTTCCTTAGATCTCGGCGCCGCACTTGCGGCAGATGCGAACCTTCTTGTCACCGTTCATGGTGTGGCCAACACGGACACCCTTGCCGCACTTCTCGCAGAACAGAGCGACCTTGCAGGTGCGGATGGGGGTCTCCTTCTTCACGATGCCACCGGTCTCGCCCTGACGGCGGGGCTTGGTGTGGCAGGTGGCGACGTTGACGCCCTCGACGATGACCTTGTTCTCGGTGGGCATGGCAACCAGGACCTTGCCCTTGACGCCCTTGTCCTTGCCGGACAGGACGATAACGGTATCATTCTTCTTAATGTTCATCCTTGGCTTTCCTCCATTAGATGACCTCGGGAGCCAGGGACAGGATCTTCATAAAGTCCTTGTCACGCAGCTCACGGGCAACGGGTCCAAAGATACGGGTACCCTTGGGGTTCTTGTCCTCCTTGATGATAACGGCAGCGTTCTCATCGAAGCGAACGTAGGTACCATCCTCACGGCGAACGCCGCGCTTGGTGCGAACGATGACAGCCTTGACGACGTCACCCTTCTTCACAGTGCCGCCGGGAGCAGCCTTGCGGACGGAAGCAACGATGATGTCACCGATGTTGCCGTACTTACGCTTGGAGCCGCCCAGGACGCGGATGGTGTGGATTTCCTTGGCGCCGGTGTTGTCGGCAACCTTCAGGTAGCTTTCCATCTGAACCATAGTTGACGACCTCCTTACTTAGCCTTCTCAATGATGTTGACCAGTCTCCAACGCTTGTCCTTGGACAGGGGACGGGTCTCCATGACCTCAACGGTATCGCCGATGCCGCACTCGTTGTTCTCGTCGTGGGCCTTCAGCTTATAAGTCCGCTTCATGGTCTTCTTGTACAGGGGATGCTGGTAGCTATCCTTAACCGCAACCACAATGGTCTTGTCCATCTTATCGGAGACGACCTGACCGATCATAGTCTTACGGAATGCTCTGGTATTCTCAGTCATTTACGTTTCCTCCTTAGATCTTGGTCTCTTTCTCACGAATAATGGTCTTGACGCGGGCGATATCCTTCTTGACAGCGTTCAGCTGCATGGGATTATCCAGCTGGTTGGTGGCGTGCTGCATACGGAGCATGAACAGGTCCTTCTTCAGGTCGTCCAGCTTCTTGGTCAGCTCTTCAACAGACAGATTCTTGATTTCCTTTGCCTTCATCATTATTCACCACCAATCTCAGTAGCAGGCTTTTCCTTGGCGATGATGCGGGTCTTGATGGGCAGCTTGTGCTGGGCCAGACGCATGGCCTCACGAGCGACTTCCTCGGAAACGCCGCCGATCTCGAACATCACCTTCTGATTCTTAACGACTGCGACCCAGCCTTCAGGAGCGCCCTTACCGGAACCCATACGGGTGCCCAGGCCCTTCTTGGAATAAGGCTTGTCGGGGAAGATCTTGATCCAAACCTTACCGCCACGCTTGGTGTAACGGGTCATGGCGATACGGGCGGCCTCGATCTGGTTGCCGGTGATCCAGCCGGGCTCCAGAGCCTGGATGCCGAACTCACCGTAAGCAACGGTATTACCGCGAGTGGCGGTGCCGGTCATGCGGCCGCGCTGCACCTTGCGGTACTTCGCTCTCTTGGGCATCAGCATTAGCGGTTACCTCCTTCACGGTTGTAGTTTCTTCTCTCGCCACCCTGACGGCGGTCACCGCCACGGCGGTCGCCGTTGCGGCGGTCGCGGCGCTCACGGCGCTCACGCTTCTCGGGCTCGGGGGTAGCGGTGCGCAGGGTGGAGTTCAGGACCTCACCCTTGTAGATCCACACCTTGATGCCGATACGGCCATAGGTGGTGGCAGCCTCAGCAAAGCCGTACTCGATGTCGGCACGGATGGTCTGCAGAGGAATGGTGCCCTCGTGGTAGGACTCGGAGCGGGCGATCTCAGCGCCGCCCAGACGGCCGGCGCAGGTGACCTTGATGCCCTTGGCACCCAGGCGAGTGGCCTGCTGCATAGCCTTCTTCATGGCACGACGGAAGGAGATACGCTTCTCCAGCTGCTGAGCGATGTTCTCAGCCACCAGCTGGGCGTTCAGGTCGGGGCTGCGGACCTCGACGATGTTCAGGGCGACGGACTTGCCGATGCGGCCTTCCATCTCCTTGCGCAGGTTCTCGATCTCGGCACCGGCCTTGCCGATGACG
>JAFQHF010000037.1 GCA_017398105.1 Oscillospiraceae bacterium | reverse complement strand
TTTCCCGCTCTGTTTCCGTCATATGCTTACTGGAGAACAGTGCTTTGGCGTTGATCCGGGATGCAGCTTCAAACTGCTCCGCAAGCTCCGCACCAAACCGGTCCCGAAGGGGCTGGGCAAGTACATCCAGTGAACCATTTCCACGATGGATGTCCATACACTCCAGGATCTGCACCGCATCCGCAAAGCTCCAAGTGACTGCCTCCCGGATATTCTCCTGATTAAGGATCGCCTGCCGCTTTTTCAGGATATGCTTTCTCCGCAAGAGCAGCAACAAAATCAGCAGAAGCAATCCGAGTGTAAGTACGATGGCTATGTTCAGGAGCACCTGTGCAATGCGCACCTGATAGCCGCCGTCCGGCTGCGGTTCCTTTGTCGGCTCTGTCTCCGGGGGCTGGGTCTGCTCCGGCGTGTCGGGGGGCAGAGGCTGGTCTTCCTTCCGCACCGTTTCTCCATCCAGTCCGGGAGTCAGCTCCATGGGAATCCAGCCGATGCCGTCCTGGTAGACCTCCGCCCAGCAGGCGGCGTGCCGCCCCGTCAGCTCCAACGTGGTTGCCGTTGTCTGCGGGGTGATGTAGCCCTCGGCATATCTGGCGGGAATACCGAAATGGCGCAGTGTCAGAACAGCGGCAGTGGTATCATAAGGATCATGGCGTAGTCCGTCGGGATAGCAGCTCTCAAGGACCTCTTTCACCGCCGCCGGGGCATCCATTCCCTCTGCTTTCTCCCAGTACACCTGCATTTTTTCAGCCAGTTCCTCCGGGATGCTCAGGTAGTTGGCTTCCACAAAATCCCGGTAAGCTGCCTCTGCCTGAAGGTAGCGGCTATGCTCCGCTTGCAGCAATGTCAACAGTTCGGGCAGTTTCTGAGCTCCGCCGTAGACGGTGGTGAAGCTGTCGTACCTCGTTCCCTTTGCGGTATCCGTCAGGTTTTCCGGGACAAGCCGCTCATCCGCCCGAATGGTAAATGGGATATAGCGGTATGCGCTGCAAGAGCCCACATTCTGGACCGTGACGGTATTCTGATCGGTTTCCAAAACGGAAGCGGCAGCTTCAAACTGGGCCCGCAGATCAAATTCCCGGATGTTGAGCCAGTAGAGCAGCTCCTGATTCTCAGAGAGAATTTGATTGTCCAGGGGCTGCCAACGATCTTCGCTGAATTCCGCGGCAGTGAAGCCACGCAGGTACAGAACCTCCGGCTTTTCCATGGTCACGATCAGTGCCGGGGCATCTGACTGTCCCAGCGGTTCCAGGCGACCCTCCGGCAGGGTTGTGTATTTGGTTTCATATTGATGGCTATGGAGCGTCCGTTGAACCGCCTCGCTCCGCTCCCCTGCCCATTCGGAAAACCCCGGTATCAGGGAGAGCACCATTGCAGCCGTCAGAATTCCGATCAGCAGCAGATGATGCTTCCTGCCCCGCCCTACACAGAGCAACACAGCAGCCAGAAGCAGCGGCAGCGGATGGATCATCCGCCCAAGGATGAGGGAAACTCCGCCGCAGAGCATCGCAGTCGCCGCAGCAGCCGTTTCCTTTCCCCAATGTGACAGAAATACGAGCGAAGCCCCAATGGCGGCAGCGAGCCAACAGGCGAAAAGCTGGATGTTTTCGTTGTCAGCGGATGCTTCCAGTGCCGGAAGAACCGTACCGCTTTCTACGGTGAAGATCCGCCCCATACCATTGTACCACTGGCAGAAACCGTCCAGAAACCGTCCTCTGAGAAGGAGCAGGGAAAGCACCAGCAAAGCCAAAACACCTGGATAAATCCACTTCCGCTTTCCAAACAAAAGTAGAAGACCGCAGACGCAGGCCCCTGCCAGTCCCGGAAGAGCGGGGCGTTCAAGCCCTGTCAGAGCCAGAAGTGCGTAAATTGCCGCACCGGACAATATGGGCAGCAGCCAGCAGACAGACACCGCTGATCGCTGCGGTCTGCTGATTTGCAGACCGCTCGGTTGTGTTTGACGCAAGGCATCCGCCTCCTTAAATCACCAGCACCGCAAGCTGGGTGGGATAGTTGGTTTCATCGAATCCAATGGCATCCACACCGCCATTGGAAACCGCCAGCACCGTCAGATGCCCATAGCTACTCCAATCCAGCACCTCAGCGGCAGGTGTATGGGCCACATGAACCATGTGGCAGCAAAGGGCATCAGGCCGGGTTTGAAGCAAAAGGGCTGCGCCGGAATCGCATTCCCTGCTTCCCGCCGCACTCAGAAGTCTTGGCAGAATTGCGATCAGGTCATCCAGCTCCCGGATCTCATGGAGAATACAGCGGTTTTCCTCCGTATCGTTCCAGCCCAGCCGGAACTGTACATCCTGTTCCAGCAGTGCCCTTGCGATGCTGACAATGACCTCCGCCTGGGCATCAATGGATTGGACAGTTTCCTCCGGTTCCGTGCGTTCCCAGAACAGGAGCACATCCTGAATGATCGGCAGACCGGGGTCCCGGACGATAAACCGGTCCAGCTTGCCACTGAGCTTCCAGTGGATCTGCCGGGGGCTGTCGCCGGGGACATATTCCCGGAGCTGGAAGGTTTCCGTCATGTCAGAGCCGGAACGGTACTGGGAATACTGCTCAGACTCTGCGATACCGCCCAGCTCGTCCGCCAGAGAAATCCGGGTTTCAAAGCCGTCGGGCTGGACTGTGATGTGGCATTTTTCGGGGCAGCTCAGAGGGATTCCCACCAGTCCGAAGCAGTCATAGAGCTTCGCCTTTTCCACCGTGATGCGAAGCCGTCCGCAGTACCGACTTTTGACAGATCGTGTGACCTGATTGCCGGTTACATGGACTTTTTCACGCAGAAGCATTCCGTTCAACAGATTCGTCACAGCCAGACAGCACGGGAGGTTCACCGGCAAAACCGTCGGATTCGTCAGCTTCAGCATGATCTGCGCTTCCTGCTCCTTTCGCAGATTGGGCTGGGCGGTCAATTTCAATCGGATTTTCCTTCGCAGGTACAGATTGATCGGAATGCTGACAAGTGGAATCAGAAGCATCGCCAGCGCCAGCGCAAGAGCCGCACCGCTTCCGAAGCACACCCAAAGGGCAGCAAGGCTGATTTCTGCCGCCAGCCAAAAGAGCTTTCGGACGATCATCTTTGCGTCCTCACTGCCGCAGGACAGGCATATTCACGCTGTCCAGAATGGACTGAAGGATATTCTCCGGCCGTTCCTCCAGCATTCTTGCCTTGGTGGACAGCACCAGACGGTGGGCGCAGACATCGGGGAATACCGCCGCCACATCCTCCGGAATCATGTAATCCCGACCCAGAACGAAGGCTCTGGCCTTGGCCATGCGGCAAACTGCCAGGGCACCACGGGGGCTGACACCCAGCGCAACCATCGGATGCGCTCTTGTGGCCTGGGTCAGGCGGGTGACATATTCATAAATGCTGTCCACGACCTCCACCTGAGCAGCCTCCGCAATGAGCTGCCGCAGCTCGTCGATGGACACAATTGCCTTGATTTTATCCAAAGGGTTGGTACTGTGGCGGTCACGGAGAATGCTGACCTGACTGGCGAAATCCGGGTATCCCATGCTGAGCTTGACCATGAAGCGGTCGAGCTGTGAAGAAGGAAGCAAGGTCGTACCGGCGGAGCCCACGGGGTTCTGGGTTGCCAGCACCACGAAGGGCTTGGGTAATTCGTGGGTTTCGCCGTCCACGGTGACGTGCAGCTCCTCCATGCATTCGAGCAGTGCAGACTGGGTCTTGCTGGAGGTGCGGTTGATCTCGTCGGCCAGAAGCAGGTTCGTCATTACCGCACCGGGCTTATAGACAAAGCAGCCGCTGTCCTTATCGTAGACAGAGTAGCCGATGATGTCGGAGGGTACCGTATCGGAGGTGAACTGGACACGCCGGGTCTGGAGTCCCAGCACCTTTGCAAAGGTCATGGCAGTGGTGGTCTTGCCCACGCCGGGCACATCCTCCATCAGCACATGTCCGCCAGCCAGCACAGCCATGAGGATCTTCTCCACATTCTCCCGTTTGCCGACGATGACGGTTTCGATTTCCTGTAAGATTTCATTGATTTTAGGATTCATGTTCTTTCCTCCGATTCTTTCTGTTGGGTTCCGTCTCCGGAGACTCCGTCACAGGTGGCTCCGTCTCTGGGGGATCTGTTACTGGAGGCTCCGTCACAGGTGGCTCCGTTTCTGGAGGGTCTGTTTCTGGCGGCTCTGTCACCGGTGGCTGGGTTTCCGGTGGCTCTGTCACCGGCGGTGTAAAGTCCGGATCCGCTGCGCCGCAGATGATGCAAATGCCGTTTTCATACCTGTGATGCTCCGGGAAGCTGCCGTTTTTCGTCAGGTCAAGTCCACAGTCGCCGCAGTGGTAGACGATCCGGGTGCAATCAGCAGATTTGACCGTCAGACTCAAATTGCCGCAGTAATCCCAGTCATGACCTGCATCGCAGACGGTGCAATACCAGTCATTGTCGCCTGCGTGGTATTCATACCGATGGCTCCCCTTGCTTTCCGGAATGATCTCCTGACAGACAGAGCATTTCTGATAGTGTTCGTTTTTCGTGTGATTCCACCGGCTGCCCAGGGAATGTCCTCTGGGCGGAGCTTCCTCCTCTACGACCTTTGAACAAATTGTGCAGAGCTTTGTTCTCATGCCGCCTTCCGTACAGGTGGCGGTGTTGCTGCCCTCCACCTCTTTCCAGCGGTGCTCTTCGCTGCATCCGCAGGCGGAGCAGACATGGGCAGTCTCCTGCTGATCCCAGATGTGTTCTTCAGGATCGCCGATCATGGTACGGCAATCATTGCAGAATTTGATATGGGAACCATCGCCCAAATCATTATATACTGTATTCTGGTGCGCACAGGCTTCGATCAGACCGCAGCAGTGGCACTGATACACCAGGCTGCCGTCAGACTGCTCCACCGTCTCCATCCGGTGGTTGATGGTATAGCTTCCGTTCAGGGCAGTGACACAGTAGCCTGCGGTGTTGCCGTAGCCCTGGGTTCCGCCGCCCACATCCCAGCCGTAGGCCAGGGAATAGCGCAGGGTCAATA
>JAFQHF010000107.1 GCA_017398105.1 Oscillospiraceae bacterium | reverse complement strand
TCTGCTGTCATAAAGTCATCTGTTGTGACGGCTCTCAATGCTGCCGTATAGCCGTAGGTTCGGGCATCGCCCATAACGCCCACGCTTCTCAGATCAGTCAGCACCGCAAAATACTGATTTGTGCTGCCTTCCAGCCGCGCATTGGCGATCTCCTCGCGGAAGATGGCATCAGCCTCCCGCAGAATCTCCAGCTTCTCCCTGGTGACTTCTCCAATCACACGCACAGCAAGTCCCGGTCCCGGAAACGGCTGACGCCACACCAGCTCCTGCGGAATGCCCAGCTGTGTGCCGACTTCCCGGACTTCATCCTTGAACAGCTCCCGGAGCGGCTCCACGATCTCATCAAAGGCAATCACGTCGGGCAGACCTCCCACGTTATGATGGCTTTTGATGACCGCGGAATCGCCCTTGCCGCTTTCGATGACGTCGGGATAGATGGTGCCCTGCGCCAGCACATCCACTTTGCCAAGCTGCTTTGCCACATCCTCGAATACGCGGATGAACTCTTCGCCAATGATCTTCCGTTTCTGCTCCGGCTCGGTGACGCCTTGCAGTCTGCTGAGGAAACGATCTTCCGCATTGATCCTGATCAGATGGATACCAAACTGCTTTCCAAAGGTGTTTTCAACAAAATCTCCCTCGTCCTTTCGGAGCAGTCCATGATCCACAAACACACAGGTCAGATTGTCGCCGATTGCTCTATGCAGAAGCACCGCGGCAACGGAGGAATCGACGCCGCCGGAAAGCGCCAGGAGAACCTTTTTGCCTGCAAGCGATGCCTGATACTTTCTTACCGAGGCTTCGACAAAGTTATCCATTTTCCAATCCGGATTGCATCCGCAGACCCCGAAAAGGAAATTCTGGATGATTTGCCTGCCGTATACGGTGTGAGTAACCTCCGGATGAAACTGAACACCATAGAGCTTGCGGCTTTCATCACACATGGCTGCACAGGGACATTTTGCGGTGTGCGCAATCGTTACAAAACCAATAGGTAGTGTTTTCACATAGTCTGTATGGCTCATCCAACAGATGCTTTCCGATGGCAGTCCTTCAAACAGCACATTATCCGTGGTGAATACTGTGGTTTTGCCGTATTCGCTTGCGTTTGCCGCAGATGCGATTTCACCGCCCGCCAGATGAGCCAGCAGCTGATCCCCATAGCATATGCCGAGGATCGGGATGCCCAGATCAAGCACAGCAGGATCGTAATGCGGCGAAGCTTCAGCGTATACGCTGTTTGGACCGCCTGTAAAAATGATGCCCTTGTACCCGATTGCCTTGATCTCTTCGGGCGTGATCCTGCCGCAGGGCTTGATTTCGGCATACACATGCTCCGCGCGCACGCGACGGGCTATCAGCTGGTTGTACTGTCCGCCAAAGTCAAGAACCAGCACCTTATCCACCGTGTTTCCCCCTTTCCTTACAGGCTGATGTCTGCCGACTTGCCATCGGCATGTTCCAGCAGCGGTCTGACCTTCTCAACAAACGCCGTTACCTGCTCAGGGCATCTGCCGATATACAGGCCGGGACTCAGCAGCTCTGCCATCTCCGCTTCGGTCAGGCCGAATTCCTTTTCTTCTGCCAGGCGGGAAAGAAGATCGCATTCTTCGCCGTTTTTCATCCTTGCAGTAGCCTCCATGGAGCATCTGCGAATGATTTCGTGGATCTCCTGACGGTTGCCGCCGCGCTTCACCGCCTCCATCATCAGGTTTTCTGTGGCAATGAACGGCAGGTATTCCCTGACGGCTTTCTCAATGATCTTCTCATTGACCCGTAGCCCATTGGTCACATTCTGCGCAAGGCGCAGAATTGCTTCACAGCAAAGAAAGCCTTCTGGGAGCGAAATGCGACGGTTTGCCGAGTCGTCCAGCGTTCTTTCCAGCCATTGCGTCGATGCGGTCATCGGTGCGTTCATGGCATCCGCCATGAGATACCGCGCAAGGGAGCAGATCCGCTCGCAGCGCATGGGATTACGCTTGTAGGCCATGGCAGACGAACCGATCTGATTCTTCTCAAAGGGTTCTTCTATCTGACGGTCGTGCTGCAAAAGCCTGATGTCGTTTGCCATGCGGTAGCAGCTCTGTGCCACAGAGGAAAGCGCGTTCAAGATACGACTATCCACTTTGCGGGGATAGGTCTGACCTGCCACGTCAAAGCATTCGTCAAAGCCGAAATCTGCTGCGATCATGCGGTTCATCTCGTCGATTTTCGATGCATCGCCTTCAAACAGATCCACAAAGCTGGCTTCGGTTCCGGTCGTTCCGCGGCAGCCGAGGAACCTGATATTGCTGATGGCAAAATCAATCTCCTGCAGGTCCGATAGGAAGTCCTGCAGCCAGAGGGCGGCACGCTTGCCGACCGTTACAAGCTGCGCCGGCTGGTAGTGCGTGTAGCCCAGTGTGGGCAGCGCGTTGTACTTTTCAGCGAAATCCGCAAGATTCGCCATAACGCCCAAAAGCTCTGAACGCAAATACGTCAGAGCATCCCGGAACATGATCAGATCGGCATTGTCTGTGACATAGCAGCTGGTAGCGCCCAGATGGATGATTCCTGCCGCAGCCGGTGCAGCCTGCCCGTAGGCGTAGACATGGGCCATGACATCGTGGCGCACTTCTTTTTCGCGCCTGGCCACACAATCGTAGTCAATATCTGTGATGTGGGCGGTCAACTCATCCACCTGCGCCTGGGTGATCGGAAGCCCCAGCGCCATTTCTGCCCTTGCCAGGGATACCCACAGCCTGCGCCAGGTCTGGTATCTTGTATCGGGTGAAAAAAGGCCCAGCATATATTCGGAAGCATATCTTGATGACAAGGGGGATTCGTATCGGTTCGTCATGCTTATTCTCCTCTTTATCGGATGATGATGCTGTCTCGTTCGGGGCCTACCGACACATACCTGATGGGACAGCCAATCTGTTTTTCAATGAATGTCACGTATTCCTGTGCAGCCCTGGGCAGGTCATCCCAGCTCCGCGCACCGGAGATGTCGCATTTCCAGCCGTCGAAGTATTCAATGACCGGCCTTGCCTTGTTCAATGCTGCCGGAAACGGAAAATGGTCAGTTTGTTCGCCATCCAGAAGATAATGCGTGCAGACCGGTATCTTTTCCATATAGGACAGCACATCCAGCTTGGTCAGGGCAATGGCGGTTGCCGCCTGCACTTCAACGCCATACCGGGTCGCCACAATGTCCATGGGGCCAACCCTGCGGGGACGCCCCGTTTTGGCACCGTACTCAGCGCCTGCCTGGCGAAGGGCTTCGGCTTCAGCGCCGGACATTTCGCAGACAAACGGGCCTTCGCCCACGCAGGTGGAATAGGCCTTTACCACGCCGACCACATCATCAATCTTGGCACTGGGTAAGCCTGAGCCGATGGGAGCATAAGCTGCGATGGTGTTGGATGAGGTGGTGTAGGGATAGATGCCATAATCCAGATCCCTGAGCGAGCCCAGCTGCGC
>JAFQHF010000089.1 GCA_017398105.1 Oscillospiraceae bacterium | reverse complement strand
TGGACTATTTCCTTTGCTTTTTGAGATAATTCCTTGAGATCAATATCTTTGAGTCCGGCATCGAAATATACTTCTATCGCTTCAAACCCGGCACTAATTACTGTCGGCAGTGCAGTAAGTAATTCTTCACCTTTTACACAGGTTCCGATTTTTATCATAATAATCATTCCATTTCTTAATTTGTTAAATAATTTTTTATAGAGTAACTGTTCGCTAAATTCAAGTTTGTCGCTTTCATTCTATCACGCAGAACAAGAAAAAGCAAGCCTTGGCGGGCTTGCTGTTTCGGTATTTCTTTGGTGCAAAGTGTAGGATAACTCTTTCCTTTCCATCCCCCTCACTGAGGGGGAAGGTTATGTCGTTGAAGAAAAGCAATTGCGCAATAATGCAGCAGAGAGACTCCCTCAGTCAGCCGCAAACGGCTGCCAGCTGTCTGAGTCGCAATCATAGATTGCTCCCCACTTTGGCTAACAACAGTATCGGCCATCACCGAGACAAGCTCGGCGCTGGCTACGCTCGGCCAATGCGCGCATTGGCAGTCGCTCGTCGTCCTGACGGCCGACCTCCACCACTGGCATGTTTTCTTAACGCATCGCGCCTCGGGAGGGAGCCTATATCTGTACCGCAGTTTGTCGACTTTTCTACAGCTTGTTCCGCATTATTGCAAGAAAGTAGGCCCAAAGGGCCAGATAGTCAAGTAAGTGCAACAGAAAAGAAGACCTCGTGAGGAGAGAGCCAGCCCAGGCATTTGCGAGGGCGGAGGTTAATGGAGAGGACAACAGAGCGAAGGAGATCGGGAGAAACAGCATGGAAATCACAGCCCTTGGGAAAGAAGAAACGAAGGATGTCATTGGTATTTTCGTTAGTACCGCGCTGCCAGGGCTTGTGAGGTTCGGCAAAGAAAACAGGGACATGAAGAATATCTTCAAGGGTGCGAAACTGAGCAAACTCTGAACCGTTATCCAAGGAGATGCTCTTGACCGGAAGATCTTTGAGCAAAGCGTGAATAACGGAACAGGTCCGCTCAGCATTGCGCGAAGGCAGCAACCCTGCACAAAGATAGCGTGATTTACGATCAACCAATGTAACGATCAGGCCTTTCCCGACGGCACCGTAAACAGTGTCACCCTCCCAGTCGCCAATACGTTCCCGGCGCTGAATTTCAGAAGGCCACTGTGGGATGAGGCGGTCAGGGTGGATCGTTGAGTAGTCAGAATCCTTGTGAAACCGATGCTTTCCGCGTCTGCGAAGGTGTGTTTTGCGGTGAATGCCAACAAAGCGCTTGCTGCGAATATATCTGTAGATTGTGGCAAAGCAAAGCGTAGCGCCGGGATGCTCAAGCTTCCAGCGACCAGCAATCTGCTCAGGCGACCAGAACAGGCTCAGCTTCTCCTCCACATAGGCCCTGATTTCAGAGCCAACAGGAAGTGCAGGGGAACGCTTTTGACGGCGGCGCGCCACCGTCAGGGCATTGGCGCGCCAGTGATGGTACGAGTTTTTCCCACGTTTCCCCGCTTTGCTGCTGTTTCGTTTCAATTCCCGGGATACGCTGGATGGCGCTCTTCCCAGTGCCCGTGCTGCTGCCCGCACCCCGTATCCTTTCTCCAAAAGTTCCTGTAGATATTTTCTCTCGTTTAGTGTAAAATGAGTGTAGGACGACATGATACCCTCCTGTAGTGTGTTTGTGTGGTAGCTACATTCTATCACGAGGGTGCTATGTCGTTCTACTC